>SVMF01000016.1 GCA_015067565.1 Oscillospiraceae bacterium | reverse complement strand
CGAAGCAAGCATTGGAAGTGTTTTGGCTTATATTAGGGTTCTGCTCGCAACAGTCTATTGGAACACAGATCGCCAACCGTCAAAAAATTAGCATTTTGACGATTGGCGACTTTTTTGACACTCTGAAACGACCGTTTTCGTATGAAAACGGTCGTTTTGGTGCCGCTGACCGGGGTCGAACCGGTACGCTTTTTACGGCGAGGGATTTTAAGTTGTTGCGTAGGTGCGGAATCCACTATACCGGAGTGGAGTTTTGTGACCGAAAAAATATGAAAGGTATTATATAAAAATGGAAAAATGTTTGGTTTTTGATGGAAATAGTTATAGAAAACCGAACTTTAAGTTCTGATAAATTTTGCCCCAATTTGGCCATTTTAGCGCAATTTTGGGCACCTCAGGAGGCAATTGCGCGGTAATAGGAGGCAATTTTGCGGTAATTACATGCAATACATAACACGACTTCTCATCGCTGATGGAAAAAATGATGGAAGGTGTTATTATGAACCACAGAGTATATTTTGAAAAACTGTTTGCTGACTACCCGGACTTGGTCTCCCTGCAGAATCTGCAAGAGATGCTGGGAGGGATCTCTCAAGGTAAGGCGCTCAAACTTGTGAAGCAAGGAGAGATTAAAAGCTTCTATGTCCACAGCCAATATATGATTCCTAAAATTTGTATTATTGATTATCTGATGGGAAACATTGAATGTGCCATGAGAGTGGAGAGCATTCACCAGAACCAGGGAAAAAGACGAAAGCCGGGTACCGGATGCCTGCACCAAATCAATGACCATTTATGGGAAGGAAAGTATTCTCCACGTAATACATACGGAGAACGAATCTCCAAAAACGTATACGCCAAAACGAGAGCAGAATGCGAGAGAAAACTGTTTGCGTTGATTGCACGAATGAATAAAGAGATTCATATCCAAAAGATTAAGCTCATGGAGGAAAAGTATGCGGAAGGGTATGTAGACAAGTATGTAACTTCACTGCAACCCCATGGAATATTGAGAGTTTGCCTCGTGTGAAGGAGTATGCCGCACAGATGGGAATTCCACTTCGTTTGACGGTGTATAACTTTCCTCCTGTGCGCAAAGCGGATGCTTCGGGTTTTTCTCGATTGAGTGCCGAATGCGCGGGAAAGCTACAGGCCGAGCATGACCTTGCGTGCAAGGACTCAGATTATTTGCTAACAAGGGCTTGTCGTGAGCTTCCTGTGCCCGCTCAGGGAAAGGAAAACAAAATGAACTGCTATGGCGGTAAATCCCAATTTTGGATCGCATGGAACGGTAAAATGACCCCTTGTGGGATGCTGAATGAACCGCATACAGACCCCTTGGTGGAAGGCTTTTTGCCTGCATGGCAGGCATTGAAAGAAAAAACAGCGAAAATATATCTGTGCACAGAATGTGCACAGTGCCCCAAACGTGAAACCTGTATCAGCTGTGCCGCCATAGCGGTTGCAGAGACAGGCCGTTTGGATGAAAAACCTGAGTATATGTGTCGCCTGAACAACAGTTACAGAGAACACATTAGAAAATCAATCCAAGAAAACACATAAACGGAGGGTATTTTGTGATGACAAAATATAAGCGAATCGTTTCATTACTGCTTGTTGCGGTGATGGTGCTGTCGTTGCTTCCGAGCATAGCGATGGTTACTTCGGCTGCCACCGGCTATGACAGAGGCTATGGCGGCGGTTTGGGAGGCACCGGCAGTGTCGTGGCACACGGCTTGGACTTATCCTATTGGCAGGGATCCGGTGTTAATTTTGCCAACATCAGAAATCAGGGGTACAGCTTCGTTATCCTGCGTATCGGTTATTCCACCGTCAAGGACAGCTGCTTTGAAGAATACTATGCCAATGCAAAGGCTGCCGGATTGAACGTCGGTGGGTATCTGTACTCCTATGCAAAGACGCCTTCAGCCGCTCTTGCCGAGGCAAATTTCTGTCTGAACGCAATGAGAGGAAAAACTTTTGAATATCCGATTTATTTCGACTTTGAGGATCCCTCTCAGCTAAGTCTTTCTGCGCAGTCCTGCCAGAACATCTGCCTGACCTTTATGGACAGACTTGCAAACAATGGCTATCTGGTCGGTCTGTACAGCGGCGCAAGCCGTATGAAATCCCTTCCTCTGGGCACCATTTGTGCCAGATACGAAGGTTGGGTAGCACATTATTACGACTATACATACACCTCGTTACACGCAAGGTATTCTACTTCTTATGGTATGCTTCAGTACTCCGACCGGCAGCATGTTCCCGGGCTGGGTAATGTAGACGCCAATGTTGCATATAAGGATTATCCTAACATTGTCAAAACATACGGCTTTAATGGCTATGCACCTGCTAAGGCCGAAGATCCTTTGGCAAATTTGCCCGACGGCACATATACGCTGGGAGCTCGCGAAAACAGAGGCTATAAGGTCGGTATCGAAGCGGGCTCTACCGCCGATGCGGCTCCTGCGAAGCTGTATCTTAATGACAGCTCCCGTGGTCAGAAGTTCGTTCTGAAGAAAGATGGAGACGATTCTTATACTCTGCGCAATGTCAACTCCAATCTCTACCTGGAGGTGCGTTACGGTGGTGCGAACGGAGAGTATTTGGCAACGCAGTGCGGGTATACCGGCACTGATGCGCAGAGATGGATTATCCGCAGCAAGGGAGATGGCTCCTATTCCTTGCAAAATAAGCAGACTGGAAAATTCCTCGATCTGAGAAACGGAGAAATTTACCACGACAACACGATTCAGACATGGGTAGGCGACGGCACTTTGGCACAACAGTGGTACATTGATCCTGTTGATACTCTTCCCGACGGCACTTATACTGTTCGAAGTGCCTCTAACGCAAGCTTCGGCTGGGATATCGCAGGCAACAGCAATGATAATGATGCAAATCTGCAATTGTGGAGCAGCGAGCATAAGTTTGTTATCACCCATGGCTCAGACGGCTATTATACCATTCGGGCTTTGAATTCCGGCCGTTATTTGGATGTTTACTGCGGTTTGGCCGATATGGGAACCAACATTATACAGTTCGATCACACGGGCGGTGACAATCAAAAATGGCTGGCAATTCCCAACCCCAATGGCACATACTCCTTCGTCAGTAAGTGCAACGGCTTGTATATAGACCTGGAAAACGGCAATGTTGCAGATGGTACGAATATTCGCTGTTGGGGCGGAAACAATTCTGACGCACAGGCATGGATTATGAATCCTGTGGCAACCCTCCCCGACGGAACTTATACTGTCCGATGCTTCGCAAACCCTGCGTTCGGCTGGGATATAGAGGGAGCCTCGATGGAAAACAGTGCGAATCTGTGGGCATACGACACCCAGTATCGCTTTGTTATTACGCACGACGACAGCGGCTATTACACTATAAAGTCTTTGGAAACCGGCCGAGTTTTGGATGTCTGCTTCGGGGAAACCTCTGACGGCACGAATATCGTCCAGTACGACTCTCTTGGTACTGACAATCAGAAATGGCTTGTTGTGCCCAACACGGATGGTAGCTATTCGTTTGTCAGCAAGTGTAACGGCAAATACATCGACCTTGTAAATAACGACGCAAATAACGGGACGAATATTACCTGCTGGTCTGCCAACGGCGGCGATGCACAGAAATGGCGACTCAATCCCGCAGATTTGGGCATTGACGGTGTATATACCGTTCGCAGCAAAGAAAATGAGAAGTTTGGCTGGGATATCCAGGGCGCAAGTCTTGACGACTTCGGTAATCTTTGGCTGTGGGATAACGAGTATCGCTTCGCCATCTATCGCGAGGCTGACGGCTATTATGCAATCCGTTCGCTGGATTCTGGCAGATATTTGGATGTATCTGAAAGCGGAATCGAGTGGGGAACCAATATCCAACAGTACAGCGGCAACGGAGCAGATGCACAGAAGTGGTTGATCGTTCCTCATAATGACGGTTCTTATTCTTTCGTCAGCAAGTGTAACGGCTTGTACATGGACGTTGAGGCCGGTATTGTCGAAAGTGGTACCAATATCCGCTGCTGGGGCGGCAATGGCAGTGACGCTCAAAAATGGACACTCAAGCCTATGACCAGCCTGATTGACGGCGTATATTCTGTACGAAGCAGCGTAAATACAGCCTTTGGTTGGGACATCGAGAACGCTAGCCACGAAAATGATGCCAACCTCCAGCTTTGGGACAGCCAACATAAGTTTGTCTTTAAGCACGATGCAGACGGCTATTATACGATCAGTCTGCTCGGTTGCGATAAGGTATTGGATGTTTATTGCGGTCTGAAAGAAGACGGCACCAATATCCAGCAGTTTGAACCCAACGGAGCTGACTGCCAGAAGTGGCGTGTTCTTCCGAACGCCGATGGCACTTGGTCGTTCATCTCTGTCTGCAATGGCAAATATATTGATCTGGTGGATGGAAATGCCCAACACGGCATGAACATCCATTGCTACTCCGGTAATGCTTCGAAGGCTCAGAGATGGGTTCTGTCACTACAAGGTGATATTGAAAACAGCGGCTCCTACATTGCCAATGCTGCTGATCCCAATTACCGCGTTGCAATCGAGAATGGTAGCTCCCAAAACGGTGCGAACGTGGTCCTGGAGGAAGCAAATACCAGACCTTCTCAGCAGTTCAGCTTTCTCGAACTGACAGACGGATACTATGTTATCACCAATGCTGCTTCCGGCAAACAGTTGGATGTGGAAGGTGGCGAAACAGCCCCCGGCGCGAACATTCAGCAGTGGGGTTCAACCGGAACCAACCAAAAGTGGAGCATTATTTCCAATAGTGACGGTACGTATTCTTTCGTTTCGGCTTGCAACAATCTGTACCTCACACTCTATTCTTTGGATGACGGTGGAAATGTTTACTGTATGCCTTATGATGGTAGTGCCGACCAGAAGTGGCTCCTGCATTTGAGCAATAACACTTTGGAAGACGGTGTCTATCAGTTTAACAGCGTAGCGGATAACACTTTCCAAGCAACTGTCTCCGATGCCGCCTTGGAAGATGGCACAACGCTTGTTCTGAATGAGCAGTCTGAGGCGGATCATCAAAAGTATTATATTGCATCGCTTGGCCAAGGTTACTATTCCATTCAGGCCAAACATTCCGATAAGTATCTTGATGCTGCCGAAGGTGTTGAAAATACAACCATCACACAGCAATCAAAGACAAGTGACGATGGCCAAAAATGGTTGATCGTTAAGAACATGGACGGCAGCTATTCCGCCTTTGCACGCAATGGCGGCAAGGCAATGAGCATCACAGATGTAACAAATGGCAGCGCAATTGAGTTAAGAAGTTACTCCGGCAGCAATGCACAGAAGTGGAACATCGCACACAATCATGCCTATGTTGACGGAGTCTGTGCGGATTGCGGCGGCAGAGCCCCCTCGGAGTACAACTATTCCGGACGCTATTACATTGCCGGTATGCGTAAAAAAGAGAGCAACTATCAGTATATCAAGGGCATCCTTGACGGAACTCGCTACGACATTGAGGATTCCGGTGTGAGCGAGCTGCCTATTTGGATCGAAACGCCCGCTTCCGATAAGGTGTTTGTGATCGAAAAGAACACAGACGGCACCTATCGTATCTATGCTGACGTCATTGCGGATGAGGCAAAGTACCTGGGATGGACATCCGGAAACAGCGGTATGTTTGTTACGCGTGATAAAGCACTGAATTTGACGATCGATGAGTTAGAAGACGGCCTTTATAATATTCATTTTACCGCAGCAGATGCCGAGAGATATCTCTCTTTGAACGCAACTGTTGATAATACTTATGCTGCGTGGTACAAGAGCGGTCAGATTAAGGATATTGCGCTGATCCCTGTTGCAGGCCCGCACGTCCATACGCCCAGATATTTTGAGGAGCAGCCTGCATCCTGTGCAGAAGGCGGCATTAAAGCTCACTGGTACTGTGATGATAAGACTTGTCCCAATTACGGTACCTGCTACGCAGAAGAAGCATTGCTTACCGCTTTGACAGACGAAGAACTGATGACTCCCGCATTAGAGCACACTCTGGTTGACGGAGTAGTTCATGCACCCACTTGCACAGAGGATGGCTACACCGAATATCTCTGCGTTGTTTGCGGTGCAACTGATATCGAGAATATTGTACCGGCCATCGGACATAACATGATCGCCGGAGCAGTCATTGCTCCTACCTGTACGGAAGCTGGTTATACCGAATACAGATGCGCCAATGGATGTGGAGCAACAGATATTGGTGACATCGTTGAGGCACTTGGTCACACCATGGTCTATTCCGATATTGGTCATGGCACACATACTTATAGCTGCTCTGCTAATTGTGGTTTGGAAGAAATCATGGAAGAACATTTGTTCGTTGATGGCGAGTGCATCTGCGGCGCAATCGAGTCCAGCGAACCTACCGTGGAATTCGTCGAGACCTTAATGCCCAGCATGAGCATCGTTGTCGGTTCGGAAATGAGCGTAGCCTTCACCGTTCCCAACGCACTCGTTGGCGAGTACGAGAGCTTCTACCTTGTCGTTGAGAAGGATATGGTCGGCGCAGAGACCAAGACCGTGACCTTCGGCTACGGCGAAGGACAGACGGCTTTGACCCCGATGCCCAATGCAACAAATCCGTTCCTGCACAATGCAAGCTTCACCGGCCTGACCGCAAAGGAAATGGGCGATGAGATCAGAGCAACGCTGTACTGCGTGGACGCAGAGGGCAACATCTTCTACGGCCCGACGCAGACCGACTCTGTTAAGGATTATCTGCTCAGAGGTCTGGACCTTGCAACCTCGACTCCGGAGAAGAAGACGATGTATGTCGATATGCTCCGTTATGGCGCAGTGGCTCAGACCTACTTCCAGTACGACACTGAGAACCTGGTTGACGCTGACCTGACCGAAGCTCACATGGCTTATGCTACCATGGAGACTCCGGAAGCAGTTGACAACTCCAAGGCAGAGGGCGACCTCGGCACGCTGAACACCAGCGTCGTTCTGAAGGCAAGAGTCACCCTGACGCTGTCGCACCTGAAGCCGGGCGCAAACCTTGCAAACATGAAGTTCATTGTCAAGGACGCACTTGATGGCACTGTTATCAAGGAGCTGCCGGCTTACAACCTCAACCCCGTCATGGTTGCAGCAGACTTTGACGATGTTGGCGCAAAGCAGATGAGAAGACTCATCACCGTCACTCTGTACGACGGCGATACTGCGATCACCGATACCGTCACCTGGAGCGTTGAGAGCTATGTTGCAAAGACTCGTGCAACGAGCACCGACGCAGGCCAGATCGATCTGGTCAATGCAATGCTCACCTACGGTGACAGCGTAGCAGCCTATCTTACCTCAATTGGTCAGTAACCAATGATTTTCCAAAAGTGACGGGCATTTTGCCCGTCACTTTACGGAACCGCAATATCTCGAACATACAAAGTCAAACAATCCCTTCGAAGGTCCGTACCTTCGAGGGGATTGTTTGTTTGCAGACTGAATATATAATGCGTAATGAACAACGCGAAAGCCCTTGCAAGCCAAGGCTTTCAGGGCTGTTTTGCGTTGTTCAAGTGCAAGGTTTTGGCGGTAAAACCGCTAAAAACCTTGCACATTTCGCACGAGCGTTGCGATGCTCGTGCGAAAATACGCATTGTTTACATGTCTGAATCGTGCAAAAACGGTTAAAAAGAGCCGTTTTTGCACGATTGCACAGCAACGCTGTGCGAATAAGCCGCAGTAGCGACTTATTCAGCAGACATTATATAACACAGAATATCCCCTTATTCGGTGCAGATCGCTCCGGATAAGGGGATATGTTTTTTCGTGTGTGATTACGGGTTGTCATGACTCATAGCCTTGAGCATTTGAATCACAGCAGATTTCTGACTTGCAGTGAGACCGAGCCAATAGTCAAACAGCTCTTTCGTTTCTGGATTTAACTCTACCATATCGCCTTCGGCAAAGAATTGAGACAATGTGATGCCATATATGTACATCAGGAATTTGCCTCTAAGATCAGCTCGGCAAATGTAATTTTGCAGATTTTACCCGAAATGAACGGAACCCCATGTGCTGGAGTTCGAGTAAGAAAGGCATAAAATAAAAACAGCCGTTTTTGTTCAAAAAACGACTGTTTTGGTGCCGCTGACCGGGGTCGAACCGGTACGCTTTTTACGGCGAGGGATTTTAAGTCCCTTGTGTCTGCCTATTCCACCACAGCGGCAAGTTTGGAATCTATTTTACCATCTGCACCGGGTTCCGTCAAGCCTTTTTAGAAAAATAATCACAAATCGGAGCATTTGCAACTCTTTCCGGGCAATTTGAAAACCAATACTTGCAATCGGAGAAAATTTACTGTATAATGAAAAAAAGTATAAGTGGAGGTATGGCCATGGCGAAGCTTTATTTTAAGTACGGTGCGATGGGCTCGTCGAAAACCGCGCAGGCGCTCATCACCAAGTACAACTATGAAGAAAAAGGCATGACTGTTTGGCTGCTCAAGCCGTCGGCGGATAGCCGTGACGGCGAGATCATTATCAAAAGCCGCATCGGCCTGCAGGCACCGGCACAGGTCATCAGACCGACGGATGATATTTATGAGCTGTTCCGCAAACGCGAGAAGATGGATGTGATTGTCGTTGACGAATGCCAGTTCCTGCCACCGGAGCAGATTGACCAGCTGCGAGACATCGTCGACATGGAAAATGTGCCCGTAATCTGTTTTGGATTGAGAACGGATTTCAGGAGCACGCTCTTCGATGGCTCCAGACGTCTGTTCGAGGTCGCGGATACTTTCGTTGAGATCAAGACGATTTGCGATTGCGGCGCAAAGGCGACCAACACGGCCAGAATCGATGCCGACGGCTATGTCGTCACGGAGGGCGCACAGCTTCTTCTCGGCGGCAACGACCGTTACATTGCAATGTGCCACAAGTGCTGGATGAACAACATTCGCGAACACCGCAAGGTGAAATAACCCTGTTTTCTATATTATTTGCACATATTTGAAAGGAGAAATATTATGAATTGTCCCACCCCTCATATCAATGCAAAGCTTGGAGATTTCGGTCAGACCGTACTGATGCCCGGTGATCCGCTGCGCGCAAAGTACATTGCTGAGAATTTCCTGGAGAATCCCGTTCTGGTCAACAACGTCCGTGGCGTGCAGGGCTACACCGGCACCTACAAGGGCGTCAAGATTTCCGTCATGGCTTCCGGCATGGGTATCCCCTCCATCGGCATCTATTCCTACGAGCTGTTCAACGCTTACGGGGTTCAGAACATCATCCGTATCGGCTCTGCCGGTTCCATCAACTACGATATCCATGTGCGTGACATCGTCATCGCTCAGGGTGCTTGCACTGACTCTAACTTTATGCATCAGTACCACCTCGATGGCACCTATGCTCCCATCGCTTCGTTTGAGCTGCTGCGCAAGGCAGTTGAGACCTGCGAAGAAGTCGGCGCAACCTACCATGTCGGTAACGTTCTTTCTACCGATAACTTCTATAACGACGATGAGGGCATGCCTCAGCCGCTCGACACCGTAGAGATGTGGAAGAAGATGGGCGTCATGGCTTGCGAGATGGAAGCTTCCGGTCTGTATGCAACCGCTGCTCGCTGGGGCAAGAACGCTCTGTGCATCTGCACTATTTCTGACCATATGCTCACCCACGAGGAGCTGCCCGCCGAGGAGCGTCAGACCTCCTTCCGTGAGATGATGACGGTCGCCCTTGAGACCGCTGTAAAGCTGGAAAAGTAAGGAGAAGATCCAAATGAAGCGTGTATTTCTGTTTGTTCTTGATTCCTGCGGCTGCGGCGCAATGCCTGACGCAGAAAAGTTCGGTGATGTGGGTGTCAATACGCTCAAGAGCTGTGCAACCTCCCCGAAGCTGCACATCCCCACCATGATCTCCCTCGGACTGGGCAATGTCGACGGCGTCGACTACCTCGACAAGGCGGATCAGATCGGTGCTTGCGCCCGTATGCAGGAGGCATCGATGGGTAAGGATACCACCATCGGTCACTGGGAGATCGCAGGTCTGGTCTCTGAAAATCCGCTGCCCACTTATCCTGAAGGCTTCCCTGAAGAACTCCTGAAGCCCTTCCGTGAGGCAACCGGCAGAGGCGTTCTGGCCAATGCACCGTGGTCCGGCACCGAGGTTCTGGACAAGTACGGTGAGGAGCATATGAAGACCGGCGACCTGATTGTCTATACTTCTGCAGACTCCGTATTCCAGATTGCTGCGCACGAGGAGATCGTTCCTCCTGAGAAGCTGTATGAATACTGCCGTATTGCCCGTAGCCTGCTCGTCGGCAAGCACGGTGTTGGCAGAGTCATCGCCCGTCCGTTCATCGGCAATGCAACCGACGGCTTCAGCCGTACTTCTAACCGCCATGACTTCTCCCTCGAGCCGCCCGCACAGACTATGCTCGATGCCATCAAGGCCTCCGGCAAGGATATGCTGGCTGTCGGCAAGATCTATGACATTTTTGCTGGCAAGGGTACGACCGAGCATGTCTACACTAAGGGCAATGCCGACGGTCTGAACAAGACTATGGGTTACGCAGAGCGTGATTTCAACGGCCTGTGCTTCATCAATCTGGTTGACTTTGACATGGTCTACGGCCATCGCCGCAACATCGAGGGCTATGCACAGGCACTGACCGATTTCGACGCATGGCTCAAAGAGTTTATGCAGAAGCTGGGTGAGGACGATATCGTCATGATCACTGCTGACCACGGCTGCGATCCTGCCTATACTGCAACGACCGACCATACCCGTGAGTATGTGCCGCTGTTGATCGCCGGCAAGAAGGTCAAGCCCGTCAACCTCGGCACGAGAACCAGCTTTGCCGATATCGCCGCTACCATCACCGAGCTGCTCGGTGTGGAGTATCAGACACCCGGCAAGAGCTTCGCAAAGGAAATCATCTGAGTTTCACGGGCGGACGAGAGTCCGCCCGATTTCCCGTACGATATAAGGAGGACATTATGACACCCATGGAATTGGTCAATCTTGCCATTGAGGCAAGAGAACATGCCTACTGCCCGTATTCCGGCTTCGCTGTTGGTGCAGCATTGCTGACCAAGGGCGGCAAGGTTTATCAGGGCGCCAACATTGAAAATGTGTCGTTTGGCCCGACGAACTGCGCAGAACGCACCGCATTTTTCACCGCTGTTTTTGAAGGCGAGCGTGAATTTGAGGCCATCGCCATCGTTGGCGGCAAGGCCGGTGAGCCCGTCAAGGAGCTGTGTGCGCCGTGTGGCGTATGTCGTCAGGTGATCCGCGAATTCTGCGATGACGACTTCAAAATTTACTTAAGCAAAGGTGATGGCACCTATTTTGAATCCAATTTGATCAATATGCTGCCGTTTAGCTTTTCGAAGTCGAATTTGGGCGACTGATTTTGGTTAATTTTCACAAATTTTAACTTACATCTTGATTTTTTGAATAATCCGTGCGATAATAGGACAAGCGGATTACCGCAAAAAAATTTTTGGAGGATAAGAAAATGAAGAAACTTGTAGCACTTCTCCTTGCTCTCTGCATGGTTGCTTGCCTGTTCGTAGGCTGCGCTGAGGAAGAGACCAAGGAGACCAAGCCCGTTGAGACCGAGCCCGTTGAGACCGAGCCCGTTGAGACCGAGCCCGTTGAGACCGAGCCCGTTGAGACCGAGCCCGTTGAGACCGAGCCCAACGGCGACGAACTGGTTGTCCCCGAAGGCATGAACATCGCCCTTGTTACCGACGTTGGTAACATCGACGACAAGTCCTTCAACCAGGGCGCATGGGAAGGCGTTGTTGCATTCGGCGACGAGTACGGCGTTCCCTACAACTACTATCGTCCGTCTGAGGACTCCGATGTTGCTCGTGTTGAGACCATCGGCACCGCTATCGAAAAGGGCGCTAACGTTATCGTTTGCCCCGGCTACCTGTTCGAGACTGCAGTTTATGACTGCCAGGCACAGTACCCCGATGTTAAGTTCCTGCTCCTCGACGGCGAGCCCCACACTGCTGACTATGCTACCTACGAGACCGGCGCTAACACCATGAACATCCTGTACAAGGAAGAGCAGTCCGGCTTCTTCGCAGGCTACGCAGCTGTCATGGACGGCTATCGTTCCCTCGGCTTCATCGGCGGCATCGAGGTTCCCGCTGTTCAGCGTTTCGGCTTTGGCTTTGTCCAGGGCGCTGACGCTGCTGCTGCTGAACTCGGCTGCGCCGACGAGATCGAAATCAAGTATTGGTACTCCGGCACCTTCGCTCCGGACGACGCTATCAAGACCAAGGCTGCTGGCTGGTACACTGCAGGCACCGAAGTTATCTTCGCTTGCGGCGGCGGCATCTATGTCTCCATCTGCGCTGCAGCTGACGAGGCTGACAAGGCTGTCATCGGCGTCGACAAGGACCAGTACTTCGAGTCCGAGAGAATCATCACCTCCGCAATGAAGGATCTGACCACTTCCGTTAAGCTCGCTCTGACTGACCTCTGCCTGGCTGGCGGCAACTGGAAGGATGCTGGCAAGACCATCGTTCTCGGCGCTGCTGAGAACTGCGTTGGCCTGCCCACTGCAGATCATTCCTGGAGATTCAACACCTACACTGTTGCTGAGTACGAAGAGCTCTTCGCAAAGGTTGCTGCTGGCGAAATCGCTGTCTCCAACGCTGTCGAGGCTCCCACAGTTGCAGTTGCTGTTGACTACAACGCTTAATTGACTTAAAAAGAGATGCAGGCTTCGGCCTGCATCTTTTTTATTTTTCTATGAGATTAGGTCTGACACGCTTCCTGATATCATGAGGCTAAGATCAAAAGGCATCTTGAGGTAGCGAAGGATCTTAGCGATGGTAACAGGCCAGTATGCACCGATCGGTAGTGAATGATTCTTCGTCATTCTGCTCCTCGGTGTGCTTAATCAAATTGGGGTCAGGCACATTGCCTGACCCCAATCAGAGTGTCAAAAAAGTCGCCAATCGTCAAAATGCAAATTTTTGGCGGTTGGCGATCTGTGTTCAAATAAGCGATTGCGAACGTATCTCCGATACAGCAAAAAAGCACTTCAAATGCTTGCTGCGCAAGGCATTTTGACTTACATCGCAAACCGAGCTCTACCGTACCATCGTACGCCGACGCGCTCGGTTTGCTCGTCTTGACGACTTTTTGAACTCTGTCAGTCTGCCGAAAATCAAGTTTTTCGACAGACTGATTGGGGTCAGGCACATTGCCTGACCCCAATGTTATCATACCATTCTATCTAATGAGAGTCAATCCAGCAGGATCTTCTCCTCGCGGAGTTGCGCAAGGAAGGCAGAAGCATCCTCGGTGATGACCTCACGGGGGGCGTCGTAGATCTCAAACAGACGATCCACCAGTTCCTCCTGCGTTTGTACTTTGGGAAGAAGATCAAAAATCTGACGGCCCATCTCGTTGAAGGAAATGATGCCGTTGAAGTCAAAGTCTCCCGTCAGAGGCACCAGAATATATTCTCCCGCGACTCGCCTGACCACATACTGATCATTGATTTTCATAAAATTCCTCCTTGTAGATGGTGTTCATTTGCTTCAGGAATGCCTCTGTTTTGCGGCACATATATTCGGGTACTTCATCGAAGCGACCGTTTTCACCATAGCAAACGGCGGCACAGACCTCACAATATGGGCGCTTTTTGCAGTCGCTGCATTTTTGCGGAAGATAGATCTCCTGTGTAAGCTCCTTGAGCGTTTCCCAAAGCTCTGCGAAGGGACGATCTAACGGCACGGACGGACAGTGCAGCATACCGCACGGCAGGAGCCTTGCGTCATATGTGAGCCAGAAAGAGCACACGCCGGCACGACAGAAAATGCGCTCTTTGGGGGCGCGTAGGGGGTCTTCGTCCCCAACCTTCGGTAAATCATATCCCTCGGCGAGCGCCTTTGCGCGCTGCATAAAAATTTCAGGTGGAAATTTTTCTCTGTCACAAGCGACTGCATAGGCTGCGGCTTGCTCAGCACAGACGCGGCACGAGGAACAGACTCCGTTTTCAGCAGCTCTGACGGCAGGGAACATATAGGTCGTGTGCTGCACCGGTACGCCGAGTTCCTTTGCGAAATCGTAGATTTGTTTGGTGTCATTGTGATTGAACTCTGTCACGGTATAGTTGATCTTCACGGGAACATTTGCGGCGCGCAGCGCACGTATGGCACCGCTGACGCGCTCATACATCTGTCCAATGCCGCATAGTGCTTCGTAAGATGTACTGCTTGCCCCGTAGAGCGAAATGTTGAGCTTAAATGGAGGATATTTTTGGAAGAATTCCACGTATTCCGATGAGATCAGCGTTCCGTTCGTGTTGACGGAAACCAAAAGTCCGGCTTTCTTGCAGGCCAGATAGATCTCTTTGAAATCCTTGCGCAGAAGCGGCTCACCACCGGTGATCAAGACCAGTAGCGTTCCCATGGCTTGCGCCTGTTCGATGAAGTCCAGCCAAAATTCGGTCGGTTGTTCCTTCTGCAAAACCAGGGGATCATTTTCCTTCTCGTGGATGTAACACATTTTGCACGACAGATTGCAACGGGCGGTCAGCTCGAGTGTGCCAAACACGGGAATCCGCATGATTCCGGCTTTGTCGAAAACATATTCTAAAAAGGATTTCCCAGGCACAAGAACACCCCCAAGTTTTTTAATTATTGTACCATATCTCGCAATAAAATGCAAGGATAGAAAAGTCCTCCCCAGTGGGGAGGACTTTTGTTTTACAGGAACTTGCGGATCGAATCGGGGATCTTGGACGGATCTTCGGAGACGATGACGGTAAAGCTGACGCGGTTATCTTCACCGAACTTCTCGCACCACAGAACGAACTCCTCAACCTCACTCACAGTCGCATTGTCCAGAAGCTTATAGAAGCTGTCAATGAAGATATGGCTGATATCAAAGTTGCTTGCGTGCAGACCGCTGATAAAGCCCTTCAAAAACGGCATGGAGCCGGGCAGCTTATAATCCTGATACTCGATCAAGCGGACACGACGATCTATATCATAGCGCAGCTTTGTGCCGTTCTCAATGCAAACCAAGCTGCCGTTTTCGTTCTTAACTGCCTCGTTGATGTCTGAGATGAGCTGTTTGGTTTTACCTGCGCCCTTCAGACCCATAATTAACTTGACCATAGGGGATTCCTCCTTTGTTTTGCTACATCCATTGTAACATTTTTTTGCAGGAAAAGCAAGAGAAAGATTTAGAAGCCGGGCTTGCCGAGCAGTTGGAACATGTTGCGCTTATAGAACTCAACACCGGGCTGATTGAAGGGGTTGACCCCTAACATATACGCAGAGATACCGCACGAAAGCTCGAAGAAATAGAACAGCTCGCCCAGAGTCTGAGCATTGATGTCGCCAGTCTCCAGAATGATGGCAGGAACACCGCCATCGACATGGGCATTGAGCGTGCCGAGAAAAGCCTTTTCTTCGACAAATGCGAGGGACTTACCGGCTAAATAGTTCAGTCCGTCAAGATTTCTCTCATTCGGATCAATCATGACACGGGAGGGGGGAGGAGCGAAACGAATGACCGTTTCAAAGAGATTGCGCTCGCCCTGCTGGATCATCTGGCCGAGGGAATGCAGATCGGCGGTAAATTCAGCTGTGGCCGGGAAGATGCCCTTGCCGTCCTTGCCTTCGCTCTCGCCAAAGAGCTGCTGCCACCAGCCGGCAAAATAGCGGAAGTTCGGCTCATAGCTGCAAAGCAACTCGATGTACTTGTTGCTGCCATAGAGCAAATTGCGTGCTGCAGCATACTGCCATGCGGGATTTTCCAGCGAACGGACATTCAGGGCTTCCTTTGCCGTGGCCGCGCCGAGCATGACATCCAACGGATTGATGCCTGCCACTGCCATGGGCAGAAGGCCAACGGCGGTCAGAACGCTGTAGCGGCCGCCGACGCTGGGCGGAATGATGAACGATTCGTAGCCTTCTTCGGTCGCGATCTGGCGCAGCGCACCCTTTTCAGGATCGGTGGTGACGTAGATGCGATCCTTTGCGTGCTCGCCATACTTGCGCTTGAGCATATAGATCAGCGCGCGTGTTGCGATGGCGGGCTCGGTGGTTGTGCCGGACTTGGAGATGATGTTGATGGAGAAGTCCTTGCCCTCGAGATGCTCGCACAGCTCGCTCCAGGCTCTGGTCGAGAGGTTGTTGCCGGCAAAGAAGATCTGCGGGTCGCGCTTGCTCAGGTTGTGATTCTGACCCTTGACCAGCTCGATGGCTGCGCGTGGGCCAAGATAGGAGCCGCCGATGCCAACGACAACAAATACCTCGGAGTTGGAACGGATTCGCTCTGCAGCACGGCGGATACGGCGCATTTCATCGCGCTCTTCAAAGGTCGGAAGATCGAGCCAGCCGAGGAAATCATTGCCGGGGCCCTTCTTCTCGGCCAGGAGCTCATGGGCAGCGAAAACCTCAGCCTCTTTTTTGACAAGCTCCATTGGGTTGATGTCAAGCCATACATTCGAAAGGTCAATTTTGATCATAAAACGTTACTCCTTTGCAAATTATTCTCTAAATATATCATACATCAAAATTTTCCAAAACACAACCTCTAATAAAAAAGTTTTGTACTGGAAAAATGAAAAGAAATTGTGTATAATGAAAGAAAAACAAAAATTGGAGAGATCACTATGAATTACAGCTTTGGTGTAGATATCGGTGGCACGACTGTCAAGATCGGATTGTTCTGCGACAATCAACTGATCGAAAAGTGCGAGATCCCCACGAAGATCGAAAATGGGGGAGAAGCGATCCTGCCTGATACCGCAAGCCAGATCGAGCGAATGCTCCTTGCGCGGCAGATCGACAAGTCGCTCGTTCGCGGCATCGGCGTCGGAGTTCCCGGCCCGATCAATACTGAGGGTGTGGTTAATCGCTGCGTGAACCTGAACTGGGGTGTATTCAATCTGCATGAAACACTGGGGACCTTGACCGGGTTGAAGGTCGTTGGTGGTAACGACGCAAACTGTGCTGCGCTGGGCGAGTATTATCACGGAGGCGGCAAGGGATGCGATTCTGCGCTGTTTGTTACGCTCGGCACGGGTGTCGGTGGCGGTGTGATCGTCGGTGGCAGGTTGCTCGTCGGCGCGCATGGCTGCGCCGGTGAGGTTGGCCATATCACTGTCACAACGCAGGACAAGAAACCTTGTACCTGCGGTAAATTCGGCTGCCTGGAGCAGTATGCCTCTGCAACCGGCATCGTTCGCATGGCCAAGGAACGACTTGCTGGAAGTGAGGAAGTGACCGCCCTTCGCAGTGTCGAAAAGCTGACTTGCAAGGATATTTTTGACGCGGCCAAGAACGGCGACAACTTTGCTGTTGCGGTCCTGGAGCAGGTGTTTGAGTACATGGGTGAGGCACTGGCCTCGGCCTGCTGCGTGTGTGATCCGGAGTGCGTGATCATCGGCGGCGGTGTGTCGAAGGCAGGCGAGTATCTGCGCGATGGCGCACAGCGCTATTTCAAGAAGTATATGTTCCATGCCAGTGCAGGCACACAATTCCACCTGGCAACACTCGGAAATGATGCCGGAATGTACGGTGCAAACCGTCTGACGGTATAAGAGGGAGAAGCTATGTCCAACGAGATCCTCTCCGCACAGGAGATCCAAAAAATGTCGGCCCTTGCGCTGGCGCATATTGGCGATGCCGTGTTTGAGCTGCTGGTTCGCACAGAGCTTTGCAGAAACGGCTTGTCCGTCAACGGCAATCTGCACAAGCAGACCGTGGCGAAGGTCTGCGCACCTGCGCAGGCGGCCTTTCTGGAGCGCATTTTTCCGCATCTGAACGAGCAGGAGGAGGCCGTGTACCGTCGGGGACGCAATGCCCATGTGCATGCCATCCCGCAAAATGCGACCCGTGCGCAGTATGGCAAGGCGACGGGCCTAGAGGCACTGTTCGGAATGCTGTATCTGAGTGGCCAGAAGGAGCGCATTGCGCAGTTGTATGCAATGGGACGGGAGGAAGAAACAAATGCCGTTTGACGCGATATTTTTGTCTGCGGTGCGCCAAGAGCTGTCGCCGCTTGTCGGTGTTCGAGTCGAGAAGATCCAGCAGCCGTCGAGAGACACAGTCCTATTGACGCTCCGTGGCAAGGAAAAGCTGCTCCTTTCGGCGAATGTCAACCGTCCGCGCATCCATTTGACGCAGGCGAGCTTTGAGAATCCTGCACAGCCGCCGATGTTCTGTATGCTGCTTCGCAAGCATCTGTCGGGCGGCCGCATTGCCTCGTTTTATCAGCCGACAGCCGAGCGCAGCATTGACATTGCCTTTGATTGCACGGACGAAATGGGCGTCCCATGTCGGAAGCATCTGATCCTGGAGCTTATGGGACGAAATTCTAACCTGATCCTGACGGGCGCGGACGGAAGAATCATAGATTGCCTGCGCAGAGTGGACTTTGAAATGAGCCAGGTGCGCCAGGTGCTGCCCGGACTATTCTATCACGAACCGCCACGGCAGGAGAAAAAAGTACCGCAGGAAACAGAATTGAGCGAAATATGCGCGTTTTTGAGTGAAATTGATTCGCAAAAGCGCCTGGATAAGTGGTTGCTTGATACCTTTAGCGGATTGTCACCCTTGATCGCGCGTGAATTATCCTATCGATTCTGTGGCGAGACAGATGCTGACATTCTGAGCCTTGACCGTGCGGCATTGGCGGAATTTTTGCATAAAGAGTTTGCTTTTTCTGAGCAAGTGCCGATCCTTTTGCGCAAGGACGGAAAGCCGAGTGACTTTTCCTACCGCTGGATCGGACAATATGAAGGCCTGATAGAAACGGAGCAGTGCGAATCGTACTCGGCGCTGCTGGATTTGTTCTATACGCAGACAGATCACTCCGAGCGGATGCGTCAGAAGTCCTTGACTCTGAGAAAAACCGTTACAACACTCCGCGAAAGAACGCTGCGCAAGCTGGAGCTGCAGCGCAAGGAATATGAAAGCACGCTGGATCGGGAACGCTTGCGCCAGCTTGGTGACATTGTCACGGCAAATATCCACAGCATCGAGCGCGGCCAGCTGCGACTTACTGCAACGGACTTTTACGATCCTCAGATGCAGCAAATTGAGATCGATCTCAAGCCAAATCTCTCGCCTCAGCAGAATGCGGCCAAGTTCTACAAGGATTACACGAAGGCAAAGCACGCAGAAAAGATCCTCTCGGAACAGATCGCAAACGGCGAAATGGAGGAGAAATATCTTGCTGCGGTGCTTGAAGAGCTCTCTCGAGCAGAGAATGAGCGAGATTTGAGCGAAATACGAGCGGAATTGGAAGTGGGAGGCTATGTTAGACTGACCGACCGCAAGAAACAGATCAAGGTGCAGCCGTCCAAGCCAATGGTGTTCGTTTCGAGCGACGGCTACCGCATCTTTGTCGGCAGAAACAACCGTCAGAACGATCAGCTGTCGCTGAAAACGGCGACAAAGACCGACCTGTGGCTCCATGTGCAGAAATTCCACGGCGCACACGTGATCATTGACTGTCATGGAACCACTCCGCCCGATCAGACCATCACCGAGGCGGCGCAGCTTGCGGCCTGGTTTTCCGAAGCGCGGGAGGGCCAAAATGTTTCAGTGGACATCACACCCGTTCGAAACCTGAGAAAGCCGAATGGTGCAAAGCCGGGGATGGTTGTCTATGACCGCTACCGCACGGTGATCGTCACACCTGAGGAAGAACTCAAGGATCGCTTGAAGGGAGAATGAATATGATCAAAAAGCCGATTGCCGAACGCAAAAAATGGCCAAGATATTTCCTGTATGCTGCGCTCGGACTTCTGCTGCTGGCCGGAATTTTGTATGTCATTTACTGCCAGCAGATCAATAGCGAGTTTGGCCACAACGAAAAATATTTCGGCGAACAGTTCGATGAGATTTATGCGCTCAATCATGTCGACGAGGATTTGCTCGAACCGCTTTTGAAGCAGGGCAGAGCGGCTCTGCGTTTTATCGGCACGAAAGAGCAATGCTCGCAATACGGCGTTATGTCTCGCTGGTGCGTGGATACGCAATACTTTCCTGAGGCACACACGGTTAAGTCCGGGCTTGATTGTATTACGGCAAAGCTAAATGGAAAAAGCGGCTATATGTGGGTCGCTTATTGGCAAAAGGTTACCGATGAAAACGGTGAACTCGTCTGTGCAAGCGGCACGGAGGATGAGCGTATCCTTGCGCGCTGGAAGTTGGAAAAGATAGACGGGAAATGGACGGCAACCTCGAGCGATGAGGCACCGTAGACCACAGCGGCCGGCATTGTGCCTATGCACCAATGGCCGCATAGTGCCAAATGAGAGGAGATTCCTTCTTTGAAAAGAGAGAACAGTAGATGGAAAAAGCTTCTGCAGCCGGTCGGCTTTTTGCTGGTTGTGGGACTGATCTTCGGCTTCGTCGGAAGCAAAATGGGCATGGTCAATATGCTCAGCACCTTGATGAATACAGCCTATGCGCTGCTTTTGGATACGGTGTTTTATATCATGGCTGTGGCGGTCGTCGCCGGAGCCTTGTCGGCACTTTTGTCCGAATTTGGGGTCGTTTCCCTGATCAACAAGCTCCTTTCGCCGTTGATGCGCCCGATTTTCGGTTTGCCGGGAGCGGCTTCTCTGGGCATCATGACGACCTATTTGTCTGACAATCCTGCCATTTTGGCGCTGGCGCATGACAACGGATTTCGGAAATATTTCAAAAAATACCAGCTTCCCGCACTGACGAATATCGGCACAGCCTTTGGCATGGGTGCCATTGTCAGCACGGCGATGCTGGGCATCCGCTGTCCCGGCGGTCAGAGTCTGCTGCCTGCGGTTATCGTGGGCAATCTGGGCGCGCTCATTGGCAGCATCGTCAGCACTCGTCTGATGCTTTGGAGAACCGCAAAGATCTACGGAAAAACAGCCAGCTGCGACGAAGTGGAGTCGCAGAAAGCGCAACAAACAGCAAAGGAAGAACCCAAGGCCATTGGAATGCGCGTCATCGATGCGCTGATGAACGGCGGCAAAAGCGGCGTGGCCCTCGGACTGGATATCATCCCTGGCGTGCTGATCATTTGCACGCTGGTTCTGATGCTGACCAATGGAGCCTCTGCCGACGGAACCTATACAGGCGCTGCATATGAGGGTATTTCCTTCCTGCCGTGGGTAGGAGACAAGCTGTCCTTCCTGCTCAAGCCGCTGTTCGGCTTCAGCAGCGCTGAGGGCATCGCGGTTCCCATCACGGCTCTCGGGTCGGCAGGAGCGGCCATCGGCTTGGTCCCCAAGCTGGTCGATTCCGGCACGGCGATGGCCGGAGATGTGGCTGTTTTTACCGCCATGTGTATGTGCTGGAGTGGCTACCTCAGCACCCATGTGGCCATGATGGACAACCTCAAGTGCAGCAAGCTGACGGGACATGCCATCCTGGCGCACACCATCGGCGGTCTGTGCGCCGGTATTTCGGCCAACTGGCTGTATCAACTCATCACGCTTGTGTAGAAAGGAGATCAAAATGAAGATCGGATTTGACTCCCAAAAGTACATTCATCTGCAATCCGAGCGCATCCGCGAGCGCATTGCGCAGTTTGGCGGCAAGCTGTATCTGGAGTTTGGTGGAAAGTTGTTTGATGACAACCATGCTGCGCGTGTCCTGCCCGGCTTTGCGCCTGACAATAAATTGCAGATGCTGCTCTCGCTCAAGGATCAGGCGGAGCTGGTCATCGCCATCAATGCCGCCGATATTGAGAGCAGTAAGCGCCGCGGCGACCTCGGCATCACATACGACACCGATGTGGCGCGTCTGATCGATGTGTTCCGATCCCACGGATTGTATGTCGGCAGCATTGCGCTGACGCAGTTCGCCGATCAGCCGTCGGCGGTCGTCTTTGAAACGCGCATGAAGGCAAACGGCCTGAATGTCTATCGGCTGTACAATATCCCCAATTATCCGTCGGATGTCGATCTGATCGTCAGTGAACGCGGCTATGGCAAGAACGATTATATTGTGACCTCAAGGCCTTTGGTCGTGGTGACGGCTCCGGGCCCCGGCAGCGGCAAGATGGCGACCTGCCTGTCGCAGCTCTACCATGAAAATCGCCGTGGTGTGCGCTGCGGCTATGCCAAATTTGAGACCTTCCCTGTGTGGAATCTACCCCTGAAGCACCCGGTGAACCTTGCTTATGAGTCGGCCACGGCGGATCTGGACGATGTGAACATGATCGACCCGTTCCACTTGGAGGCCTATGGCGAGACAACTGTCAACTATAATCGGGATGTCGAAATTTTCCCGGTTCTGCGGACAATCTTCGAACGCATCTATGGACAATGTCCGTACAAGAGTCCGACGGATATGGGTGTGAATATGCTGGCCTATGCCATCACGGATGACGAGGCCTGCCGAGAAAGTGCGAAGCAGGAGGTCATCAGACGCTTCTTCAAGGCTGCCTGCACGGAAAAGCAGCTTCACAGCACAGCTTCCGAGCGCAAGCGCATCGAGCTTTTGATGCGTACGCTGAACATCGAGCCGGAAATGCGCAAGACGGTTCCGGCGGCGCTGTCGCTTGCTGCACGCACCAAAAAGCCT
The DNA here is from genome assembly GCA_015067565.1 of Oscillospiraceae bacterium. Classification (GTDB taxonomy): domain Bacteria; phylum Bacillota; class Clostridia; order Oscillospirales; family Oscillospiraceae; genus JAZOXB01. The sequence continues at coordinate 45,932 of SVMF01000016.1, read as the reverse complement.
GCAGCCGCCATCGAGCTGCCGGACGGCACGGTTGTGACCGGCCGCACAACGGTTCTGCTCGGGCCGACCTCGGCGGCGCTGCTCAATGCGCTGAAAACCTTGGCTAAGATCGATGACGAGATTGAGCTGATCTCCCCGAATGTTATCGTACCGATCCAGACCCTAAAGGTCGATCATATGCAAAGTCAGAACCCGAGATTGCACACCGACGAGGTGCTCATTGCCTTGGCGATTTGTGCGGCAAGCGACCTCAATGCCAAACGCGCCATGTCGCAGTTGGAGAAGCTCAACGGCTGCGATATTCACTCGAGTGTACTGCTTTCAACGGTGGATGAAAGCGTGCTGCGCAAGCTGGGAATGAATGTCACTTGCGAGGCCACGTATGAAAATGACAACCTATATCACAAATGATGAGAGGAGAAATCAATATGAAACGATTTTTTGCGACGATCTTAATTCTTGCCTTGCTGGTAGGACTGGTTCCGTGCCTGACGGTCTTTGCAAGCGAGCCGATTGTCATTTTGTTCGGCTCAGATTATCAGAACAACTGCTATCAGCCCTCGTATAACCGCAATTACTACGACAATACCCCCATCGCTGAGCAGCCGCGCACCCTGGAATTGCAGGCCATTCTCGACTCCGTGGCCGAGAGCGGTGTGCGCCCCGATGCGGCGATGTTTGCAGGCGACTATACCGACCATTTCCAGTCTGACGGAGATGAGGCACACTGTGCCGGCGACGGTATCCGCCAGATCAAGTCCATGCTGGAAACCACCCTGGGCATTGACCCCAATCAAACGGTATTTGCGCAGGGCAACCACGATTTTGAGCTGGCCGAGGGCATTGCAACGAGCGGCCTCCAGCCCTATGATGAGGACGATGCCTATCTGGTCTATGTCATCAACGAGGCGAGCTTTCCCTATGACCAGGCAAACTCCTCCTTTCGCACGATCGTTGCCGGAACCGCGCAGCGTTTGCAGGAGGATCTCGGAGATCTGGTGCAGGCAGAGGAAGCCCGGCCCATCATGCTGCTGTGCCATGTTCCGCTGCACTATTCCTCCCGCTACAAGGGCAAGGACAATACCTATGCCAACCTGATCTTCGATGAGATCAACGAGGCTGCTGAGGAGCTGAATATTTTCTTCTTCTACGGCCACAACCACTCCGGCGCAAGTGCTGACTATGAAGGGAGTTGGGGCGGCGCGGTCAATTATGTCGGCAGAGGCTACGATCTGGATGTCAACTGCGAGGGACACGGCGATGCCGGCACCAACATGAAAAAACTGAATTTCACCTACCTCAACGCAGGCTATGTCGGCTACTCCACGAGCGGAACCAATGATACCAAGACTGTTTCGGTGCTTTCGATCTACGATAACCGTGTGAAAATTGCAAGATACGACAAAAACGGGGAGTATACCGCACGCGAATCCCTGGGCATGACAAATCCTTTCAAGCCTGCCGAGGGCGAGGTGAGCAATTACCCCATCACGGTCGTCCTGCAAAATACGACACCCTATACGCTGATTGCGGAGAATAGAACACCGCACTATGGCTCCGTTGCGATCGACGGCGTGCGCGCCACGGTCAGAGCGTATGAAAACTACGAGCTTGACAGCTGGCACATCAGTCCCGAGGGCGCTGCCACCGTCACGCAGGAAGGGGAATTCTTCTACTTCTCCGATCTCACATCGGATTGCACCTTCACCGTGACCTTTAAAGAAACTTCCTGCGCCTCCGAGCACTTCGAGGATGTCGAACAGACGCTTTGGTACCACGACGGAATTGACTATGCTGTCCGAAACGGCTTGTTTGCTGGTGTTTCCGAACACCGCTTCCAGCCGGACGGCAGGATGACCCGCGCCATGCTCGTCACGGTGCTCTACCGTCTGAGCAATTCGCCGACGATCCTTGTTTCGCAGATTTATGACGATGTCCCGCTGGAGGCCTGGTATGCCACGGCCGTTACCTGGGCGAAGTTTACGGGAATTGCCGACGGTGTCGGCGACGGACGCTTCGCGCCCGATGTCCCCGTCACACGAGAGCAGGCTGCGACGATGCTCTATCGCTACGCAAAGTACTGCGAGGATCTGGTGGATTATGACCCTTCGGCCGATGGCTTCGACGACAGCCAACAAATTAGCAGATTTGCCTATGAGGCGATGGGCTGGGCGGTCGCGAGCGAGCTGATTGGTGGCGTGGGTAACAACCGTCTTGATCCGCAGGGCACAGCCACCCGTGCGCAGCTGGCCACCATCCTGATGCGCTACTGCATTGCTTTCCGTGCAAAATAGGGTCTGTCAAAAGTCCGAAATTGAAAATTCCATAAAACAATTCCCTGCAAAATCAGGATTTCTTGCCTGTATTTTGCAGGGAATTTTCAATATTTAGTTGGTAATATTTCTAAGAACAGCGACTTTAGCACTCCCGGCTTTATTCGTCGGGGAGATTATGATGGCCCTGCTGCTTGAGCCAGATCTTCATGACCAAAGAGTGCGGAAGGAGCTTTACCAGCCGTACCTGCCAGCGGATGCGGAAGCCATGGATTGACACATCCTTTTTGCGCTGATATAGATCACGCAATGCGGTTGACATAACATCCTTTGCTTCATAAATCTTATTGTAATAGGTCACAGCATTTGTGCTTGTTTGCAGAGCATGATCAAAAAACTCGGTTTTGACCCAGCCGGGGTTGACGGACATCACGCGGATGCCCCTCGGCTTGAGCTCCCGCGCCAGAGAACGGCTGTAGCTCAGCACGAAGGCCTTGGTGGATGCATAGGTATTGAGATAGGGAACCGGCTGGAAGGCAGACAGCGAATCCAGATTCAGGATTTTTGCGCCGCGCTTCATATATGGAAGGACGATGTCTGTTACTGCAACAGTGGCTTTACAATTTAGATCGATCATTTTCATGCTGTCTTCCAAGGGAATCTGATCATATCGGCCGAATTTGCCGAAGCCTGCAATGTTTGCAAGAAGTCCCACATTCGGATTACAAACATCCAAAAGCGCCTGTAAATGTTGGAAAGACTCACTTTTTGTCAGATCCAGAGCTATCGGACGGACGGGACAGGGGAGAAGCTTCTTCAGCTCCTCGAGCCGCTCAGTGCGTCTGGCGATGACCCAGATCTCCTCGAATTGCTCCCATTGCGGCAGCTGCAGGGCGAATTCCTTCCCCATGCCCGAGCTTGCGCCCGTAATGATGGCGATTTTTTTCATAATAGACTCTCCTTAATTGCTGCAAGCGCAGCATTGATATCCGCTTTGGTTGTGGTGTGGCCGAGGGAAAAACGTACCACACCGCGGGGGAAGGTGCCGAGCGTTTTATGTGCAGATGGTGCGCAATGCAGGCCACAGCGGGTCAAAATACCATGCTTTTGCTCCAGAAAATCAGCGGCTTCTGCATTATCGAGGTTTACATAATCTATTGCGACGACGCCGAGTCGGTCGTCTGTACGATGGCTGCCGACCAGGTGGATTCCCTCTATTTTCTCAACTTCTGAGATAAAATACTCGGTGAGTGACATTTCCTTGTCATAACGTGCGGTAATTCCAATTTGGTTTACATAATCCATTGCGGCAGACCAGCCGTAGATTCCCGGCAGGTTCGGAGTACCCGACTCGAAGCGGTCGGGCAAATACGGTGGCAGCTCCTCAGAATCGGACATACTGCCCGTACCGCCTGCAATCAGCGGATCAAGCCTGTCTGCAAACTCCTTGCTGACCAACAGCGCGCCGATGCCTTGCGGCCCGAGGAGCCCTTTGTGTGCAGGAAGGGAGAGCGCGCTGAGGTTGAACTCTTTGAAATCGATGGGAATATGTCCTGCTGATTGTGCAGCATCGAGGACGAAGGCGATATCATGAAGTTTACATAATTCTCCCACGGCCTTTGCGTCCTGAATCGTTCCGCAGACATTCGAGGCATGGCAGAGGACGAAAAGCCTTGTGTTTTTGCGGATCAGAGGCTTGATGGCATCCACATCCATCCGACCCTCACAGTCACACGGAACACGGTCAAAGTCTACCCCGAGCTGAACGAGCGGCCGCATGACGGCATTGTGCTCCATCGAGCTGACAAGGACATGGTCGCCTTTGTGCAAAAAACCCTTGATTGCAAGATTCAGCGCAGCCGTGTTTCCGGCGGTGAAAATCACGCGGTTCGGGTCATCGTGACCGAAAAATTCCGACAGCTTTTCGCGAAGCTCAAGCGTCTGCAGGCCGGCCTCGGCCGCAGGTGCGTACACGCTGCGGTTGATGTTGACACCGACATTTTCAATGTAATACTTCATCTGCTCACCGACTTGCGGTGCCTTTGGAAGCGATGTGGCGGCATTGTCCAAATAGATCATGCGATCCCTCCGTTCTGCTCTTAGTATAACAAAAAAACCTTTTTTTCGCAATATCAAATAAACCACTTGACAAATTTCATACAAAGCGTTATATTTTTGTTAGGATAACGAATCCTAAAGGAGGTTAAAAATGAAAAAAGACAATTTCTTCAAACGCAATTGGCTTGTCATGCTTTGCGGTCTGCTCGTCGGTGCGGCGGCAGTTCTGCTGAGCAACTGGTCCGATGCAGCACACAATCCCCCCAACATGGGCTTCTGCATCGCTTGTTTCCTGCGTGACATCGCCGGCTCTATGAGACTGCATCAGGCTAGTGTCGTGCAGTATTTCCGTCCTGAAATCATTGGCATCATTGCTGGTGCTTTCATCATGGCCTTCATCGGTAAGGAGTTCAAGCCCAAGGGTGGCAGCGCTCCGTTCACTCGCTTTATCCTCGGTGCCATCGTCATGATGGGCGCTCTGGTCTTCCTTGGCTGCCCGCTGCGTATGGTCATCCGTATCGGCGGTGGCGATCTGAATGCGATTGTCGGCTTGGCAGGCTTTATCGTAGGTATTCTTGTCGGTATCGTCTTCCTCAAGGGCGGTTTCTCTCTCGGCCGTGCATACAAGCAGGGCAAGGCTGACGGCATGGCATTCCCCATCATCATGATCGGTCTGTTCGTTTTGTCTCTGGTCGCCTCCTCTTTGTTCGTGACCTCCGAGTCCGGCCCGGGCTCCATGCAGGCTCCTGCTATCGTTGCCCTTTGCGTCGCTCTGGTGGTTGGCGCTCTGGCACAGAGAAGCCGTCTTTGCATGGTCGGCGGTCTGCGTGACGCTGTCATGTTCAAGGAGTTCGGCCTCTTGGCAGGCTTTGGTGCCATCCTGGTGGCTGTTCTGGTTGGCAACCTGATCACTGGCAACCTCAACTGGGGTATGGAAGGTCAGGCTGTTGCACATACCGATGGCCTGTGGAACTTCCTCGGCATGACGATTGTCGGTTGGGGCAGTGTTCTGCTCGGCGGCTGCCCGCTGCGTCAGCTCGTTCTGGCAGGTGAGGGTAACTCCGACAGCGCCATCACCGTGTTCGGTATGATCACCGGTGCTGCGCTGAGCCACACCTGGAAGATCGCAGGTGTCGCAGGTGCAGAAGGCGGCGCAAACGAGAATACCGTTCCTGCTATGATCATCTGCGCAGTTCTGCTGCTTGCAGTCTCCGTATTTAACCTGAAGAAGGAGAAAGCATAATGATCGACGCAAGAGGTTTGGCATGTCCGATGCCTGTTTTGAAGGTTCAGCAGGCAGTCAAGAAGGATCATCCCGTGACTTTGGAAGTCATGGTCGATAACAATACGGCTGTGCAGAATGTCACTCGTTTTGCAAACAACTCCGGTTATGCGGTTTCTGTGAAGGAACTCGAGGATGAGGAATTCTCCTTGACCCTGACCAAGAAATGAACCACTATCTTGTAACCTTTCATACGCATCTGGCCGCACTGAAAACTCACCGTAGCCTGCTGAAGCAAGGCGTGACGGCAAGAATGTCGCCTGTGCCGAGGAAGATTTCATCCTCGTGCGGAACGTGCGTGCAGTATGAGGCGGAGCACGACTGCGCCGCTTGTATCGACACCGATGCCGAGGCATTGTACCGTATCGACGGTGAAGAGGCCGAGCTTTTGAAAGAATACGACTGAAAAAGAACCCTCTGCGATTTTTTCGCAGAGGGTTTTGATTTTTATGTTCTGATATTGACAAAAAATGCGCAAAATGCTATAATCTGTCATGTGAATACATACAATATTCGCCCTTTTGTGTGCATAGGCAAACCTTATGTACGCGTAGCGAAGAAAAATGAGGAGGGGTCAAATTGGCTTTTTGTCGACAATGCGGAAGCCCACTCGCAGGAGAGCGTTTTTGCGGTAACTGCGGTACACCTGCGCAGGAACAGGGCTACCAACAGATGCAAGGAAATCCTCAGCAGCAGTGGATGCAGCCGCCCATGCAGCCGCAGATGCAGCCGCCCATGCAGCCGCAGATGCAGCCGCCCATGCAGCCGCAGATGCAACCACCTGTGCAGCGGCAGATGCAACCACCTGTGCAGCCGCAGGTCGTGGTGCATACCGGTGGGGGCATGAGTTCTCTGCTGAAATGCTTCCTGGCGCTGGCGCTTGTCGCCGCGGTCGTGGTAGGCGTTTTGTACTTTACGGGATTTTTTAAGAGTGACGAAACGCTCATTCGTGAGCGGATTGAGGCCTTCGAGGAGGCTTACAACAACGGAGATCTGGAAGGCGTCACAGACTGCTTCGATCCAAAAAGCAGAGGTGTCCTTAACTCCGTGATGGGCCTGACGGGTGAAGCCATCTCCGGCCTTGCCGGATTTGATATCGATATGGGATCCATGTTCTCGCTCGGAAGTCTGGCCTTGCCGGACGATGGATTCCGTGTGGAGATCCTTGAAATAGAAATATCCGGCGACTATGCAACGGTTTCGGTGCATCTGACCGCTGAGCTCAATGTTACGGGCATCGATGCGGCGGGACTCGATGAGTACGGCACCTTCACCATGGTGAAGGACGATGGAGACTGGTTCATCGACCTGCAAAGCTCGGACTTTCTTAGATAAAAACAGGTTAAAATGAACCTGCTCAGTATGTGAAAAGCTGCTGCAGGGGAGGCGCATGAGCCTCTCACGCAGTGGCTTTTTCTTTGTCACTCGGCAAATTCGGAAGATTGCATCTGCGGGTGGGTCGCGATCCGCCCTTACAGCATAGGAACTCTCTGCAATTTTTCGCAGAGGGTTTTTTAACTTGGGTCTTCCTTTTTTGAAATATATATGATAAAATAATAATTCAGGAAATGGAGGACTTTCTATGGACCATATCATCTCGCAGCTCGCACAGGAGCTGAATCAGAAGCCGGAATATGTCGGAAATGTTGTGACCTTGCTCGACGAGGGCAACACCATTCCGTTTATCGCTCGTTACCGCAAGGAGCTGCACGGCGCAATGGATGACACCACGCTGCGTGAGCTAGCCGAGCGTCTGCAGTATCTGCGTAATTTTACACAGCGCCGTGAGGAGATTCGTAAGTCGATCGCCTCGCAGGAGAAGCTGACAGAGGAAATTGAGGCCGCCCTGGATGCGGCAAAGACCCTTTCGGAACTTGAGGACATCTACCGTCCGTTCAAGCCCAAGCGCCGCACCCGTGCGACAATCGCAAAGGAAAAGGGTTTGGAGCCTTTGGCGTTGCTGCTGTATTCGCAGGCGAAGGATCAGGCTGAGCCGTCTGTGCTCGCAGAAGATTATGTAAACTCCGAACTCGGAGTCAACACCGTGGAGGAGGCACTGACAGGTGCCTCGGACATCGTTGCTGAGATGATCTCCGACGATGCCGAGATCCGCAAGCTGCTGCGTACGCTGATGAAGCGTATCGCTGTTCTGCGCTCCGTTGCCGCCAAGGGCAAGGAGGAAGAGGTCTCCGTTTATCAGATGTATTATGATTTCTCACAGCCCATCGGCAAGGTGCAGGGTCATCAGGTTCTGGCCGTCAACCGCGGTGAGCGTGAGGATTTCTTGAAGGTCAGCGTGGAAGTCGATCGCGACCAGGCACTCATTGCCGTGCGTCGTGCGGTTCTGATTCCAGGCAGAAGTGCCACGGAATTTGTCAAGGCTGCTGCAGATGACGCTTACGACCGCCTGATCGCGCCGAGTATGGAGCGTGAATGGCGAACCGCCCTGACCGACGAGGCTAACGAGGGCGCCATCCACAATTTCGCACTCAACCTACGGCCACTTTTGATGCAGCCGCCCGTCAAGGGTCACACGACCATGGGTCTTGATCCCGGCTACAGCCACGGCTGCAAGGTCGCCGTGGTCGATGCAACGGGTAAGGTTCTTGATACGACCGTGGTTTACCCAACCTTCTCGAAGGCCAAGCGTGAGGAGGCCATCGTAACGCTGGCCCGCCTCATTCAGAAGCATGGCGTCGAGCACATTGCCATTGGCAATGGCACGGCGTCCCGTGAGACGGAAAACGCGGTCTGCGAGCTCCTGACCCGAGTCAAGGGCGTGAGCTATATGATCGTCTCCGAGGCAGGCGCTTCCGTCTACTCGGCCTCGAAACTGGCGGCCGAGGAATTTCCGCAGTTTGATGTCAATCTGCGTTCTGCCGTTTCGATTGCCCGTCGTCTGCAGGATCCGCTGGCCGAGCTGGTCAAGATCGATCCGAAGGCCATTGGTGTCGGTCAGTATCAGCACGACCTGCCCGAAAAGCGTCTGGACGAGTCTCTCGGCGGTGTGGTCGAGGACTGTGTCAACGCGGTTGGTGTCGATCTGAATACCGCTTCGCCGTCGCTGCTGCGCCGTGTTTCCGGCCTCAATGCGGCGATCGCGAAAAACATCGTCGTTTATCGTGAGGAGAACGGTGCGTTTACCTCCCGTAAGCAGGTTATGAAGGTGCCGAAGCTCGGCGCAAAGGCTTATGAACAGGCTGCAGGCTTCCTGCGTGTGCCGGAGAGCAAGCAGATTTTGGATAATACCGGTGTGCATCCGGAAAGCTATGAGGCAGCTCAAAAGCTGCTCGAGCTATGCGGATATTCTCTGACCGATGTCGCCAAGGGCGGCTTGGGTGAACTCAACGAGCGTCTGCAGGCCTACGGCGTGGACAAGGCAGCGCAGGAATGCGGTGTCGGTGTGCCGACTCTGAGAGACATCGCGAAAGAATTATGTAAACCCGGTCGTGATCCTCGTGATGAGCTTCCGCCTCCCATTTTGCGCACCGATGTTCTGGAAATGAAGGATCTAAAGCCCGGCATGGTGCTGACGGGAACGGTGCGTAATGTGATCGATTTCGGTGTATTTGTGGACATCGGTGTGCATCAGGACGGCTTGGTGCATATTTCCCGTGTGTGCAATAAGTTTATCAAGCACCCCTCGGAGGTCGTCTCCGTCGGTGACATCGTTAAGGTCGCCGTTTTGGAGGTTGATGAGAAGCGTAAGCGGATCAGCTTGACCATGCGCGATCTGCCGAAGGAATAAAATCTACAGAAAAGAGAAATTGCTATGCTGAAGAAAGCGATTCTTGTATTTCTTATATCGATGGTTCCGGTCATTGAGCTTCGCGGTGCGATTCCTGTCGGCATCCTGACCGATGGGCTCTCACCGTGGCTGGTCTGCATTCTGGCGATCATCGGCAATATGCTTCCGGTGCCGTTCATCCTGCTGTTCATCCGCAAGATCCTAAACTGGATGAAGGGTCGCCCAAGGCTTGGGAAAATTGCGATCAAGCTCGAGGAAAGAGCGGAGAAGAAGAGTGGCAAGGTGCGCCAGTCCGAGCTGGTTGGGCTGTGCCTCTTTGTGGCCATTCCGCTGCCCGGTACGGGCGCGTGGACGGGCGCGTTGATCGCGGCCCTGATGAAGATGCGCATCCGTCGGGCACTTCCGACGATTCTCCTGGGTGTTGTGACCGCAGGTGTGGCAGTCACGCTGATCCTGCAGTTCGGCTCCGGCATTCTAAAGGAGATATTTGTCGGATGAGACAGTATTTGCATACGCCCATCGGTGTTCTGGAAATCCATGCCGACCAGCGCAAGCTGCGTGGCATCCGTCTTGCCGCAGAGCAGACAGAGGAAATGCCCAATCCCATAACAGAAAAGGCGGCGCAGCAGCTTTTGGAATATTTTGACTCCGCTCGTCGGGAGTTTCAGATCTTTGCCATGCCGCAGGGGACACCCTTTCAGCATGCGGTGTGGTCGAAGATGTCGGAAATTCCTTATGGCAAGGTTACGACCTACGGTCAGCTTGCGGAGGCCATCGGCCAGCCCACGGCAGTTCGTGCGGTGGCCAATGCTGTGGGACAGAATCCGCTTCTGATCCTGCAGCCGTGCCACAGAGTGGTTGCCTGCGATGGTTTGGGTGGATTTTCGGCCGGCATGGAGGCCAAGCGTGCGCTCTTGCGCCTTGAGGGTGTGGAAATTTCAGAAAATCAAGCTTTTTCCGAAAAATTTCTCTTTACTTTTGTGTAAGTTTATGCTATTATATTGCGGCTGATGCGAACATCAGCCTTGCCGCTGCTCAGTTATGGGAGAACGCTACGGCATTTCACCAGCCCTGACTTAGCTGACGGAGAATATTTTTGAAAGGTGGAAACACACTATGATCCTGAAGGACAAGAAGACCGCTATCATTGCGGAGTACGCAACCCACGAAGGCGACACCGGTTCCCCCGAGGTTCAGATCGCAATCCTGACCGCCCGTATCAACGAGCTGACCGAGCATCTGCGTGAGCACAAGCACGACAACCACTCCCGTCGTGGCCTGCTGATGATGGTTGGTAAGCGCCGTAGCCTGCTGGACTACCTGGCAAAGAAGGACATCAACCGCTACCGCAGCATCATCGCTCGTCTGGGCATCCGTAAGTAATCGGAAATTTATGGGCGACCCTTGCGGTCGCCCATTTTTCACACGGGAGAACCGTTTAGCAGTTGAAAGTATGGTTGAGTAACCGCCGACTCTACCGTCTGCGGTTGTTGCGGCATCTTTTGCCCCAACTCATCGGCTTAGAAAACTTGAAATACACAAAGTATTCTTGCGTTTTCAAGCCTCGATTTGAGACAAAATCTTACCGCAACATCTCTTGACGATAGAATCGTCGGCTACTTGTTGTCGGTAGCGTATCTCAACGATAGTTTCAAGTGCTAAAAGCCTCCCGTGTACTACAAATCATTAAGGAGGATTTATTATGATCACCAGAAAGCAGTATCCCAATCACCATGTGTTCGAAACCGTGATCGGCGGCCGTGCATTTACCGTCGAGACCGGCAAAGTTGCCGAACTGGCCAATGCTGAGTGCATCTGCCGTTACGGCGATACCACCGTCCTGACCACCGTGACCTGCTCCCCCGAGCCCAAGAGCGGCATCGACTACTTCCCCCTGACCATCGAGTTCGAGGAGAGAATGTACTCCGTCGGCCGTATCCCCGGCAGCTTCAACCGTCGCGAGGGCAAACCCTCTGAGCGTGGCATCCTCAACAGCCGTATCATCGACCGCCCGATGCGCCCGCTGTTTGATGACGAGCTGCGTAACGATGTTGTCGTCACTTGCACCGTTCTGACCAACGACTACGAAAACCCTGTTGAGATCGTTGCATCTCTGGGTGCCTCCATTGCCATCGCTTCTTCCGATGTGCCCTGGAACGGTCCGGTCGCTACCACCAATGTTGCGCACCTCAACGGCGAGTATATCATCAACCCCTCTGCTGAGCAGCGCAATGAGTGCGATTGCTTCGTATGCATCGCTTCCACCTTCGAGAAGGTCGTCATGATCGAGACTGAGGCCAAGGAAGCCCCCGAAGAGATCGTCTACGAGTCCATCCGTATCGCCCACGAGGCCAATATGGAGATCGTTAAGTTCATCAACACCATCGTGGATGCCATCGGCAAGGAAAAGTTCACCTTCGAGAAGGCTGCTGTCAACCACGATCTGCTCGACGATTTGTGCGCTTACGGCATGGATCAGATTGAGTTTGCTCTGGACACCGACGACAAGAATATCCGCGAAGAACGCCTGACCGCTGCTCGCCGCGACTTCGCTGAGAAGTTTGCTGAGAAGTACGAAGATTTCGAAGTTCATATCGATGTCTGCCTGTACAAGATGCAGAAGAAGGTTGTTAAGAAGTGGCTGCTCGCCGGCAAGCGTGTCGACGGCCGTGGCATGGACGATATCCGTCCTCTGGATGCCGAAGTTGGCGTTCTGCCCAGAGTTCACGGCTCTGGTCTGTTCGCAAGAGGCCAGACACAAGTTCTGTCGATCTGCACTCTGAACACTCTCGCTGCAGCTCAGAAGCTCGACACCATCTATGCAGAAGATACCAAGCGTTATATCCATCATTACAACTTCCCGTCCTTCTCCACGGGCGAAGCTCGTGCAGCACGCTCTACCAGCCGTCGTGAGATCGGTCACGGCTCCCTGGCGGAGAAGGCATTGCTGCCCGTCATCCCCAGTGTTGAGGAATTCCCGTATGCCATCCGCGTCGTCTCCGAGGTTCTGTCCTCCAACGGTTCTACCTCCCAGGGCTCCATCTGTGGCTCTACGCTGGCTCTGATGGACGCAGGTGTTCCCATCAAGCGCCCGGTTGCAGGTATTTCCTGCGGTCTGATCTCCGACCAGGAGACCGGTGAGTGGAGAACCTTTACCGATATCCAGGGCGTCGAGGACTTCCACGGCGAGATGGACTTCAAGGTCGCAGGTACCTCCGAAGGTATCACCGCCATCCAGATGGACCTGAAGAACAAGGGCTTGACCATGGAAATTATTGCCGATGCGCTTGAGCGTTGCCGTAAGGCCCGTATGGAGATTCTGAACGAGGTTATGATCCCCTGCATCGCAGAGCCGCGCGCAGAGGTCAGCGACTACGCTCCGAAGATGATCTCCATGAAGATCCCTGTTGAGAAAATCCGCGAAGTCATCGGTTCCGGTGGCAAGACCATTCAGAAGATCTGTGCCGATACCGGTGCAAAGGTCGATATTGACGACGAAGGCAATGTCTTTATCGCTGCTGTGGATCCTGCTGCGGGCTATGCTGCAAAGAAGATGATCGATGACATCTGCTTCGTGCCCGAGGTCGGTGCGCTGTACTACGGCAAGGTCGTCCGCATTCTGCCCATCGGTGCATTCGTTGAGATCGCTCCGGGTCATGACGGCATGGTGCACATCTCCAAGTTGGAAAACCGCCGCGTGGAGAAGGTCGAGGACGTTCTGAACGTTGGCGATATGACTTGGGTCAAGTTCATGGGCTTCGATGAGAAGGGCCGTGCAAACTTCAGCCGCAAGGATGCGCTCAGGGAAATCGAAGAGAGCGAACAGTAATATAAAAAAGGTGTTGCCGCCCGGCAACACCTTTTTGAACTTTTCAAAAACGGCACATATCTATTTGGATGTCATTGTGAGGGAGCTTGCTGCGGAAGACTCATGGCGAGGACATGAAATCTGGCTGCATCATTTAAGTGCCAACAAGATTCTTCGCTGACAATCACAATGGCATGACGAGTATGTCTATGCCGGAAAGGAGAGACTATGATAAAAACGCTTGCAAAATCCATTCGTGAATACAAAAAGTATGCCATCGTGACGCCGATTTTTATGGCACTGGAAGTCATCGTGGAATGCTTGATCCCCTTTGTCATCGCAAGCCTGGTCAATTCTATGGAAACGGGCGCACAGATGAGCTTGGTTTTGCGCTACGGTCTGATCCTGGTGCTGCTTGCGCTGCTTTCACTGAGCTTCGGCTCGATCGCGGGCATTACCTGCGCCACAGCTTCGAACGGCTTTGCAAAAAACCTGCGCAAGGATATGTTCTACCGTGTACAGAATTATTCGTTCGAGAACATCGACCGATTCATGACCTCATCGCTGGTCACACGCCTGACCACCGATGTCACAAATGTGCAAAATGCTTTCATGATGCTCATCCGCATCGCAATCCGTTCGCCGCTGCTGCTGATTTTCTCTTTTATCATGGCATTCTGGATGGGCGGCAAGCTGGCTTGGATTTTCTTGTTTGTGCTTCCGTTTATGGCCTTTGGTCTGATCATGATCATCCGCAAGACCATGCCGCTGTTCAAGAAGGTGTTCCGCAAATACGATACCCTGAACAACTCTATTCAGGAGAATGTCAAGGCCATGCGCGTAGTGAAATCCTTTGTGCGTGAGGATCACGAGGCGGAAAAGTTCGATACGGCCGCCGATGATATTTGCGCCGATTTTACCAAGGCCGAGCGCATTCTGGCGCTCAACAGCCCGATCATGCAGTTCTGTATGTATACCGTGATGGTGTTTGTGCTGACTTTCGGCTCTTATACCATTATCACCACGAGCGGTGCAGATGTCGGCATTGGTCAGATCTCGACCCTCATGACCTACAGCTTCATGATGCTCAACAGCCTGATGTCGCTGTCGATGATCTTCGTCATGCTGACATTGGCGACCGAATCTGCCAAGCGCATTGCGGAAGTTCTGGATGAAGAAAGCACGCTGAAAAATCCGGAAAACCCTGTTTTTGAGGTAAAAGATGGCTCAATTTCCTTTGAAAATGTCAGTTTCAAGTACTCTAAGAGGGCAGAACGCATGGCTTTGTCCGACATCAATCTCTCCATTGCATCGGGTGAGACCATCGGCATCATCGGCGGCACCGGCTCGTCTAAATCTACCCTCATTCAGCTTATTTCCCGCTTGTACGATGTGACCGAGGGCTGCGTCAAGGTCGGCGGTGTCGATGTGCGTGCATACGATATGGATACGCTGCGCAACCAGGTTGCTGTGGTGCTGCAGAAGAACATTCTCTTTGCAGGCACCATCCGCGAGAATCTGCGCTGGGGCGATCAGGATGCCACGGACGAAGAGCTGCGCCATGTTTGCAAGCTGGCCTGCGCCGACGAATTTATCAGCCAGTTCCCGGATGGCTATGATACGCACATCGAGCAGGGCGGCAAGAATGTCTCCGGCGGCCAGAAACAGCGGCTGTGCATTGCTCGTGCACTGCTGAAAAAACCGAAAATTCTGATTCTGGATGATTCGACCAGCGCAGTTGACACCAAAACGGATGCAAAGATCCGACAAGCCATGCGCGAATACATCCCCACCACCACAAAGCTCATCATCGCGCAGCGTATTGCGTCCGTGCAGGATGCTGATCGTATCATCGTGATGGAAGGCGGCTTTGTCCGCGATGTTGGCACGCATGACGAGCTTCTCAGTCGCAACGAGATCTATCGGGAGATTTATTTCTCTCAGAATAAGGTAGGTGAGCAAGATGCGTAAAAGACCTACCGTAAAAAAAGGGACGATTCCTCGTTTGCTCAAGCTGATCCGTGAATTTTTTCCGGTTTTGCTGCCGATCACCTTGGTTTGTATCCTGATCTCTGCAGCCGTCGGCGCAATGCCGTCGCTGTTCATGCAGCGTGTCATCTCCATCATTGAGAAAAATCTACATATCGGTTCATGGAGCGATGCGAAGGGAGAAATTTTCAGTGCCGTCGGCCTTCTGGTTGTGTTCTATCTGCTGTCGCTGACGGCGGGAATTGTGTTCCACCAGCTTTTAGCCGTCATCACCCAGGGAACCCTGAAAAAGCTCCGCTGTAAAATGTTCCGCAAAATGCAGCGTCTGCCGATCAAATATTTCGATGCCAACCACGACGGTGACATTATGAGCCGTTACACCAACGACATCGACGCACTGCGCCAGATGATCTCCCAAAGCCTGCCGCAGCTTCTGATCTCCTGCGTTTCGGTTGTGACGATCTTCTGCATCATGCTGTATTTCTGCCTGTGGCTTGCAATCGTGGTCGTTGCAGGCGTCGTTGCCATGTCGTTCTTGACGGCAAAGCTCGGTGGCCTGTCTGCGAAGCACTCCATTGCACAGCAGACAACGCTCGGTAAGGTGGAAGGCTATATTGAAGAGATGATGAACGGTCAGAAGGTCGTCAAGGTGTTCTGCCACGAGCGTGAGAGCGAGAAGGCCTTCGACGAACTCAATGAGACTCTCTTCCACGAATCAGAGCACGCACAAAAATACGGTAATATTTTAGGCCCCGTTCTGAACAATTTGGGCAATATTCTTTATGTCGTTGTTGCGCTGACGGGTGCAACTCTGCTCATCCTGAATGCACCGAATGTGTCCATTTCCGGTATGGCCATGAGCATTAGCATTGCCGTTCCGTTCCTCAACATGACCAAGCAGTTTGTCGGCAACATCAACCAGGTTTCGCATCAGGTCAATGCCGTTGTCATGGGAATGGCGGGTGCAAACCGCATCTTCGAGCTCATGGATGAAGAACCCGAGACCGACGAGGGCTATGTCACCTTGGTCAACGCACGCGAAGAAAACGGCGAACTGGCCGAGTGCAGCGAGCATACGGGCCTTTGGGCCTGGAAGCATCCGCACAAGGCCGATGGCACGGTCACTTATACTAAGCTGACCGGTGATGTGCGTATGTTCGATGTGGACTTTGCGTATGACGAGGGCAAACCCGTTTTGCACAATGTTTCCCTCTATGCCTATCCGGGGCAGAAGATCGCCTTTGTCGGTGCGACGGGCGCAGGCAAGACAACCATCACCAACCTGATCAACCGATTCTATGACATTGCCGATGGCAAGATCCGCTATGACGGTATCAATATCAATAAGATCAAGAAGGCCGATCTGCGCCGTTCTCTCGGCATTGTTTTGCAGGATACGAACCTCTTTACGGGCACGGTCATGGAGAACATCCGCTACGGAAAGCTCGATGCGAGCAAGGATGAGTGCATTGCAGCGGCCAAGCTGGCAGGTGCGCACGATTTTATCACCCGCTTGCCCGACGGATACGATACGATGCTGACCGGCAACGGCGCAAACCTCTCGCAGGGTCAGCGTCAGCTCATCTCCATCGCAAGGGCAGCAGTTGCCGATCCTCCCGTCATGATCCTGGACGAGGCTACCAGCTCCATTGATACGAGAACTGAGGCCATTGTCCAGCGTGGCATGGATGCGCTGATGATCGGAAGAACTGTTTTCGTTATTGCACATCGTCTTTCCACCGTGCAAAACAGCCATGCGATCATGGTTCTGGATCACGGAAGGATCATCGAGCGTGGCACACACGAGGATCTGATCGCGCAAAAGGGACAGTATTACCAGCTTTATACCGGCGCATTTGAATTGGAATGACGAAGATAAGAACACCCCCGAGGCTCTGTGTACTGCCTCGGGGGTGTTGATCTTATACAAAATGAAACGGATTGGGGATTGTGCTGCCCCAAAGCGAGGATGCGGTCCTCCAAAGGGCTTTGGCATGGATGCGGTCGTGCCAGATCAGACGGCGCAGCACCTTGCGCAGCGTCCAGCTTTCACCGTCGGGAGCGAGATAGACCCGGTCGGACAGGAAATCCTCCAAAGCCTCCAGCTCTGACAGAAGCTGCATCCGATTGGCATAGATATCGGGCATATTCTCTAACGCAATACCGAAGGCGGCTGCATAATAGGCCGTGGTTTTGTTGGTATGCTCGTACATCTGCCGCGGGGTACGGGGCACGGCACCGTAGAAGGCTGTGCGGTGAGGGCGGTCGGAAATATCGGGATTTTCGATCGCCTCGTAGAGCCTCTTGAAATCCTTGGCCGAGCGCAGAGCGAGCATTTTCAGCTGCTGATATTCTTCTTCGGTAAGAGGAGCGCGCTCTGTATCGAACAAGACGTCGGAATCAGCTTGCTCGATGTGCAGCCCGGAGTGCTTTCGCTGCACGATACTGACCTCAAAGACCTCGGAGGCAGAACATTTCTCGCCGAGCCAGCGCAGATAGCTGCGCGCCTCACCACTGAATTTGGCCAAGGCCTGGTTTTCGGTTTCTCCACGCACATAGGCCCTCGGAAGATTGGCGGCATAGATCAGATAGCCGCTGTCGTTATATTCACATACTGCTTCGATCTTCATTGGGTTCCTCCGTTTCCGATGTGGCGAGGATTTCTTCCATTTCTTCGGCTTCTTCAGTTTCTTCAGTCGACTCTTGCGCCTCTGCCGGAGCTGTTGCGGGACGGTATTTTTTCCATGCAAGCTTTGCGGTGCGGTTCCACAGATGGATCGAGACCGCAAGACCGATGACGAACACGATGGCAAAGACGGCAAAGGCCTCGTCGGGATTGAGCTTTTCGAACATTCCGGGATAACCCTTCTTTGCTCCGTTGAGCATCAGGAAGGCCACGGCTGCGGTGCAGAAGGTGACAAAGGTTGCGCCGAGAGCGAAGTCTGCCAAGCCTGCCCCACCATCACTGTCGGGTAGCAGGATCGGCTTCTTGCGCAGGTACCAACACAGAGCTGCAAAGCCGAGCAGGGACAGGATCGTGATCACCAGACCGGCCTTCAGGCCGGGAGCGGAGTAGACGAGCTCGATGTCATGCTCGCCTGCGCTCAGTGGGAAGGATACGACGCAATCGGACAGACGGACGACGGTGTTCTTCGGGTCGTAGCCTTCGGCCATTTCGACCTCTTTTCCGTCGACATAGGCTGTCCAACCCGGCTCATAGGGGATGGACGTGTAGAAGAAGCCGTCCTGCAGGGCGTTGACGCTGCCGCGGACATAGCCGTCGGAAAATTCCTCGACCAAAAACGGCTCATCGGACAGGGTGCGCAGACCCTCGTCAAAGAGATAATCGTTGTGTCTTGCAAAGATCAGTTCAAAGGAATTGCTGCTGTCGGAGGCGACTTCGTAGACAAATTTGATCTTGTCTCCCTTTTCGAAGGTGCCGACACACTGGAGCATACGAACCTTGCCTTCAAAGGAATACAGATAGTTATCGTTGCAGTAGACCTTGACCTTGTTGTCGGCATCCTGGGGACGCTTGGTGCTGGCGACATACAGACCGTCCTGCTCAACAGTGAAAATCAGGCCGATCTTCTGCTTTTCCTCGGCGGCTGCGAGGGTAGAATAATTGTACTGGCATCTGGACGCATCGGACAGACGGACAGTGGCACCGAAGGGTGTTTCAAATTCCTCCGTGGTGCAGGTGTCGTAGAGTGCTCCGCTGACGCCGGTGGCTAGTCGGAACATCAAGCTCTGCTCGCTGACGGGGTTGTTGTTGGACTCTTCCACGATGAAGTTTCCAAGCTCCTTCTGCGTCATGAAGCCGACGGAAACGAACGAGTGATTTTGCAGCAGATTGACATCATCGGCGCTGGCGAGCAGTGCATTGTAAGACAGGTTGCGGTGTCCGCCGTCGCGGTCAAGCAGATACTTAATGCCGCACATCGTATTGGTAAACGGCGAGGCTTCATAATAGATGAAGCGATTGCTTCCGACCCACGAGGCCAGACCCAACGAACGGGTCAGACGGTTGAAGTTTGCGTTGGCTGAGGAATTGAAGATCGAAACACCGTTAAAGCGGTTCAGGGCCGCATCGTTGAGGGTCTGTGTTGTGGTGACCTCGGTGCGGTAGAACAGAGGATCATCCTTCTTGCTGTCCAAATGGGACAAAAGCGCCTGAACGCTGTCATTGTCTTGCGGATAGGCAGTGCTTCCGTTGACATTGTACTGCGTGGTCAGACCAACGGCATCGATGCCGCCGATCAGGCTGATGACCATCTCACAAAGAATGATCGTCAGCAGGAGCGAGGAGACTAGGGCCTTGCGGTAGCTCCAAAGCAGCTGCAGCGTCTTACCCGTCGGCTCTTTGGCGCGGGTCAGGAAGAAGTATGCCACAAAGAACACGAGCACGCCCACAAGCACGACCAGTGTCAGCAGCTGCTGGATGGAGCCGAAATCGCAGTTGACGCTTGCATTATATACAAACAGAAGCGCAAATGGTGTGATGATCAAAAGATGCCAGAGCTTGAAGTCGTCCATGAGGGTGAAGGCGCGGTAGGCCATGGCCACCAGCACGAAGGAGAACAGGAAGCTGAAGCGGTAGGGGAGCATATTCGGGAAGTGGAAGCCGTGCCAGACATAGTCCAGATAGCGCACGATGAAGCTGAGCGTCAGGAAGATCAGCAGGCACAGATTGAAGATTTTTTCGCGTTTGGAAATCTTCCTGCAGCAGAAATAGTAGATTGCCAGGATCACGGCGGTGAAGCTGCAAAATACATTCGGGAGGCCTTCCATATCCGTCGGGACGGTTGCCGGCATCAAACCGGTAAAGACCTGCTTGGCGGCGGAGACGATGCCGGGCAGCGTCTCCTTGGTCAACATTTGCAGGAGATTGTCATGCCGCGTGACATGACCGTAGGCCTCGTCTGCGATGTTGAGATGGAAGAGCGGGAAATCACTTGCGTTGGCCGAATAGGTGGTCTGCATGGCCTTTAACGTCGGCAGCAGCAGAACAAGCGCCATTCCGACAGCCAGGGCAGTACACAGACCAATGCGTACGAGTCTGCGCATGAAATTCTTCAGACCGTTCCAGCGGCAGATGACAAAGCCGAGGAAACAGAGCAGAACAAAGATGCAGCAGAAGAAGGCAACATAGTAATTGCACCACAGCGAAAGTGCCAGGGAAATGGTGTACAGACGGAATTTTCCGTCGCGCAGGAGGCTTACCGTGCCTGCCACCAGCAGCGGCAGCAGAGCAAAGGTGTCCAGCCACATAATGTTCCAATAATATCCTGCGGCCCAGGCACACAGCGCATACATCAGGCCAAAGAAGGCAATGGAGACCTCATTTCTGCGGTAGACGATGCGCAGGAAATGTCCCATGAACAGACCTGCAAGGGAGATCTTGACAATGGTCAGCATGGTGAAGAAGTGCGGCAGAAGATTCAGCGGCACCAGAACGCTGAGCAGGTACATGGGACTTGCCAGATAATAGGCAAACAGAGAAGGGTAGCTCTGTCCCATGCCGACCGTCCATGAGTATTCCAGAGAGCCGCCGCTGAGCAGCTTTTCACGGAAGGAAACCAGGAACGGATAGTATTGATGCCAGCCGTCCGAGGCCAGAAGCATATTCGTTCCGTCCGTGCCGAACAGCGACAGAAGGAAGCAGACCGTTGTCACACACAGCGGCAAAAGGAAGGAAAGCAGCATGGGAAGCCCCTTCCAGGTCGTGCGTTTTTTCTTGATTGCATAGGAGGGCATCTGTGGTGCCTCCTGTGGTGTTTCAGGGGGGAACTGCTCGTTTGATTCGCAGTTCATATCTTTCTGTTCGTCCATACCGGTTCCTCCAAAAAAGAAATCACTATTATTATAATCGATTCTTATGAAAAAAGGAAGAGAAAAGTAAAAAAATAATGAGGCTGTCGTAAAATGACAGCCTCATTGCAGTTTGCCGAAAAACTTGTTTTTCGGCAAACTGTCAGAGTTCAAAAAGGCGGCAAGACGAGCAAACCGAGCTCGTCGGCGTACGACGGTACGGTAGAGCTCGGTTTGCGATGTAAGTCAAAATGCCTTGCAAAGCAAGCATTTGAAGTGTTTTTTGCTTGTACCGGAGTTCTGTTCGCAATCGCTTATTTGAACACAGATCGCCAACCGTCAAAAAAATGCATTTTGACGATTGGCGACTTTTTTGACACTCTGAGGCTGTCGTAAATGACAGCCTCATTGTTTCAAGCGGTGAAAAAGTCTCTCGGGTCGAGGGCCTTGCCGTCCTTGAACAGCGCAAAATGCAGATGCGGCGCGGTTGCGCTTTCGGAATTGGCCGTGGCGCCGACGGTGCCGAGCACTTCTCCGACACGTACCTCCTGGCCGACAGAGACACAGACCTCCTCGGACAGATTGCCGTAGTGCGTGCTGTAGCCGTCTGCGTGTTGCAAAATGACGGTCATGCCGTAGTTTTTGTCCTCATACACGGCATGCACTGTGCCATCCGCTGCGGCGCGCACCTCCTGACCGACCACACCGCTGTAGTCTACACCCTCGTGCGTACGCCAATCCTTCGTGGTGGTGTTGTAGGCCAGGTGATCTGCAGCAAAGGCCGTCAGCGCCTCGCCATCAATCGGTGGCGTCAACGAAAACGGAGCGGCTGCCTGCGTGGACGGCAGGATGGATTCTTGCGTGGCAACCACCGATTCGGCAGGCTCGGCAAGCATATGCGTGCTTTCCTGCTTCGGAATGGTTGCCACAGCCGACTTGACGGGCTTGGGCTTTTCCGTTGTCAGAAGAAAATATCCGCTAACTCCCACAGCCACTGCACAAATGAGCAGGACTATGTAGTAGCCCTTTGCCTTGATGAATTTGTTGAATTTGTTTTGCATAAAAGCACCTCCGAGGAAAAGTATCGCCACGAAAAAAAGAATCTATACCTGCATTTGTCGACGAATTTTCGCATTGCGTGACGATATAATGGGTTTGGGAGGCGAAAAGAATGAACAGAACGATTTTGCGCTGCTTGTGCGCTTGCTTGCTGATGGGAATTGCGACCGTTGTGGTGGCAGGTGTATTTGCGGCACAAAGAAATGAAAAGAAGGTGTATGTGTGGCAGAGCATTCGCTTTGCGACGCAGGAGCCAATCGAGCTTTATGATGAAAACGGTGCACTTTTGCAGCTTTTGGAGCCGACAGACGGAATTGCCGTCAGCAAGCTTCTGCCGCAGGGAGCGTATCTGGCGCAAACGCAGAGCGGAACGACAAGACTGTATCTGCATGACGATCGAAGTGTCACAGTGGAGGGAAGCTTTGGATATGCCGATGGTGCGACGGTACATCTGAGCAAGGAGAAGACGGGATGTGTGGCCGTGGAATTTCTGGCGCGGCAGGAGTTTTATACCTTCTATTTGAAGGGGCAAGGCGTGACGAAAAAGCAGACGATCCGTACCGGGATCGGGTCAAAGGCGAAGTGTGAGTTTGTGGGTGTTACATACGGAACCTATACGCTTTGGCGCGACGGAGAGGCGCTTACGAGCCTGAAAGTCAGCGAGGAAACACCGATCCTCACGGTGGCGCTCGCCCGTCCGTAATGTGTCGGAAGAAGATAGGCTGTTTCTAAGAGATTTACCATAATAATATTATGTAAACTACAAAATAGAACGATGGAGAATAGTAAGACAGATCATCCGGGATAGGAAGAGGGTGGCGAAGGATAGCCTGACAAATCGCAGAGCATTGGAGAGGGGCAATCGATCGGAAATGGAGCGATGTTCTCCGACCATATGATCGGAGAAGGGGAGTATGGAGCTGTACAGTATGGATCTGCATCTTACGGTATCCTGATGCGCCTTTGAAATTGTCATTGGCTTATGGCATGCAGTTACCTTGCGGAAGGTACTTCCATAATCCTGAGACCCTGTAGGTGTGTGCGACACTCTGAGGCAGCCGTGAAGGCTGTCTCAGTCTGTCGAAAAACTTGATTTTCGACAGACTGACAGAGTTCAAAAAGTCGGCAAGACGAGCAAACCGAGCGCGTCGGCGTACGATGGTACGGTAGAGCTCGGTTTGCGATGCAAGTCAAAATGCCTTGCGCAGCAAGCATTTGAAGTGCTTTTTTGCTGTATCGGAGATACGTTCGCAATCGCTTATTTGAACACAGATCGCCAACCGCCAAAAATTTGCATTTTGACGATTGGCGACTTTTTTGACACTCTGAGGCAGCCGTGAAGGCTGTCTTTTTTTATCAAAATGCTTGCAAGAGGGGAGATAATTTGGTATAATATCTTGCCAAAAAATGAATGTCGGAGCGAAAGAATATGCATTCCATCAGAAAGAAATATATAGGAGACCGCTCGTTTTACAGACGGGCGATGGCGGTAGCACTGCCTATCATGATCCAGAACGGCATCACGCATTTTGTTGCTCTGTTGGACAATGTGATGGTCGGTGCGATCGGCGAAATGCAAATGGGTGGTGTCGGTGTTGCAAACCAGCTGCTGTTTGTCTTCAATCTTGCCGTCTTTGGTGCCATTTCGGGCGCGGGTATTTTCGGTGCCCAGTTCTACGGCAAGGGCGACCACGAGGGTGTGAAGACCACGCTGCGATTCAAGCTGATCATCGGTGCGATCTTGTTGGCTGTCGGACTTTTGATCTTCACGACGTTGGACGAGACCCTCATCCGCGCTTACTTGCAGGGCGAGGGAACGCAACAGGAACGGCAGAAGATGCTTGGCTTTGCCAAGAACTATCTGCATATCATGCTCCTTGGCTTGTTGCCCTTTGTTCTGTCGCAGAGCTACGGCGGAACCCTGCGTGAGAGCGGCCGGACGGTGGTTCCGATGGTTGCGGGCATTGCCGCCATGCTGACCAATCTTGCACTCAATGCGATCTTGATCTTTGGTGCAGGTCTGGGCGTTGTCGGTGCGGCCATCGCAACGGTGATTTCCAGATTTGTCGAACTTGCAATCGTTGTGATATGGACACACAGAAATAAGGAAAAATGTCCTTTTGTTGTGGGACTTTACCATACCATGCGTATCCCCGGAAGCATGGCTCGGAAAATTACAAAAAAAGCGATTCCGCTCATGCTTAACGAGGCAATGTGGGCAGGCGGTATGGCACTTTTGAGCCTGGTATATTCAACTTGTGCGTTGATCGTTGTGCCTGCAAATGCCATTGTCTTTACCGTTGCCGATGTGTTCAATGTTGCTTTTTTGGCGATGGGAAATGCGGTCGGCATCATGGTCGGACAGCTTTTGGGTGCGGACAGGCTTGACGAGGCAGAAGATACAGACAGAAAGCTGATCGTGTTCTCTATGGCGATTTGCATCAGCATTGGCCTGATCATGACCCTGCTGTCACCGTATATTCCAAATATTTACTCTGCTCAGCCGGCAGATGTTCGATCCCTTGCGTCACAGATGCTTCTGATCCTTGCTCTGTGCATGCCGATCAATGGCCTGGCTTGCGCCTGCTATTTTACCATGCGCTCCGGCGGAAAGACGATGATCACATTCCTTTTTGACAGTGTGTACATTTGTTTCTTTACCGTTCCGTTGGCAGCGTTTTTGAGATTTGGACTTGGTTTTTCCATTCTGCCACTGTTTTTGGTGTGTCAGCTTGCTGATTTGGGTAAGTGTATTGTCGGTCTGATCTTGATAAAAAAGGGCGTTTGGATTCAAAACATCGTAAAGGAGGAGGACGGATGAATCCGCAATATTATCAAAAACACAGCTTGCTTCGTATTTTTCTCGGATATTTTAAGCCGCATAAGAAACTGTTTGCCGTCGATATGAGTTGTGCGCTCATCGTGTCGCTGATCGATCTGGCATTTCCGCTGGTATCGAGAACGGCCGTGAATGAGCTTCTGCCTCAAAATGCTTTTGCGACCTTCTTTACCGTGATGGGTATTATGGCGCTGGCCTATCTGATTCGTGCGTGTCTGCAGTTCGTCATTTGCTATTGGGGACACACCTTTGGGATCCGTGTCGAGGCCGATATCCGCCGTGATCTGTTCCGCCATATGCAGTCGCTGGGCTATGAATTTTATGACAAAAACCGCACAGGACAGCTGATGAGCAGGCTCACGAGTGATCTGTTCGAGATCACGGAGCTTGCCCACCACGGGCCCGAGGATCTGATCATCTCCCTTCTGACCATTGTCGGAGCACTTGTGATCATGTTCTCAATTGAGTGGCGCCTGGCCCTGACGGTGAGCGTGATTCTGCCGATTCTCTTGGTCGTGGTCATTGTGCGCAGACGCAAGATGAGTGCCGCCTCGAAGAATGTCAAGGCGAAGATCGCCGGAATCAATGCGCAAATTGAGTCCTCTCTGTCGGGTATCCGCACGGCGAAGGCATTTGCCAACGAGAATGTGGAGTACCATCGTTTTGCCGATGCCAACGAGCGCTTCAAGACCTCCAAACGGGAATTCCATAAGGAAATGGGTATGTTCATGGGCTCGTTGGAGTTCTTTATCTCGCTTTTGTCGGTGGCGGTCATCGCTGTGGGCGGTGCGCTGATCATGAACGGACAGCTTGCGTTGGTCGACCTGCTGACTTTTAGTCTGTACATTGCGACCTTCACGACACCCGTGAGAAAGCTCGTCAGCTTCTCGGAGATGTTTGCAAACGGCTTTGCGGGTCTCGGCCGATTCGCAGAGCTGATGAGAACCGAACCGCGCCTCAAGGATGCGCCTGATGCCGTGGAACTCAAGGAGGTGGAGGGCAGGATCGATGTCGAGACCGTGCGCTTCTCGTACGATGAAGACAATGAGGTTCTTGAAAATGTGACCTTGCACATAAAGCCGGGAGAGACGGTCGCCATCGTCGGCCCGTCGGGCGGCGGCAAGAGCACGTTATGCCGTCTGATCCCGCGCTTCTATGATGTCAGCGAGGGTGCGATCTGCATCGACGGTACGGATGTGCGCAAGGTGCGTCAGGACTCCTTGCATCATGCCATCGGTGTGGTGCAGCAGGACGTGTTCCTCTTTGCTGATACCATCGGAAACAACATCCGCTACGGAAAGCCCAATGCCACCATGGACGAGATCGTGGAGGCGGCCAAGAAGGCCGAGATCTATGAAGATATCATGGCCATGCCGGACGGCTTCGATACCTATGTCGGTGAACGGGGCACGCTCCTGTCGGGTGGCCAGAAGCAGCGCGTTTCCATAGCGCGTATCTTCCTGAAAAATCCACCCATTCTGATCCTCGACGAGGCGACCAGTGCGCTGGACAGCGTGACCGAGGAGAAGATCCAGGGCGCACTCGATGCGCTGGCTGTCGGCCGCACGACCCTGATCATTGCGCACCGTCTTTCAACCATCAAGAACGCGACCCGTATCATTGCCATCGCGGAAGGAAAGATCTGCGAGGAGGGAACGCACGAGGAGCTTATGTACCAAAACGGCTTGTATGCGACTCTCCGCAGGACTCAAAATTTGGATGACAAGGAATAAATTTTTCCAAAAAGCACGAAAAACCATAGAAAATGCAAATAATTCTTGCTTTTTTGGACAATCTATGATAAAATTAACGGCAATGTAATTGAAGACAATTCGCAAATCAAATACATAGAATGAAAAAAATGATGAGAGGATGATTCTTCGTGAACGCTCCTACCCGCGCTGAGCAGATCCTTACCAAATTCCACATCAAGGGCAATGTGACTCAGTGCAAAGAATTCGGCTCCGGCCATATCAACGATACATACAAGGTCGATACCGATGACGGCCATTGCTATGTTTTGCAGCGCATCAATAAGTTCGTTTTCAACAAGCCCATTGAGGTTATGCAGAATGTCAGTGCTGTGACGGACTTCCTGCGCACGACGCTCAAGTGCCCACGCGAGACCCTGCATTTCATCCGTACCGACGAGAACCTGCGTTACTTCGTCGATGAGAACGAGGATTGCTGGCGCTGCTACGAGTTCACCGACGGCATCTGCCTCGAGGCTCCCGAAAGTGAGGAGGACTTCTATCAGAGTGCCATCGCTTTCGGCCGTTTCCAGGAAATGCTCAGCGAGTTCCCGGCTGACACGCTGCATGAGACCATTCCGATGTTCCACAATACCGTCAACCGCTACAAGCTGTTTAAGGAAGCTTTGGACATCGACCGTGTCGGTCGCGCAAGTACGATCGCCGATGAGGTGGAGTTCATCATGGACCGCGAGGAAGAGGCCGGCACAATCTGCCGCCTGCTCGACAGTGGCGAGCTGCCCCTGCGCGTGACGCACAACGACACGAAGATCAACAATGTTCTTCTGGATAAGGAGACCCGCAAGGCGCTGTGCGTTCTGGACCTGGATACCGTTATGCCCGGCTCCTCGCTGTATGACTACGGCGATTCCATCCGCTTCGGTGCCGCAACGGCTGCCGAGGACGAGAAGGATCTGAGCAAGATGCATATTAACCTGGATCTGTTCCGCGTCTACACCGCCGGCTATCTTGCAGCCTGCAGGACCCTGACGGAGAAGGAGATCGAGTTGCTGCCCCTGGGTGCAAAGATCATCACCCTGGAGCTTGCGATCCGCTTCCTGACGGACTACCTCGATGGTGACCGCTATTTCAAGACCGCTTATCACGATCACAATCTGGTGCGTGCCCGTTCCCAGCTCCGTCTGGTTGCAGACATGGAGAGCAAGTGGGATCAGATGAAGCAGATCGTTGCTGAAGAGGCCGCCAAGGGCTAAGGAGAATCATATGAATTATTTGGGTATTGAATATTCCGTAAAGAATCTGCCCGTGCTCGACCCCGAATTCATTCCCTTCGGTGTCTGGATCGATGCGTATGAGAAAGGCGCAACACAGCCTCTGACCATCGCCATCGAGCGCGACAAAGGTAAGATCTCCGTCCACCACACCAAGATCCATGGCACGCCTGAGATGGCAGCGGCCGACTACCGCTTCGTCGAGCGCTATGTCAAGTTCCTGCTGTGGTCTATCGGCGGCTTCCGCATCTACATTGTCGGCAACAGCGATCTTGCAAAGCACCTGCAGGAGGCTTATTCTCCCGAGGGCGAGCGCAAGTTCGATGTGCAGTTTATGCAGGATGTTTACGAGGTTCCCTTTGAGGTCATTGACTGCGCCATGGAGGATTGCCCGAAGCAGAACGACGCTTCCGTGTCCATCGGCGGCCATATGGAAGGCTGCCGCATCGGCTTCGATGCAGGTGGCTCTGACCGCAAGGTCTCTGCTGTCATCGACGGTGTCACTGTCTATTCCGAGGAGGTTGTCTGGCATCCGAAGACGGTCGAGGATCCGCAGTACCATTTTGACGGCATCGTCGAAGCCTTCAAGACCGCAGCATCCAAGATGCCCCGCGTCGACGGCATCGGTGTTTCCTCCGCCGGTGTTTTCATCGGCAACAGTCCGATGGTTTCGTCCTTGTTTATCAAGGTTCCCAGAGAAAAACGCGATCTGGTCAAGTCGATCTATGACCGTGCCGCTCTGGAGATCGGCGATGTTCCCATCGTTGTCGCAAACGACGGCGACGTGACCGCACTGGCAGGCGCCATGGGTATGGAGTGCAACTCCGTCATGGGTATGGCCATGGGCACGAGCGAGGCTGTCGGCTATGTCGACGGTGAGGGCAATGTCCTTGGCTGGCTCAACGAGCTTGCCTTTGCTCCCGTAGACCTTTTGGAATCCGCTATGGCTGACGAGTGGTCGACTGATATCGGTGTTGGCTGCAAGTACTTCTCGCAGGATGCCGTCATCAAGCTGGCTCCGCGTGCCGGCATCGAACTCGACGAGAGCCTGACCCCGGCTGAGAAGCTCAAGACGGTCCAGAATCTCGTTGAAATGGGCGATGAGCGTGCCAGAAAGGTCTTTGAGTCCATCGGCGCATATCTGGCTCATACCATGCGTCTTTACTGCCGCTTCTACGATGTCAAGCACCTGATGGTGCTCGGCCGTGTGATGAGCGGTGTGGGTGGCAATATCGTTTTGGATACCTGCATGAAGATCCTGGCTGACGAGTATCCGGAGCTTGCAAGCAATGTCCGCGTAATGCTGCCCGATGAGAAGACCCGCCGTGTCGGTCAGTCTGTGGCCGCAGCAAGTCTCCCTGAAGCAAGGAAATAAAAATTCCACAGGGCGGACCCCACAGTCCGCCCTGTTTTTAATGCTGCTTCCTTGAACGGAACGGTCATAACCGATCTGTACAGGATGCATACGATGAATTTTAAGATTAGGAGATTTCAAATGCAGTACAAAAATGCTTTCATCTATACTGAAAATTTTTGCTTTGAAAAAGGCTGTTTTTCTATCGAAGACGGAAAGTTTTCCAATGTTTTGGGGGCAGAAGCTCCCGATGCCATCGACCTTGAAGGCGCCTATGTCATCCCCGGCCTGATCGATGTGCATACCCACGGAAACTCCGGAGCGGACTTCTCTGACGGTGAGGTCACAGGTGTGGAGAAGATGGCAAAATACTTTGCAGCCAACGGCATCACCTCCTTTGCTCCTGCTTCCATGACCCTTCCGTACGAGGTTCTGGAGAAGGCCTTTGCCAGCGCAAGAGCCTTCGTTGACAGCAAGGTCGAGGGTGCAGCCGCTCTGCGTGGCATCCAGATGGAGGGCCCGTTCTTCTCGGAAAAGAAGAAGGGTGCACAGAACGGTGCATACCTCAAGAACCCCGATTTCGAAGCGTTTGCCAAGCTGCAGGCAGGCTGCGGCAATCTGGTCAAGATCGTCGATATCGCACCGGAACTTCCGGGCAGCGTCGAGTTCATCGAGAAGGCCAAGGAGCTGTGCACGGTCTCCATCGCGCACACCGATGCAGACTATGATGCAGCGGCTGCAGGCGTCAAGGCCGGTGTGACCCACCTGACCCACCTGTACAATGCCATGCCCGCCATCCACCACCGCAAGCCCGGTGTTATCGCCGCAGCAGCAGAGAATGAAAACGTCAGCGCAGAGATTATTTCCGATGGTGAGCACGTGCATCCGGCTTCTGTCCGTCTGGCCTTCCGTCTGTTCGGTGCGGAGCGTATGGTCCTGATCTCTGACAGCCTGCGCTGCTGTGGTATGCCCGACGGTGAGTACGAGCTCGGCGGTCAGCAGGTATTTATGAAGGCCGGCTTGGCTCGTCTGGCGGACGGCACGATTGCAGGTTCTGCAACGAATCTGTACGAGTGTATGCTGCGTGCCATCTCCTTTGGTATCAAGAAGGAAGATGCCATCCGTGCAGCCAGCTACAATCCTGCCCGTCAGATCGGCGCGCTGAGCGAGGTTGGCTCGATTGCAGACGGTAAGGTTGCCGATTTTGTGATCTGCGACGAAAACCTCGCCCGCAAGGCCGTCTACCTGGCAGGTAAGAGGCTGTAATATCGCAATCACTCAGCCGCTTGCGCAAAAAAGACTGTAAAAAAGTCCCTTTGTATCAAAATAACGCCCTGAAATCGTATGAAATCCCCTGCAAAATCAGGAAAATATTCCTGATTTTGCAGGGGATTATTTTGCAAGATTTACGAATGGAGACTTTTTTACAGCCTCTTTTTTCAGAGTTTGGAGATGCGGTAGAGCAGCTTGGCTGCTTCCGCGCGGCTGAGCTGCTCAGCATGGAAATCTGTTTCAATACCGAGAGAGCTGAGAGCATGAACGGCCTTGGAAGCCCAGTGCGGATAGTCAGATTCCAAATGGCTGACGGAGACAGGAAGCTCGAGCATATTTTGCAGCATGACGGCGGCTTCCTGCGGAGAGATCGGTGCATTCGGGAAGAAGCACAGGCCGTTGTCACTTTGCTTTCCGTGGATCAAGCCTTTGCGCAGTGCACCTGCCATATAGGCCTGCATCCACTGCGGAGCCTCCTTTGCATCGACGAAGCTTACGGGCTGCGCTTCGGGCAAAATATCCAGAAGCTCCATGGCCATGACCAAAAACTCACCGCGACTGACGGCCATTTCGGGATGGAAACAGTTCTTCGCACCGATACGGTCGCCACCGAACAGACCCTGCTCGTTGAGCCACATGGCCTCAAATTCGATGGTGCTGCCCTTTAGGTCGGCATAGGTCATTTTTTCGGTGGGGGTGAGGATGCGGATGTTGACGGTGGCAGGCTTGGAAACATTGCCTGCGTCATCGGTTGCAGTGTAGGTGAAGCGATCCTCACCGACCTTGTTTTTCTTTGGCGTGTAGAGGAAGCTGCCGTCATCGGAGAGCTTTACATCGCCTCGCTTGGGCATATCGACGAGCTGGTAGGTCAGCTTTCCACCCTCGGGATCGCTCGCCATAAGCTTTCCGTCGTTTGGGATGTTTTTGTAGGTCTCAAATTCGACATTTTCGGCACTCGGCGCCTCGTTTTTGCCGGAATGGATGCGAATGGTGACAACGCTCGGCTCGGTCAGATGCGTGCCGTAGATGGGAAGATAGCTCAGCTCGACCGAACAGTTATGCTCGGCCTTCGGGATCAGCCTGAGCTGCTCGAGAGAGGCTGCGCTGAGAACATCACCGGGACGGATACTGCGATCACCGAGCATGACGGTGGCGACATCCTCCGAAGGAATGCTGCGGATGAAGATGCCGTCGACGGGACCCATCTCGGCATCGCAAAAATCGGCCTCGCAGAAGCAGTATTCGGCATCATACATCGTCTCGGCATCCGCAGCGCAGACAAGCGAGCTCAAAAGCAGACACACAAGACACAGAAACAGAATTTTTCGGGAAATTGCGTGCATGGGATAACCTCCTTACAAGTATTTACAGCGATAGCTTGAACCGAAAATTTGAAATTATGCAAAATAATTCCGCCACGGTGCGACGGAAAATAGGGGAAGCTTTTTGTGGAAAATGAAGAAATTTGCTTGAAAAAACAGAACCAATATTATATAATATATGAAGATCATAAAATAGGGTAGGAGTATACTTATGGCAAAGCTGAAACAAATGTTGGCTGCTGTTGGCTGCCTGGTATGTCTTTTGACGGCAGGCTGCGGAAGGGAGCAGTCGCAGAAGGCACCGACTCAGCCCGTGGAGAGAGAAAACAGTGCCAAATTGTACAATGAGGCGGTGGAGAAGCTCCTGCAGGCGCAGAGCTACACCATGGTCGGCTCGGTCAATTCCTCGTCGGTGATGGGGGAGGTTCTGACCAGTGTCGTAACTTCTGTTGATTGCAAATATGCCGCACAGGAAGAGTCCTATGTGATGCGTATGGAGGCGATGCAGCGCTATGACGGCTTGGAGTTTGCACACAGCACCTATTATGCCGACGGAAAGTATTATTACGACACGTTGGGCACGAAATATATCAAGACGGAGAATGATCTGGGCGATTTTGCTGCCGCAGACTATGCCATGCTCGTGGAGGACTCGGCACTGACAAACTACACCATCCAGCAGACGCACGATGGTGAACAGCAGGTTCGCTTCGAGATTCCGTACGGCATTTTCTACAGCGATGCTCTGGATTACTGGCTTGGCGATTTTATGGGCGAGGATGTGCGGCAGCGGCTTGTGGTGGTCAGAGCCACGATCGATGCAGACGGCTTCCTGACGGGGCTGTACATCGATGTGGAAAACGAGACGAGCTTCACCGATGAACCGGTGCTGCAGACGGTGACGATCAGCCTGAAATTCAGCGGCTACAACGAGACACAGGTTACTGCGCCGACCGATCTGGATGCCTATGAGGATCAGACACAGGAATACAGCGGCGGCCAGCATGGCAGCGATGATGATGTCCCTGAGGAATTCACGGGTGACAGCCTGGACTAAGCTGTGTGAACACTACATAAAACAATTTTCGGCCGCAAATCTTTCAGCGGTACGAGGCAGAATGAATTAGCAATTACGATCATCTCGGCGATAGGATGGACAGCTTGCCCTATGTCATGAGCAGGTCGCAGAAAATATTACTATTTCAAAAATAATATTCGACATATAAGGAGGAAACCATTGTATGGGAAAAACAAGACGATTTTTAGCAATGCTTCTGATTGTGTGTATGCTGCTGCCGATTGCGGTCATCAGCCCCACGAGCGCAGCGGCTCCGACCAAAATGTCGGTCGCTGACCTTGCGGCTGCTTCGGGCAGTGTTGCAACTCAGATCCAGACAGCCATTGCCGCAGCACCTACCAACGGCGGTGTCCGCTATGACATCGTGGTGCCGAGCACCATCACCGTGGGCGCTTACTCGATGGGCGTAGAGGACTATACGCTCATGGCAGCACAGGCCATCTGTGCGATCAACGAAGGCAATCCTTCCAGCATCTACATTGCCTACAAGGATGTTACCTTGACGGGCGACTATGCAAACGGTGTGAACATCAGCGAGGTCGACAAGGGTATGATCCTGGACCTTGCTGTCCGTACGATGAAGTACGGTGTGACCCTCGGTCAGCTTCCGACGAGCTTCTCCCGTCCGGTCGGCAGCACGACCTATGACGGCCGTATTTGCATTTATTCTGTGGCATACATTTTTGCACAGACACTGGGAGCCTATTCGACCAATGCGGCTCTGCCGGTCAGCGTAAGCTTCAGCCCGACAAGCTATACCAAGAACGACACCGCGGCTCCGGGGGAGACGACAGCTCCGACGACGCCTTCTGTTTCTGAGGGCGAGACGACCGAGGCAACACAGTCCACCCAACCGACGCAGGCGACTACCGCTGCCCCGACGGCTGACTGGTATGCACCGGTGGCCAAGGCGGCTTATGAACTCAAGCAGTATGTGGAGAAGAACAAGAACCTGCCCGCATCGGTGTCGGTCAACGGAAACGATGCCACGATGTCGGAGATGTTGTATCTTTGCTGTCAGGCGATCGTGAACATCAACAGCGGTACGACGAGCGGCTTGCTCGACTTTTTGGATCTGAATGAGCCGGAAAATCCGCAGGATGCCATCTCTGAGGGCAACATCGACAAGGCAGAATATGTCGAACGCGCACAGAAGGTCATAAACTTCTGCAAGGAATATGACCAGGGTCCGAACTACATGACGACCTCTCTGGGTCTGATGCACTACAAAGAGGGTGTGTATTTCTTCGCAAAGATCATGAGCTATTATCATGAGCACAAGGAACTTCCCAATTACTCCAGCGTGACGGCTTGGGCGATCACGGCAGGTCTGTTTGTTGACGGTGATGCGACCTTCGGCAACAACTACTCGTCTTATGCCAAATATCTTGTACCTACGGCAAACTGCCAGTCCAATAACTCCACCATCATCACCGTGGCCAAGACCGGCATGAACTATTCCTCCGGCACCTACGGCGGATACGCCAATCCGACGAGCACCTATCAGGCAATCTTCAACCTCTTTGAGTACCTGAACGACAAGACAAGCTACGAGTATTACTACGACACCAGCAGAGGTGCGTTGGGCGTGTGGAGAGATAAGTGCGGCAACTGCTGTGATATGGCACATTTGATGATCGCCTGCTCCAGATCGCTGGGCGTTCCGGGCAGATATGCTCACGGTTACTGTCACTTCTCATCCATGTCTACCGGCCATGTCTGGGCAACCATTTACTGTGGTTCCCAGTGGTATACGGCAGACCTGGTCAGCAACTATAACTACCTGGGCTACAAGACAAACCGTACCGGAACATTGTACAACTACTATGCGACACTTCCGTTCTGAGGCAGTGATACCGATCAAACGATAAGGAGAAAGTTATGAGAGCGAATAAGATTTATCGCAGCGTGTTGTCTTTGCTCCTGATGCTTGCGATCTTCGTTTCCTGTGTGGGAATGGCATTCGCAACGACTCCGGAAACGGAGACGGGAGCTGCAGTGACGACCGAGCCTGCGTCGAAAGCTGCTGCGGTGCGTTCGGCATCCTCCGAAACCATCGTGGCTGACTGGGTCCATGATTATACCATCAAACAGCGTGGCGCAGCGGCCATGATGCAGGACTATGCCGACCTGGGCATCACCGACGTGTATCTGCTTGTCAAGGGCACGGCAGGTAAGATCGGCTGGACCTCGAGTGTTGCCGGCACAACCATGGCCTCCAATGGCGACATCCTGAAGGATGCCTGCGCCGAGGCAAAAAAGCACGGCATCCGTGTTCATGCCTGGCTGATGGCAGGACATGACGACCATTACATCAACAACATCGATGCCAATGCGATGGCATATCACTTCCGCGTTGGCTACAGCTCGGAGGTCAACCGTCGCCTGAACCTTCGTGACGCAGGCTACCGTGCCTATACCGAGAAGCTCGTCAAGGAGCTTGTTACCAAGTACGATATTGCAGGCATCCACCTTGACTGCATCCGTTACTTCGAACTGTACTACGACTGGGGCAAGAATGCCCGTGATGAGCTGCTGACGAATTACGGCATTACCATCGACCAGTATAATGCGGCAACCAAGGCTATGTGCAAAAGAGGCGGCTATAACTACACGATGAAGACTGCCTCGACCCCCGGCTATAACAACGGTGCGACCTACAGCTATGTCGCATATGCCGCATCGGGAACCTCCGCTTCGTCCAATACCACCTTTGCGACTGTTTTGACCAACTCCTCCTACGGTGATGCATATAAGGGCACACAGGCCTTTATGCAGCTGCGTACGGATACTGTTGCAGGCTTCGTCGAGACAGTAAAGAAGGCTGCCGGTGACGGTATCATCATCTCCTGCGCTCTGATGCCCGAACCCATTGAGGACACCTTCTACAAGTGCTTGTACGGTCAAGATGCTGAAAAGATCGGCAAGGTCACGGATTATATCACCCCGATGGCCTATGCCACGCAGTATCAGAAGACCTCCTCCTGGCCAGCTTCTCTGTCCGAGAAGTGCGCCGCAACGGGTGCTAATGTTGTCACCGGCGTCCAGGCATTCAACGAGACCTATGTTTCCTATGCCTCTGACCTCAATGCTGAGATTCCTCAGGTGCTTGAGAAGGCGGAGACGGTCAATGCGAAGACAAACTACGGCGATATTCTGGGCTATGCCTTCTTCCGCGGCGCGACCATGACCATTGGCAACGCTACATACAACGATTCTGACTCCACGGTGGATCTGTACCTGAGCAATCAGACTGACAGCTCCGACACCAAGCTGGTTCTGAAGCTCCAGAACGGCATGACGGTCGATACCTCCAAACTTACCAATGGTATGACGGTGGAATACATCAACTCCAATGTGTCGGGAGATACGACGGGCCTGCAAGCAGGTACGAGCGTTTCTGTCAGCTCCGATAAGAAGACCATCACCATCAGCAGAAGCGGAAACGCTGTTTTAGGTAGTCTTCACAGCGCAACGATCAAGCTTGCGGTCAAGGGTACGCCCAGCACGACCTACGGTGTGTTGCAGCTGACCAGCTACAAGGGCTCGTCTTATTCCGAGGGAAAGTCCTTCTGCGTGACCTCTGCAGTCGAGGCAGGCACATACAACGGCATCGTAAAGGGCACCTGTGCTGCTGAGCATACCGATATCGAGACTTGGACGGACGGCGACGGAAAGCACTTTGCGTTTTGCTACAACTGCCTGACCGATCTGACCGAGGATTGCGTTATGCAGAGCACTACGACCGACGGCTATACCGCGCAAGAGTGTGTCGGTGGTTTGAACCCCACTACCGGCAAGACGGATGTCGATGCCCATTCTCTCAACGGCGGCTGTGGATACAGCTATGTTGCGACCAACTATGTGAATATGCACTTCAATGCCGACAGTGTCGCCAATGACACGGGAGATTGGAATGCGGTTGCACCGAAGAGCATGACGGCCTCGGTCGATACCGTTAAGGGTGTTCTTTATGGCCAGATCGACGGCGACGATCCGTATGCCTCTGCGGATCTTGATACGGAGGGGGTGCATTATGCGATCGTCGCGGGCGATGTCATCGAGGTGCGCATCAAGACGACCGTTACCGAGGGTATGGCAAACGGCCTGCACTTCTTCTTCAAGACAAGCGCCAAGCCGTCGTACAATGCAGACTATGTTATTGGCAACGCAACGACAGCTTACGCAGACGGTGAGTACCATGTGCTCCAGTTCCCGTTTGCTTCCGGCAAGGAATATATCGGACAGACTCTGACGGGCATTCGTATCGATCCGCTGAATGTGGCTTCGAATGCAAGCGTAAAGGCAGATTACGAGGTTGATTACATCTATGTCGGACCTGTCGCAGCAGCTCCGTCTGCACAGAACGATACCGAGCTGTACTTTGACTTCACAAATGATACCGCAGCCATGAGCCGATATAACGGCATTACTTACGGTGGTCGCAACTTTGACCGCAATGAGGGCTACTGGGCAACAGCATCCAATGGTAATGCCAAGAACTACTCGGTTGACAACGACGCAGGCACCCTGAATGTCAGCGTAGATGCAACGCCTGACACCAACGGCGAATATGATGTCTGGATCGAGACGACGGCCAAGTACGGTGCATTCCCGTGGTCGAGCGAGCCTCACTATCAGTACTATCCCCTGAACTACAAGCCGGCGCAGGCTGAGTATGTACAGGTTCGCTTCAAGCTCAACGGCTGCGAGGAGGTCGCGGGCAAGAAGGCAACTGTTTCTGTGGTCTATGACTATGTCAAGGACGGAGCCAACGGCGCACAGGACGATACGTTCGGCTATGTGGATATGAGCGCAGAAGGCTACCAGACGGTTACCATCCCCGTGAAGGAAACCTTTAAGGGAGCGGATGAGATCAAGTCCCTGGCCCTGCGTTTCCGCAATATCACAAGCGCAAGCGATGGTACGATCTCGATTGACTATATCTACGTCGGACCGAACGATAAGCTGTATTTTGGCTTTGAAAATTCTGCCGAGGATCAGCAGCGCTATACCTCCAAGACCTATGGCGACAACAACTTCGACACCGGCAACTGGGCAGCCAGAAAGATCTCTGTCGGCAGCCTTGCCTTCGATAACGAGGAAGGCACTATGACCTTCCAGTCGAAGGACGCAACGCAGGATTACCACTATGTGCAGACCTCCACGACCTTGAACGCGGACGATGCACCGCTGCGCTATGTCCCGAGTGCGACCGACACCCTGCAGCTGCGCTTCAAGATCGAAAATGCGGTGATCAACGGCGATTCTAAGATCAGTATTCACTACATGACCGGAGAGAGAACGAGCATTGCAAACAGCGCAGTAACCAACTTTGCAATCGACGAAAGCTACCTCGACGGCAAGTACCACCTGGTCAGCATTCCTTTGGCAGCATCCTTTACCAATGCAAGCTTCATCAGTGCACTGCGTGTCGGCTTCAGTGGCATTTCCTCCGCTGCCGATCAGCTTGCCAAGTTCACGATTGACTACATCTTTGTCGGTGAACCCGAGAGTCGTCCGATCCAGGACAGCCTGTTCTTCGACTTCGAGGCTGATGCAGCGGCTGCGACCCGCTACGACACGGCAACCTATGGCAAGACGTATTTCGATACGAGCACCAACTGGCTCTTGAGCAACATTGCCGACGGCACGGTTGTAAATGGCGACCTGACCGGTACGATCACGGCATCTTCCTATATCCGCACGGCAATCAATGGTGCGCCCAATGCAGAGAGTCTACCCCTGCGCTATGAGCCGGGCACGAAGGATTATCTGCAGCTGCGCTTCAAGATCGAAAACTCCACTGCACAGGAAACCGACCTTAAGCTGTACTTCTATGTAAACGAGAGAAACGAATGGGACTTCATCACTCTGGGCAGGGCTGCTGTTGACGGC
Organism: Oscillospiraceae bacterium; assembly: GCA_015067565.1. Classification (GTDB taxonomy): domain Bacteria; phylum Bacillota; class Clostridia; order Oscillospirales; family Oscillospiraceae; genus JAZOXB01. The sequence goes on along the minus strand of SVMF01000016.1, from coordinate 7,158 downwards.
AAGTATGCCGTTGTGACCGTGCCGCTGACGGATGCGACCTGCACGAGCGCAGAGCGGATCAATGGCCTGCAGATCGCCTTTGGCGATGTTACCGATGGCAAGCTGTCTATCGACTACCTCTATGTCGGTGCTGAAGAAAAACTGCCCATCAAGGATCAGCTCTACTTTGACTTCGGCAACACCGTGGCAGACAAGGAACGCTACAACGAGAAGACCTACGGTCAGATCAACTACGACGATGCCGAGAACCTGCAGTGGAACACGCTGACCACCGGTATTGTCGACGGCAGCGAGACGATCGACAATGCAAACGGTACCCTGGTCGCAGGCTCTCTGAACGACGAGATCACCTCCATCTGTGTCGATACAACCTCCAATCTGATCTACAATCCTGCTGAGGCCGAGATCATGCAGAGCAGAATCAAGCTCGATGGATTTGCAAAGATCGAGGGCAAGACTCCCTTTGTCACGCTTCAGTTCTTCAGCGCAGATGGTGTTCTCAGTTCCAAGAATGTGGACCTGACAGAGGAGCAGCTCAATACCAGAGATTATATCACCATCGCAGCTGCGATCACCGATGAGATCCGCGCCTGCGGCAGCGTGAACAAGCTGCGTCTGTATTTCGGCAATGTGGCCGGCGACAAGAACAGCAAGGTCACGATTGATTTTCTCTATGTCGGCAAGAAAGAGAATCAGCCGGTTCTCGACACACTGTATTTCGACTTCGAAAACACTGAGGCCGATCGCGCAAGATACAAGACCAAGACCTATGGAAACATCAACTTTGACATCGGCAACTGGAAGGCCAACGAGCTACGCAATCTGATGCCCACCTACAACAGCGCAGAGGGCACGGTTTCGACGAAGGTCATCGGAACCTCACCGTATCTGCAGACCGTTACCGATACGCTGGCCATGAGCAGCGCTCCGCTGACATTCAAGCCGGGCGAGGATACGAACCTGATTCAGATTCGTATGAAGCTCGCAGACCTGCAGCCTGTTGTGGAAGGCACCAACGGCCAGCTTGTGCTTCATATCATGACCGAGGCAGGTGCCGAGGTTGTCACCGACAGATCATTGCGCTACAGTCTGGCTGCTGAGGAGCTCAACGGAGAGTTCTTCACAGCAAACTTCAATGTCGGCGAGTATATGAGCGGCATTTCCAACATCTATGCCATCCGCCTGACCGCCTCCGCTCTGTGCGTACCCGAGGGCGAGGAAGGCACAATGGAGATCGACTACATCTATATCGGATCGAAGGAAAATTCTCCTGCAGGCACGATCTACTTTGTAGACTTCATCGGAAACGATGGCCAGACCACCGTGCAGCATTCTGTTGTTTCCGCAGACGGTAAGGTCAGCTTTGTCGGAACCCTGCCGGAGCAGGAGATCGACGAGAACAACCACTACAGCTTCCGCTGCTGGACGCTCTCTGACGGTACGGTCGTCGACCTCGACAGCTATAGCTTTGACTCCGATGCAACCCTTTATCCGCAGTTCAATGCAACTGCGCATACCCTGAAGCTTGTTTCCATCACGGACGAGACCGAGACCACGTTCAAGATGCATACCTGCACCGGCTGTGACTACTCCATCGTGACCGATCACATCTGGGACGAGGGCAAGATCACAACCGCTGCAAGCTGCACCGCCACGGGCGTCAAGACCTTCTGCTGCACGCTGTGTGACGAGACCAAGACTGAGGCACTCGGCGCAACCGGCCACACCAAGGTCGTTGACAAGGCCGTCGCTGCAACCTGTACGAGCGAAGGCAAGACCGCAGGCAGCCACTGCTCGGTCTGCAATGCCATCATCGTTGCGCAGCAGCCGATCGCTGCCCTTGGCCACAGCTATAACTCCGGTATCATTACCACCCAGCCGAGCTGCACAAGCGCGGGCATTAAGACCTACACCTGCGCGTACTGCTCGGACACCAAGACTGAGACGATCGAAGCAGTCGGACACAGCCTCAGCTACCATGCATATACCGCTCCGACCTGTACGGCCGACGGCAACATGGCATTCTATGCGTGCGCAAACTGCGATCAGTTCTTCGCAAACGAGAGCGCAACCTATGTGCTGCCGAAGGACTATGTTGTGCTCGAAGCGGTAGGCCACAATCTGGGCTTCCGCAAGCAGACAGCTCCGACCTGTACGCAGATTGGCTACATCGACCATTATTACTGCGACAAGTGCAGCAAGTACTATGCCGATGCCGATGGTGTGCATGAGATGCCTGCATCCTATGTTGAGACCGCAGCTCTCGGCCACAATGAGGTTAAAGACCAGGCCGTTGCCGCCACCTGCACGACCGAAGGCAAGAGTGCAGGCAGCCACTGCTCGGTCTGTAATGCGGTGATCGTTGCACAGCAGACGATCCCTGCAACGGGCCATACTCGGGTTACCGATCCCGCGGTTGCACCGACCTGCACGCAGCCCGGCAAGACCGCCGGCGTCCATTGTTCAGTATGTAATGTTGTGCTCTTTGCACAGCAGGTCATCCCTGCAAAGAAGCACAGCTTCACCTTCACCGACAACGGTGCAAATCATACCATCGGCTGCTTGGGTTGCGACTACAATGTGATTGCGGAGCATACCTACTATGGTGGTGTTTGCCTCTGCGGCGCAATCGAGTCCGCGAAACCCAAGGAGGTTTATGTCGATACGCTGAAGGCGACCATGGCGATCTCTGTTGGTTCAGAGATGAGCGTTGCATTCACGGTCAACCAGTCTATGATCTCCAAGTATGAGAGCTTCTATCTGGTTGTTGAGAAGGACATGGCCGGCGCAGAACCCAAGACCGTGACCTTCGGCTATGGTGAAGGCCAGACCTCGCTCAACCCACTGCCCAACGCAACGAACCCCTTCCTGCACAATGCAAGCTTCACCGGCTTGACCGTCAAGGAGATGGGTGATGAGATCCGAGCAACGCTGTACGCGGTGGGCGCAGATGGAACGCTCTACTATGGCCCGATGCAGACCGACTCTGTTAAGGATTATCTGCTCAGAGGTCTTGACCTTGCAACCTCGACTCCCGAGAAGAAGACGATGTATGTCGATATGCTCCGTTATGGCGCAGTTGCACAGACCTACTTCGACTACGATACGGACAATCTGGTTGCGGACGATCTGACGGAGGAGCACCTGACCTACGCAACCACCGTGATCCCCGAGGCAGTCGATGGCTCCAAGGCAGAGGGCGGCCGTGGCACCTTGAACACCAGCGTCGTTCTGAAGGCAAGAGTTACTCTGACGCTGTCGCATCTGAAGCCGGGTGCAAACCTGGCGAACATGAAGTTCGTCGTGAAGGACGCACTCGATGGCACGGTCATCAAGGAACTGCCTGCTTACAACCTCAACCCCGTCATGGTTGCAGCTGACTTCGACGATGTCGGCGCAAAGCAGATGAGAAGACTCATCACCGTCACTCTGTACGACGGCGATAAGGCCATCACCAACACCGTGACCTGGAGCGTTGAGAGCTATGTTGCAAAGGTTCGTGCAACCAGCACCGACGCAGGTCAGATCGCTCTGCTGAACGCTATGCTTACCTATGGCGATGCCGTTGCTGCCTACATGGCAACGCAATAAGACTCGCCAAAATAAAAATTGCCCCGAGATCGGCTGAAGCCGATCTCGGGGCAATGCAGAGTGTCAAAAAAGTCGCCAATCGTCAAAATGCAAATTTTTGGCGGTTGGCGATCTGTGTTCAAATAAGCGATTGCGAACGTATCTCCGATACAGCAAAAAAGCACTTCAAATGCTTGCTGCGCAAGGCATTTTGACTTACATCGCAAACCGAGCTCTACCATACCATCGTACGCCGACGCGCTCGGTTTGCTCGTCTTGCCGACTTTTTGAACTCTGTCAGTCTGTCGAAAATCAAGTTTTTCGACAGACTGATTGCCCCGAGATCGGCTCTGCCGATCTCGGGGCAATGCTTTGTAGAGATCAAATTAATTGCTGTTCGTTGATCACCAGCTTGAATTGCAGGCCGAGCTTTTCGGCTGCCTTTCTGCAGAAGATCATACGCTGCATGAAAATTTCAAAATAATCCATCACCGAGCCGAAGTTGGTGTCGACCGTCAGCTCCAGCTTCACCGCGTTGTGCGCCTCGTTGATGGTCATCTGAGACTTCGAGACGGAATAGTTCACACGGTCGTGAATATCAAATGTGATGGTGTCCTGATTGCGCACGCGACTCCTGCGGACATCGGCCTTGTCTGCCAGGATCAGGGCGGCAGCAACTGCGTTTACAGGGACTCCCGTGCCCTCGTCGTGATTTCCGATGGCGGTGACGATGGTCGCTACATCTTCTGCGGCAAAGCCGAGAGAGGTTAGAATCTGAAAGGCCATGACGGCACCGCTTTGGGAATGCTCCACGCGGTTGACGAGATTGCCGATGTCGTGAAGATAGCCGGCAATCTGTGCGAGTTCGACGGTATGTGCATCATAGCCGAGCGTTTCCAGAATGTATTTTGCGGTCTGCGCAACGTGCGTCACATGGGCGAAGCTGTGTTCGGTGAAACCCAGAGCAACAAGGGATTCGTCTGCGCGCTGAATATAGGCTCGGATGGTTTCGTTTTTCACAATTTCCTGATAAGTCATAATGTTCACCTCTGCACCAGTATAACAGAAAACCCAAAATATATCAATACAGAAGAATTGACATTTTGCACTTTTGATGGTAGAATTAAATGAAGAAAGGAGTGTTTTTTATGAAATATTGTTCATTTTGCGGTAGTGTAAATGCAGACGAGGCCAGCTTTTGCAGCGGTTGCGGTGCACACCTTGTTCAAACGGCGCAAGAGGATGTTGTGACCGCTTATCCCGAAAAGAAACCGAAGAAGACATGGACGAAGATCGTTGCCGGTGTGCTTGTGCTGGCTATGATTGCGACTGCGACCTGGTATTTTTTCCTGCGCACGACCGATGAGAAGAAGGAACCGACAGTTTCTGAGGCGCTGCAGAGCAGCATAGGACAGCTCGAGGATCTATTCCTGGACGCACCGAATTTCAAGGCCTTCCTGGATGCGAGCAAGCAGTTTGACCAGTCAAAGTATTCTTTGCAGATGGATATGCAGATAGAGGAAGAAACGGTATATGCAGGTACCAAGGTCCTGATGCATATGGCGACCGAGTCGAAGATCGTGAGCGGCTGCATGGAATACAACATCTCCCGAGATGACCGAACCATAAATCTGCCGATCAATTTTGCGATATGCGAGGATGAATTGCAGATTCAGATGCCGACAATTTTTGACCGCGTCCTGCGCCAGGAGAATGAGGATGAATTCCTGCCTGATTTCGGTTCACTCGGATTTTTGACCAATCCCAAGGCGACCATTGACAACGATACGGCAAAAACGCTGTGGCAGCAGCTGCTCGACAGCGTGGAGAGTACATCTGTGACCGAGCAGACATATCAGCTCCCGAGTGGTGAGTTCGTCTGCCAGAGACACGAGGTTACCTGCGACAAAGAGGCCTTAGAGCAGCTCAAGGAGGGTCTGCTTTCCAATGCTCTGAGCTCCGAGGAAGACTATGAAGACCTGTTCGAGGAGGAACCCCTCTCGTTTGAAGGGATTGACAACTTTGCACTGCTCGTGCAGGATGGCCTGTGCATCGGTTTCAGCCTTGACTTTACCGAGGGTGACGAGACATATAGAGAGGAGATGCTTCTGGCTGGCGCCCGTAATCCATGGTCGGACATCTATTGCTTTACCGATGGGGAGCAGAGTTCTCGCATTAAGACGACCTCTACCCAGGGTGAGATCATCATTGAGATCATGGATGAAGATGAGATCAGACGCATTGTCATTGATGATGTGAAGCAGGAGATCCGCGTCGAGGGCGACGAGTATGATTCGACGGCCATCGGCTACGGTGTGGAAGGCGAGAGCCTCATCTTCCGCATGGATCTGATGGGCAATTTTGTAACCTGCCGTATGATGCCCTTGGCGCAGCAGCCGGAAATGCTGTCTGACGAGCCGGTAAACATCGAAGATCTGACGGAAGAAGAACAAGAAGAATTATTCCAAAAGCTTATGGAGCTTTTGGCCCCTGCATTAGAATAAAAAAAGAAAGAGAGAAAAGATAAATGGCAAAAAAGGAGCGTCGCCGCTGGGGCGATCGCAAAGATGCAAAGAGAGTGCGCGAGCTGGACGGAATGCATCTGATTATCCCGATGATCTTCCCGAACCGTACGGACAACGAGGCCTTCGTGACCGAACGAATCGACCTGACCAAGGCAGCGGCCTATCTGGACAAGCTCAACGCGGCCAATACCGATGGCTATAAGTTTAACATTTTCCAGCTGATCGTGACGACCATGCTGCGCACCGTGGCACAAAGACCGCACATGAACCGTTTTATCTGCAACAAGACCCTCTATCATCGCCATGAGATCACGGCTTCCTTCACGATGAAGAAGAAATTTGCCGACGATGCAGGCGAGGGTCTTGCGAGAATCTGCTGCAAGCCCGATACGACTCTGTTTACTGTGCACGATCAGATGCGCAAGCAGGTGACTGAGTGCAAGAAGGGCAAGAACGACAGCACCAGTGATGTGCTGGATTCGTTTCTGAAGTTCCCGAGATTCGTGACAAGGATCGCGACTCGCTTTTTCTGTTTCCTCGACCGTCACGGCTGGGTGCCGAGCTCTATGAGTGAGACGGACCCGTATTATGCATCGGTCATTTTGTCCAACCTTGGCTCGATCAAACTGCATAGCGGTTACCACCATCTGTCTAATTGGGGCACAACATCGGTCTTTGTGATCGTTGGTGAGCGCAAGATGCGCCCGTTCTTCAACGAGGACGGCAGCTACGTAATGAAGGATAGTATCGACCTCGGCTTGACCGTCGATGAGCGAATTTCCGATGGCTATTACTTTGCAAAGACCATTCGTCTGATGAAGTATTTGTTGGAAAACCCGGAGCTTCTGGAGCAGACGGCCGAAACCCCCGTCGACTTCGAACTGCAAAAGGCTAAGGTATAAATCGAAACGCAAGAGCTCCGCAGAGCTCTTGCGTCAGAGTGTCAAAAAAGTCGCCAATCGTCAAAATGCAAATTTTTGGCGGTTGGCGATCTGTGTTCAAATAATGTGTACTGAACAACGCGAAAGCCCTTGCAAGCCAAGGCTTTCAGGGCTATTATGCG
>SVMF01000015.1 GCA_015067565.1 Oscillospiraceae bacterium | reverse complement strand
CGGTGTCCACGATTTCAAATATTCCTCGTTCCATCTTTCCGCGTTCTAACATCTTTCATCACCCGCAACTATTATACCATATAATGCAGAAAAAGCCCAGTATTAACTGAGCTTTTTCGACAGACTGTGAAATCGCTGCCCGAAAGGGCAGCGATTTCCTTTATGCAAGGCTTTCCAGCCATGCTTTCATCTCACTTCGGCCTTCCTCACTCATAGGGAAGGTCCTTTCCTGCTCAATATCGCTGAGCTCATAGCACTTTTCCCCGTACCAGATCTCACAGCGGATCGAGCTTTGCTCGTAGTCGACCTCCTTGGGCGTCGCCTTGACAACACTCGGACTGATCTTGAAGCGCAGCTTGCCGCAGCTGCCCGTAAAAATATTGTCGTTGGCGAAGGTCAGGAGCGTCGGAAGAAAAATGTCGATCATTCCTTCATCAGCTCGTCCATCTCATCGATGAGCTCGCCAAAGAGCTTGAGGGCCTCTTCCACAGGAGCGGTAGTGGACATATCCACACCCGCGCCCTTGAGCAAGTCGATGGGACTCTTGGAGCAGCCGCCGGACAGGAAGCCAATGTAATCCTTGACCGCCGACTCGCCTTCCTTGAGGATGCGGCGGGACAGTGCGATGGCCGCAGAGAAGCCCGTTGCATACTGGAAGACATAGTAGTTGTAATAGAAGTGCGGAATGCGCATCCACTCCATATCAATCTCGTCATCGAGCACGATGCCGTCGCCGAAGTACAGACGGTTCAGGCGGCGATATTCGGCATTGAGGACATCGGGTGTCAGGCTGGTGCCTTCCTGTGCCATCTTACCAATGTTCATTTCGAATTCGGCAAACATGGTCTGACGGTAGAGGGTGGTGCGGAATTGCTCCAGGAAATGGTTGATCAAGTAAGCTCTTTCCTTCTTGTCAGTGGTCTTACTGAGCAGATATTCCATGAACAGAGCCTCGTTGCAGGTCGAAGCGACCTCGGCCACGAAAATCACATAATCCGCATCGATCGGGTTCTGGGTACGGTTGGACAGGTACGAATGCAGAGCGTGGCCCATCTCATGTGCCAGGGTGAACTGGCTGTCGAGTGTGCCGGTGTAGTTCATCAGAACAAACGGATGGACTTTTGCACCTGCGCTGTAGGCACCCGAGCGCTTGCCTGCGTTCTCATAGACATCGATCCAGCGGTTGTCGAAGCCTTCCTTGAGGATCTTGCGATATTCCTCGCCCAAGGGAGCCATGGCATCATAAATAACCTGCTTGGCCTCGTCGATGGTTGCTTCCTTGTCCACGCCGCCAATGAGCGGGCAGTACAGGTCATACATATGCAGCTCATCCACACCGAGGAGCTTTTTGCGCAGCTCGACATAGCGGTGCATCTTGTCCATATTCTTGTGGACAGCCTCGATCAGGTTGGTGTAGACCGCAACGGGAACATTGGTCTGGCTGAGCGCAGCCTCAAGAGAGGAATTGTACTTTCTGGCCTTGGCAAAGAACTCCAGCTGCTTGACCTGGGAAGCCAGGATGGCGGAAATGGTGTTTTTGAAGCTGCCGTAGGTGTGATACAGGCCCTCAAAGGCATTCTTGCGGCGCACGCGGTCATCGCTCTCCATGTGGGCAATGTAGGTACCCTGCGAAAGCGGATGCTTGTTACCCTCGCCGTCCTCGATGTCGGGGAAGACGATGTCGGCATCGTTGAACATACCGTAGATGTTGTCCGGTGCGTTTGCCATCTCGCCGGCGGCAGCCAGGAGCTTCTCCTCTGCCGGGGAAAGAACATGCTCACGCAGACGGCGCACATCGGTCAGGAACCGGCGATAACGCTCGAGCTTCGGACAAGCGGCATAGAATTCCTCCATCTTCTCGTCGGAGATGGCCATGATCTCCGGCGTTGCAAAGCTCGAAGCGGATCTCAGCTCGACATAGGCGCTCATGACCTTTCCGACCATCGCCTGATACTTCGACTCACGGGCATCCTCATCACTGCGGCGCATGGCATAGTTGCCCAGAGCGTCCGCCAAAACAGCGACCTTTTCCTGCAGCTCGCAGTAAGCCAAAAGCTGCTCAGCATCCTCACCGAGCTTGCCGACCAGAGCCTCGTATTCGGGGATCAGGGTCTTGGCCTTTGCCAGATCCTCCTCCCACAGCTCATCCGTTGCATAAATATCGTGGATCGCCCATTTGTCCTGCTCGGCGATCTCGGAGCGTTCGAGAATTTTCTTGATTTCTGCCATAAAAAATTACCTCCGTAATTTGTATTTTTCTTATCGTACCACATACAGCCGCATTTCTCAACTAAAAAATGCAAAAAACATCCCGTTAGCGAGATGTTTTTTGCAAGCATATTCTGCGCAGGACTACGACCGTATTGACCAGCAGCAGCGCAAGCGATACCCACTGCGAGGTAGAAAGTCCACCGTAGATGCCTCTGTGCGCATCGCCCCTGAAAAATTCGATCACAAAGCGGAAGATCGGGTAGGCATACAAATAAATGGACAAAAGCCACGACGAATGCTTTTTCTTGCGAAAAAAACCATAGAGCACGAAAAACAGCACCAAATTGAAGGCCGCTTCCAAAAGCTGCACCGGCAGCCGCGGCACCCCATTGGCCTGCGGAATGTCACTGTGATGGTATGTGATGCCGAATTTGCATTCGATGCCGTAGCAGCAGCCGCCCAAAAAGCAGCCGATGCGTCCAAAGAAATGGAACAGCGGCACAAGCAGAATTCCAAGGTCGATGTATTCGACCGACAACCGCTTTCTGCGCACGCAGAAGGCATACACCGCCATCGCTCCGAGCAGTCCACCGTAAAACACCATACCACCGAAGCCTTTGACAAGCACCACGAATCGGGCCTTAAAAGAGGTCGCTTCCGCCAAACCCTCTTGCAGATAAGAGAGATTTGTCAGTCCGTACAGGAGCTTTCCTCCCACATACATACCGATAAATCCCAGAAGCGTCATGTTCAAAACAGCAATCGGGTCCATGCCTCTGCGGTCAGCCGTGCGGTAGCCGAAATATATCATTACAAGAATGCCTACCAAAGAGGCAAGCTGATAAGCAGAAAAGGTTCTGCCCAATATATCAAAATTCGGTATCATAATTCACCTATAAAAAACGGGCATAAGTAAAACTCATGCCCGTTCGTGTTGTAAAAAATCTTACAAGCTGATGTAGCACAGGATGTTGCCAAATGCGATCACAGCTGCAATGATGCCGAGAACAAGACCTGCAATAGCCATGCCCTTCGGAGCACCGGTAGCTTTGCCGGTAGACATACCCTTTGCGCCGAGGCTGATAGCGGTAATGCTCAGAGCCAGAGAGATGACGTAAGAGATGAGCACGGTGGTCAGACTCTCGCTTGCGTTGGACAGACTCAGGCCGTCGAGAACGAGAGCGTTGACAAGCCACGGGCCAACCAGAGCGATGAGGCCGCAAACCAGAGCACCTGCACCAACGCTCTTCGGACGCGGAGCATTGTACTGGGGCTGATAGGGAGCCTGGTAGTTGTTGTTATAATCCATAATGTTTCCCCTTTCTCATTATTTTACAGCCGCGGTCACGCCGCAGACTATAATCTTTTCTTATTATAAAAGATTTCAAAAAAAATGTCAAGAAATGTATGAACAAATTTCGACATTTTTATGGACGCAGCGCAAAAAAATGAGTATTTCACCGCAAAGGAGAAATACTATGCAGGCAACCAACAATTTAAGGAGGATTCTTATGAAGCGTTTTTTCATTCTTACCTTGATCTCAATTCTTCTGCTCACCTGTCTGTGCGCCTGCTCTAAGAAGAGCAATGTTTCTGATGGCACGGACGGCTCCGTCAACGGTTCCGACAGCGGTCTGGTGGACGATATCACGGACATGATGCCCGCTACCACACACACTACCAGCCAGACTGAATCCACACAGCGCACCGAAAACAGCGAAAGCACGACCGGCAGCAGTGAAAACAGCGGCAACGCAAACAGCCGTACGGGTCGTGCTCTCCCCCGTCGCTAATCCCCGGCACACGCTGCAGGCACTTCCGCTTACTGTCCGTAGGGGCGATCTGCGTTCGCCCCTACAGACAGCGAAGTGACGGTGGAGCCACGCCGCCCCTGCATTTTTGGTGGGGGGCGGACAATCCTCTCCGCGTTGGTCACCAGAGAGATCAGCTCCTATGACATTGCACATCTCCTTGTAGGATTGTGATGCATCGTGACTACCTGAGAGTGCTTCCTGCAATGTCCTTCCGAGGCCCCAGATAGCACGAGGTCACAGTGGGATCAGAAGCATTGTGTTCTCAGGAACGCATTCGCCGTGCAGGTCGTTGGCCTCCATGATCGTCTGCATCGAGGTACGATAGGTCTTTGCCACCTGCCACAGCTCCTGGCAATTCTCCAGCCGCCGCAGAATTGCCGAAGGCCGTTTGCCCTCCTCGGGCGGCAAGGGCTCGATATGTCCACCGCAGAGCACCTGCAAATCGTGCTCAGCCGTGCTCTCAACGCGCATCGTGATCGGCAAACGCAGCTCTATGCCGTTGGTGCCTGCTGCGGCAAAGATCTCTCCACCGTCGAGCTGCACAATGCTGCAGTTTGCATGATCTGACAGCGCAACCCTCGTCTGATAGCGTGGACGCAGCGTCACGCTTTGAATCTGGCCCTTTTCGTCATAATACATCACATTGCAGCAAATGAACACGCTCAGTTCCATCTCATCGGCTGTGCGCTGTTTTTCCGTTTCATCAAAATACATCCACACATCGACAAGGCCACCCGTGGGCTCCTCATAGGCACTGATCAGATTTTCCCGTAGTGTCTGGCAATCGAGGATCCCGTCGATCCGCTCGGGGTGGAATTCCGGTGTCAGAAGCGCATCGGTGCAAAAGGCATCATCGATCACGCACACGCTCTTTTTTCCATAAACGATGCACTGCGCCAACAATCCCGCACTTAGAAGCAGCCGTCTGCAATCACCGAGGCTGTCAGGCTCGACATCGAAGCTCGTCAGGCTGAGCTGTGTGCGAAGCTGCGCCTCATCAAGCTCCTGCGGCAGCTGCGCATATTGCGAAAACGGCACGCTCCATTCATGCACAACAGGTTTGCCCTCTGCGCTTTCGTATAAAGCATGGACGATGAGATTGCCCTTAAAAACCGCCTTCTCCCCGAGCGTTTTCTGCTCATCGATCTGCATTCGGCACAGGCATTTGAGGAGTCTGTCAAGGCTTGGCTTTTCATTGGGTAGCTCGAGCTCCTCATGGATCGTAAAATTCTTCTCCCCGAGAGTCAGAGGCAGGGTCAAAGGCAACTCCTGCCGTCTGAGCTGCAGCTGCGGCGCAGGTTCATCGATGTCGTAGGTGCAAAGCTCCTTCGGCGCATAAGCCGCCAGCTCACATACGATGCCGACACGGATGAGTAGCTTTCGAGAGTTGAGCATCCTCGCTTCGACATTGCGCAGCGTGCATTTGCACTGCAGAGAGCAGTTTTCCTGCTGCGTTGCAAAGTCCTTGCGCGCTGAAAACGGGATCTGTACGCTCAAATTGTGGAGCTGCCCATCCTGCCCGACAAAGAGTGCCCCCGCCTGCACCGTTCCCTCGGTGCTGACTCCCAGCGCTGTACAATCAGCCGAGCGCAGTATCGCCGTGCCATGGGCATCAACCACTCGGTCAATGTCGCTGAGGCTGTCGGGCACGATCAGGTCTGCCGTCTGCTCCAAGAACACGCTCTCGTTGAGAATTTGCCGCAAATATTGTATTTTCTTTTCTTGAAAAATCAATTCCATTCGTTTCACCGTTCCTTTCCAACAATATGTATGTTCACTCAAGCCGCTTTATGCACATTATTACCGCCTCGCACAAAACAAACCGCAAACCAACAAACCGATGCCGATAAAGGCCATGGCAAACTCCGAAGCAAACATCAGCGACAGCAAAAGACCCGCACCAACTGCCATCAGGCATGAGCCAAACAATTCATTCTTCTTACACATAAAAACCGCCCCCTGCACACAGCGTATGTGCAGGGGGCAGCTTGTATTCTTCATTTCAGTTCCCAAAGCTTGATCTCTTTGGCGCTCTCATAGAGTCGGGCATAGCTTGCATGGCGGGTCGGTTCCAGCTTCCCCTCCTGCAGCGCAGCCAAAACCGCACAGTCGCGTTCCTTCAGGTGGGCGCAGTTCTGATAGCGGCATGCGCCAAGATAGGGCGCAAAATCCGCAAAGGCATACTGCAGATTTTCCTTCAAAATCAGCTCCATCTGCTCGGTGTCAAAGGAAGAAAAGCCAGGGGTGTCCATGATCTGCGTGCCGTCTGCAAGGCGGTACAGCTCGACATGGCGCGTGGTATGACGGCCGCGGCCGAGCTTTTCCGAGACCTCACCGGTCTTGATGGCAAGCTGCGCATCCAGGCAGTTGAGGATGCTCGACTTGCCGACACCGGAGTTTCCCGTAAATGCCACGGTTTTGCCGCTGATGGCCTTGTGCAGAGCCTCAACACCCTCACCGGTCTGGGCACTCGTTGGGAATACTTCAAAGCCTGCCCGACGGTAGATGCCAATCAGGTCGCTGCCGTCGTCCAGATCTGTCTTGTTCACACACAAAAGCACGGAAACACCGCGGTCGCCCGCAATGGCAGCCACACGGTCGATGAGAAACGGATCGGTCACGGGATTTGCACCCGAGCAAAGGATCACAAGGGCATCCAGATTGCTCACAGCAGGGCGCAGGAAGCTGTTTTTTCGCGGTTTGATCTTTTCGATCATGCCCTTGCTCCGCTCCACCGAAATTTCGACACGGTCGCCCACCAGAGGCGACATTTTTTCCTTTCGAAAAATTCCTCTGGCGCGGCACTCGATGATCTCATCGGCCGAAGTTCTGACATAGTAAAAGCCGCTCAGCGCCTTTACGATACATCCGCTTACATATTCTGCCATGCGTTACGGCTCCGTCGCTTCAGTGGGGTCGGTCGGCTGCGGCGGTTCGGTCGTCTCAGGCGGCTCGGTCGGCTGCGGCCCCTTGGAAACGTCAATGGTGATGGTCGTTCCCTCCTCCACGCGGTCGCCGGGCAGTGCACTCTGGCTGATAACGTGGCCTGCAGGCACGGTCTCATCGTAAATTTCGTTGATATTCACAACAAAGCCTGCTGCCTCGAGGAGACTCTTAGCCTCTGCTGCGCTCCTTCCGAGCACATCGGGCACCTCAGCCTTGCCGTCACCGAGGCTGATATAGACCTTGATCGTATCGTTCTGCTTCAGGTCAGAGCCTGCTTGCGGATCCGTACGGGTGACCTTGCCCTCCTCAACCTCGTCGCTGGGTTCATCCAGGAAGGTGATCTTTAGTCCCAGATCCATGGCCTTGAGCAGAGCCTCTGCATTGCTCTTGCTCTCGCCCTTGAGGTCGGGCATCTTGTTCGAGCCGAGGCTGATATAAAGCGTGACGGTCTGCTTCTCACGCAGCTCCTTGCCCTCACGCGGGTCGGTCGCAATGACGCAGCCCTTGTTGACAGTGTCGCTGAACTCCTCTTCGATCTCGATGCGCAGGCCAAGCTCCATCTTATCGAGCTTCTTCTGCGCATTTTCCTGCGTTTCGCCCTTCAGGTCAGGCATCTTGTTCGAGCCGAGGCTGACATAGATGATGACATTCTGATTCTTCGTCAGCTCCGTGCCCATCTCAGGATCGGTGCGCACGACATAGTCCTTGACGATGGTCTCGTCACTGATTTTCTGCATATCGATCTTCAGACCCAGATTCAGGTCGGTCAGATATTTCATCAGCTCATCGCCCGTCATTTCGGTGTAATCGGGGATGACATTCTCGCTCTTGCCGAGGCTGACCGTCAGCTCAATGCGGCGGCCGTTGGGAACCATATCGCCTGCGTCGGGCGACTGATCGATGACATAGCCCTCATCATAGCGTGTGCTGTATTCCTCACGGATGTTGATGATATCGACCTGCACATCGGGATAATCCTCGGGGTCGATCTCTTCCAGGCGCATACCGATCAGATCGGGAACCTCGACCTCTTCTGCCTCGGAAGCGGTCGTCTTACCACCGTCCTGCTCGTCGTCGGAGCCGGAGAACATCGACACCAGCAAAATGACGACCAAAAGCACCAGCACGGCCGCTGCCACGATGATAGCGATGGTCAGATTTCTGCGGCGGCGCTCCTCTGCTTTCTCAGCCTCTCGTCTGGCTCTCTCTGCACGGCGCTGCTCGACGCTCATGTTTTCCGTCTTGGGGGTATTGCGGGAAACATAACGCTCGGCATCGGTTCGTGGTGCAGGCTGCACCGCCGCACGGACGGCAGCACTCTGTGCCGCTGCGCCAAAGCGGAATGTGATGGCAGGCGTCTTTCGGAACTCCTCCATATCACGCAGCATATCCGTTGCCGTAGCATAACGGGTATCGGGGTTGGCATTCATGGCGTGCATGGTGATCTGTTCCAGTCCAAGCGGAATGCCCGTCATCAGCTCACTCGGGCAGCGCGCTGCACCGTTGATGTGCTGAATAGCTACTGCAACCGGCGTCTCTCCGTCATACGGGGTCACCCCCGTGAGCATCTCATACATGACAACACCGAGCGAATACAGATCGCTGCGGTTGTCCACACGGGCACCCTTGGCCTGCTCCGGCGAGATGTAATGCACAGAGCCGAGCGCTTCGCGGGTCAGCGTGTTTTGCGCCGAGCCGATGCGCGCAATGCCGAAGTCAGCAACCTTGATCGTGCCGTCCTTCAGAATCATGATATTGTGCGGCTTGATGTCGCGGTGCACGATACCTCTGCTGTGAGCGTGCTCAAGCGCCTTGGCAATCTGCATCGAAAAATGCAATGTCTCTCGCCAATTGAGATTTCCCTTCTTCTCCAGATACTGCTTCAGGGAAATACCCTCGATCAACTCCATGACGATATAGTCCGACTCCTCGGTACGCGAAACATCGTAAACACCGACGATATTCGGATGGGAAACCATGGCAACCGCCTGCGATTCTGCGTGGAAGCGACGGCGGAATTCCTGATTTCTCGACAACTCATCCTTCAGGATCTTCACTGCGACCATGCGGTTTAGGCGATGATCCAATGCTTTATATACCACTGCCATACCGCCGGTACCGATGACCTCAAGAATCTCGTAGCGGTTGTCCAGCAGTCTGCCTATGTAAGCATCCATAATAGCTCCTATCTCATACCGTTCTCAACGGCGAACGGCAGCCGAAATATGGTAACGCCCAAATCAGAGAGCGATCAATATCGAAGTTACGTTGTCAGGCGCACCGCGCTCCTTGGCAATCTGCAAAAGTCGCTGGCAGCAGTCGTCCTTGTGCGTGCCGTGTGCGACCTCAAAGAGAATCTCCTGATCGGCCATCTCATTGGAAAGGCCGTCGGTACACAGGAGCAAACAGTCGTCCTTTTCGGTCTTGACATAAAACACATCGGCATAGACCTGCGATGCCGTGCCGACGGCACGGGTGATGAGGTTCTTGCTCGGATGGGTCTTGGCCTGCTCACGGGTCAGCTCTCCACGCTGCACCATCAGCTCCACCACGGAATGATCCACCGTGATACAGCGCACACCATCAGCGTTGATGTGGTAAGCGCGGCTGTCGCCGATATTGACGATAATTGTCGCCTTTTCATAGATCAATGCCGCAACCAGAGTCGTGCCCATGCCGCTGTACTCCTCGCTGAGCTGGGCATGCTCATAGACCGAAATGTTGCTCAAGGTCACTGCCGAGCGCAAAACGCGCTCTGCCTCCTGTGGAGTCATCTCGAGGGAAAAGGATCGTTTGACCTCCTCGCAGAAGACCTCGCTTGCCAGCTTGCTAGCAACATTACCGCTCTTTGCGCCGCCCATTCCGTCACAGACCACGCACAGCATCGCCGTGTCATTGAGCTTCACAATGCGGAAGGCATCTTGATTCTGTTGTCTGACATTGCCGGGATCCGTCAATCCCCAAGCATCCATAGGACTTCACTCCTTTCGCGCGGATTGTTCGTATTTTCTGCGTAATTGGCCGCAGGAGGCGTTAATGTCGCCGCCAAGGGTCCTGCGAACCGTCGCGGGTATACCATTTTTCTCCAGCGTCTGCTGGAAGGCCCGAACCGTATCCGGACGGCTGGGCTTCAAAGGACTCTCCTCCACATCGTTGAGCGGAATGAGATTCACATGGGCCGCAATGCCACGCAGCTTCTTGACCAGAAGCTGTGCAATCTCCTGCGTATCATTGACATCGCGGATCATAGCATATTCAAAGGAAATGCGTCTGCCCGTCGCCTCAAAATACCGCTTGCACGAGGCCAGAAGCACATCGACGGGGTATTTTTTGTTGATGGGCATGATCCTGCTGCGCACCTCATCGATCGGTGCGTGCAGAGAGACCGAAAGGGTCAGCTGCAAATTCTTCTGCGCCAGAAGGTCGATCTTGTCGACGATGCCGCAGGTGGAGAGGCTGATGTGGCGCATACCGATGTTCATGCCCTCGGGCGAGTTGACCAGCTCCAGAAAACGGCAGACCGTGTCGAAATTGTCCAGCGGTTCTCCGATGCCCATCAGGACAATATTGGAGATCTGCAGACCCGAGTCCAGCTGGGTGAACAGCACCTGATCAAGCATCTCCGACGGTGTCAGCCTGCGCACAAGACCGCCGAGGGTCGAGGCGCAGAAGGCGCAGCCCATCGGGCAGCCGACCTCCGATGAGATGCACACAGTGTTGCCGTGATGGTAGCGCATCAAGACACTTTCCACACAGTTTCCATCCTTTAGACGCCACAGATATTTGATGGTTCCGTCCCGCTGGCTCTCAAGCTTGCGCACGGCCGTCGGGCAGTAGAGTTCGTAGTTCTCTGCAAGACGCTCCCGCAAGTTCTTGGACAGATTGCTCATCTCGTCAAAGCTCCTTGCGCCACGATGCACCCAAGTATAAATTTGTTTGGCTCTGAATTTCGGCTCACCAAGCTGCGCCATTTCCTGCTCCAGCTCCGCAAGCGTCATGGATTTGATGTCCTTCAAGGCTTCCTCCTGAGTTTACAGATAAAGAATCCGTCGGTCTGATCGTCGCACGGGAGATAGGTCTTGCTCCACTGCGCGGTAAAGTTCGGGTGGCTTTGCAAAAATGCCTCCACCACGGCCTCGTTTTCACGGCGCAAGATCGTACAGGTGCTGTAGATCAGCGTGCCGTTCGGTTTGACATATTCGGCCTGATTTACAAGGATCTTGCCCTGCAGTTCGGGCAAGCCCTCCGTCTGCTTCAGGTCTTTATAGCGAATGTCGGGTTTTTTGCGGATCACACCGAGTCCCGAGCAGGGCACATCGCAGATAACCGTGTCCATCTGCCCGATCCATTCGTCGTTTCTGACCGACGCATCCGCAAGACAGGTCGAAAGGATTTCGATACCCAAGCGCTGTGCGCCGTTTTCGATCAATTTCAGTTTGTGCCGATGGATGTCGCAGGAAATGAGCTCTCCCCGATTCTCCATGCACATTGCCGCCCAAAAGCTCTTGCCACCCGGGGCGGAACAGCAGTCAAGCACCCGCATTCCGGGTTTCAGCTCCGCTGCCTCGACCGCCATGCGCGCGGCCGCATCCTGCACATAGAACAGGCCATCACGGAAAGCCGAAAGCTGCTCTAAATTGCCCGTCGTGCCTAAAATCAGGCAGTTTTCCAAGTGCTCGTGCGGCGCAAAGCCGATGCCCTCAGCCTCCAGGGACAGTGCCAGCCTGGCCGCCGTGGTCTTAAGGGTGTTGACTTGCACCGTGATGGGCGGTACCTCGTTGTTGCTCTTTAAGAGTGCCTCGGTTTTCTCTCCGAATTGCGCCTCCAACAGCGTCACAAGCTCCTGCGGATGGCTGTACTTAGTTGCAAGGTCGGAAGGCTCGGGCAGGCTTTCCGCCCTTAGTATGGAGCGCAGCACCCCGTTTACCAGACGCGAGGCCTGCAAATTGGCGCTGTGCTTTGCCTGCTTGACAGCCTCGTTAACCGCTGCAGAGGCAGGAATTTTATCCATAAAGCGAAGCTGATAGACCGCAAGGCGCAGAATATCCTGCACCACGGGTTGCAGCTTCCCCTTGGCAAAGGCACGGATCCAGAAATCCAACAGCATCCGATTCTGCAGCACACCGTAGCACAATCGGCTCGCCAGAGCCGCCTCACGGCGGTCCATGCCCTGCAGGAGCTCCTTCATCGCACCGTTGGACCATGCGCCGTCTTTTCTACAGACGATCAGCGCACGCAGCGCCGCCTCACGAGCGGTCATAGCTCGATCGGATGGCCGCGGAAGTAATCCACCGCTGCCATACGCTTGCCGCCGTCGGCCTGCAGCTGGGTAATCATCAGGATCTCTCCGTCACCGCAGGCAATCTGCAGTCCCTGCTTCGTCAGAGCAAGCAGCGTACCCGGAGCACGGTCGGTCTTGCCCTCGACGGGGCGCACGGCATAAATCTTGAAGCGTTTTTCGTTGAGTGTCGTGGTCGCAACCGGCCACGGATCCAAACCACGGACATGATCGATGATCTGTCGGCCACTTTTCGTCCAATCGATGGGGCACAGCTCCTTCGAGAGCATCGGGGCATAGGTCGCCTTGTCATGCTCTTGTGGTGTGCGGCTTGCCGTACCATTTTCAATGGCCGTCAAGGTATCGCACAGCAACTCACTGCCAATGAGCGCCAGGCGGTCAAGCAGGCTCTGAGCATTTTCATACGGATCGATAGGGGTCTTGCGGATCTCGATGATGTCACCCGCATCCAGCTGGGCAGACATGAACATAGCAGTCACACCCGTCTCTTCCATGCCGTTGAGGATCGCCCATTGCACGGGACCACTGCCTCGCAGTTCGGGCAAAACAGAGGCGTGAATGTTCACACAGCCGAGTCTGGCGATGTCCAGAATGCGCTGCGGCAGAATCTTGCCGTAGGCAACAACCGCAATCACATCCGGTTGCAGGGCCTTCAGCTCCTCATAGACCGCATCGTCCTTGAAGGTCGTCGGCTGGTATATGGGAAGCTCCGCCTGCAAAGCGAGCTTCTTCACATCCGACATTTCCAGCTTCATGCCACGATTCTTGGGCATATCTGGCTTGGTGTACACGCCGACGATCTCATGCTCCGTCTGCACAAGACGCTGCAGGCAGGTGGCAGCAATGTCGGGAGTGCCCATAAAAACAACTCTCATTCGTCATCCTCCACATCGCTCAGTGCCGCAAGCTCCTCGTCGGTGACCTTGCGATAGGCGATCTCGGTATAGAGATGACCGTCGAGATGGTCAAGCTCATGGCAGACACAGCGGGCGATCAAGCCCTCCGCCTCGATCTCGTACCAATTGCCCTCACGATCCTGCGCCTGCGCTCTGACGCGCTCGGGGCGCTTGACCATCCAGTATTCGCCCGGGATGCTCAGGCAGCCTTCCATGCCGTCCTGCTCACCGTGCGTTTCCAGAATTTCGGGGTTGACCAGCTCAAGCACCTCATCGCCCGTGTCGATGACGACCACACGACGCAAAATGCCCACCTGCGGTGCAGCCAGGCCGACACCATTGGAATCGTAGAGCGTCTCGACCATATCATCAAGCAGCTCGGCAAGCTTATCATCAAATTTCGTCACACTGCGGCAAACCTTGTGCAGTGTCGGTTCCTCTTGGGTTAAAATCTTTCTCAGTGCCATATTGCTCTCCTATTCATTGGCATTGACATCGAGGTAGACGCCAATGCCGCGGTAATTCTTATCCTTCATCATTTGGCGCATCAGCTGCGCCAAAAGCTGTCGCAAAGATCGTGTATTTTTGCAGCTCAGGGTCAGGCGGCAGCGGTAGACATAGTTGAGCTTTGCCACCTGCGCGGGTGCCGGCCCTAAAATATTCACCTGTTCTTCCCGATAATATTCACTCTTCAGGTGCGCCGTAAGCATCGACTTAAAAAACTGTGCAGCGCGGAAGCTCAACTCCTCAAAGCGGCTGTGGAAGGTCAGGGTCAGAAGATCCATGTACGGTGGGCAGCCTCGCAGGCGTCTGAGCGGCAGCTCCATGTCGTAAAACGCATCATAGTCCTGCCTCGCAGCCAGTGCAATGACCTGATTCTTCGGTGTCATTGTTTGGATCAGTGCACGACCATTCTTGCTGCCTCGGCCGGCACGGCCGATGACCTGCGTGATCATGCTGAAGGTCGTTTCTGCCGCACGATACGACGGCACATACAATGACATATCCGCATCGACCACGCCCACGAGGGTCACATTTTCAAAATTCAGGCCCTTAGCCACCATCTGTGTGCCAAGCAGGATCGGAATTTGCTCGTCACGAAAGCGTCCGAGCAGCTTGTCGTGGGTATGAACAGCCGAAACAGTGTCGGCATCCATTCGAAGTACCTCCTGTCCGGGAAGCATCATTTCCAGCTGCTGCTGCACCTTCTGCGTGCCGAAGCCGAGCTGCTTGAGATGACCGCCACATTCGGGACAGCGCGTGGGCAGCGGCTGCGAATTGCCGCAATAATGGCACATCAGCCGTCCGTTGGCATGGTGGTAGGTCAGATTCACGCTGCAGCCGGGGCAGGTTGGCACATAGCCGCAATCCACGCAGGCGACCATGCGGCTCGTTCCTCTGCGGTTTAGAAAAAGGATCGACTGCTGTTTTGCGCTGCAATTATCCAGCAGGGCATCGAGCAGCGGTCCGCTGATGGCCGTTGCATTGCCATTTTTCAGCTCCTGCTTCATGTCGACAATCTCGACCTGTGGCAGCGGCTGGCGGTTAAATCTATTCTTGAGGGTAAAGAGTCGGTAAACTCCCGTATTGGCCCGATACATCGTCTCCACGGACGGTGTTGCCGAGCCGAAAACCACGCTTGCCCCTGCTTTTTTCGCGCGGTAGATCGCCACCTCACGGGCATCATAGCGTGGGGAATTTTCTGATTTATAGGTATGCTCCTGCTCCTCATCGACAATCACAAGACTCAGATTCTGAACAGGGGCAAAGATCGCCGAGCGCGTGCCGAGCACCACGGTGGCCTGCCCACGCGCAATGCGCAGGTAGGTGTCGTATCGCTGCGTGATGCGCAGGCTGCTGTGCAAAACAGCGGCCTTTTCACCGAAATGTGCGGCAAAAAGCGACAAAAGCTGCGGTGTCAGGGCAATTTCCGGCACGAGCAGGATCGCGCCTTCGTTTCGGGCAAGGCAGTCGTAGATCAGCTTAAGGTAGACCGAGGTCTTGCCGCTGCCCGTCACACCGTACAGAAGACTGATCTCGCCCTTGCTTGCACAGATGCCCTCGTAGGCGGTCCGCTGCTCGGCATTGAGCCGCAGCGTCGTATCGACCTGCGCCGCCTCGATCTTGTCAATGCGCAGACGTGGCTGCTCATACAGCCGCAGATAGCCAAGCGACGCAAGCCTGCGCACGGTCACGGCACTTGCGCCCGTAAAATAGCACAGCTCCTTGACGGCGCACTCGCCCAGGGTCATCATCAGCTCCAGGATCGCGCTTTGCATCGGCGCAGCCTTTTTCTTGCTGTTTGCATACTGCTGCGTCTCTTCATTTGATGTGACCAGCACGGCGATCTGCTCGGTTTTCTCATAGGTGCGGCGACGCGACTCACTTTGACAGGAGATGAGTTTCCTTTTCAGAAGGTATTTCAGCGCCTTTTCCAGGCTCTCCTCATCAAACTGCTTGCGCAGGACGCTCTCCTGCGCCGAACCGCCCAAGTCTGCAAGCGTCTGCATCACGGCCTGCGCCGTCGGCTGCCGATGGATGTGCTCCTGCCAGTTTGCCTCCGTCACGGTGTAGCTGCACCTCTCCTGAAACCACACTCCTGCAGGCAAGATGGCCTTGAGCGCATCATAGAAGGTGCAAAAATACCGCTCGGTCAAAAATATCGCAAGCTGCAGCATGGCCCGATCCAGAATCGGCTCAGGATCGAGCACCTGCTCGATCGGCTTGAGCTTCGTCTCATCGCCCTCAGACAAAAGCAGCACCATACCCTCGGTACGCTTGTTCGAGCGGCCGAAGGGTACGCTGACACGCTGTCCCGGCTGCAGATACATCCCCTCGGGGATGCGGTAATCGTAGGGCTTGTCGATGGCATAAATCGCAGCGGAAACAGCAATTTTCGCAATCATTCAGACCCCTCCCATACAGTTCAAAGGCGCGCACGAGCTTGCTCGTCCGCGCAAAAAAGCCTTAATCGTTGATATGTGCAACCAGCTTTCCCTCGGCAACCTCACGGATGGCCAAGGTGACCGGCTTCTCCGTCAGTGGCTGATTTGTCTCTTCTGCCTCGATGGCAATCTGACGGGCACGGCGTGCCACGACATTGACCAGCAGGTAGCGGCTCTTGATATTCTTCAATAAGCTGGACATTGCGGGATATAACATATTACATTTCCTCCTCGGGTAAAATCATTTCATAGTATTCGCTGCGGCAGCTCTCAGCCGTCAGGATCGCATCGATCTCGGAGGCTGCACGCTGTACATCGTCATTGACCACGACGTACTTATATTTCTTTGCGGCCTCGCACTCCCATCGGGCAATGCGCAGACGCTTTTCAGCAATTTGCTGGGCAGTGTCTCCCCTGCCCAGGAGTCGACGCTTCAGCTCCTCAAACGACGGGGGCGCAATGAAAATGGAGATCACATCATCCCTGCGCTCGAACAGCTTCATCGCACCCTGCACCTCGATCTCCAGAACCACATGGATGCCATTGTCCATGGCTTCCTCCACCGGCTTGATAGGGGTGCCGTAATAATTGTCTGCATAGGTCACATATTCTAACAGCGCATCGTCTGAAATGAGCTGCTCAAACTGTGCCTTATCCATAAACCAGTAGTTTTCCCCGTTGACCTCATTGGGACGGATGGGGCGAGTCGTTGCCGACACTGAAAATTGCAGATCCGACCGATTGCGCATCACTTCACGCAGCACAGTTCCCTTGCCCACACCGGACGGGCCGGAAAGCACGATAATTTTCCCTCTCTTCATACTTCCTCCTCATCAGCCTGCAGTATCTTGTCCGCATGGCGCTTGGCAATTGCCTCAGGTGTGATGGCAGAGAGCACCACATGGTCTGTGTCCATCACCAGAACTGCGCGGGTCTTTCTGCCGAAGCTGGCATCAATGAGCATAGAGCGTTCTTTGGCCTCCTGCACCATGCGCTTGATGGGCGCCGAATCCGGACTCAGGATGCTCAGCACGCGCTCTGAGGAGACCATATTTCCAAATCCGATATTGATCAGTCCCATGGTGCCTCACTCGATGTTCTGGATCTGCTCACGGATCTTCTCAAGTTCAGACTTGATTTCCACGACATAGCGCGTCAGCTCCAGGTCGTTACATTTCGATCCGATGGTATTGCTCTCACGATTCATCTCCTGCAGCAGGAAATCAAGCTTGCGCCCGATCGCGCCTCCGTCGGTCAGGAGCGTCTCGAGCTGTGCCAGATGGCTGCGCAGGCGCACGGTCTCCTCATCGACGCAAACCTTGTCTGCAAAGATAGCCGCTTCCGTCAAAATTCGACTCTCGTCGATGTTGGTATTTTCCAAAACCTCACGCAGCTTGTTTTCCAGGCGGCTGCGATATTCCGCCACCGTCTGCGGAGAGCGCTCCTCGACCTTTGCAACATAGGCCAGGATCGTGCTTGCGCGGCTGCGCAGATCCTCCACCATTGCCGCACCCTCTCTTGCACGCATGGCATTGAAGGCCGCAACGGCCTCGGTCGCAACGGCCGTCAGATCGGCAACGATCTGTTCTTCATCCTCCTGCTCCTTCTCCACGACGAATACATCGGGAAAGCGAGCCAGCGAGGTCGCACCGATGTCATCGCGCACCTCGTAATCGGCAGCGATGCTTCTCAGCGCGGTCAGGTAACCCTCCAGCACGGGGCGGTTCAGGGCGACCTTCACATTCTCCTGCTCGGTGACCTGCACAGTAACGAACAGATCGACCTTGCCACGGGCGACGGCCTGCTTCACACACTGCTTGACCGCATCCTCGGCATAGGAAAACACGCGGGGAATCTTGACATTACAATCCAAAAAACGGTTGTTGACCGAGCGCAGCTCGACGGTAATTTCCTTGCCGTTCAAGCTCTGCACTGCACGGCCATAGCCGGTCATGCTGTAAACCAATTTTTTCATCCTTTCTTAATGGCAGCAATCGCACAAACAGTGCATACACAACAAGGTCGTGCAAAGATCGCTGCAATCATCTCTCTGATCGTAACCGCCGCCATAGGTCTGCTGGCGGTAGGTGTAGCCACCGCTGACGGAACTCATCGCATTGCGATACTCCGTGTTCGTCGGATCCATGTTCACCGCAATGCGGTAGTTCTGCGCTGCCTCATCCATCCATCCACGGCGCTGCGCAATCATACCGCGCAGATAGTACCACTCAGCATTGTGATTTGCAATGCCGTCGAGCTGTGCCTCCGCTGCATCAAGATTGCCCAACAGAATCATGCGACGAACCGCCTGAAAATCGGCAGAACCCGATGCACCGGCGTTGTGATAGGTCGAGCGATGGCTGCCATACGAGCTGCCACCCTTGGTCAGCATATCGTAGGCCTCGTTGATCTCCTTCATCTTCTCCTGGGCGAGATCGGCCAGGGGATTATTCACATAATTATCGGGGTGATATTTGCGTGCCAGGTCACGGTAAGCCTTCTTGATCTGTTCGTCAGAAGCTCCGTGCGGTACGCCCAATACCTCATAGGGATCCTTCATCATGTTTTCCTCTCTTACGGAAGGTGCCATCGGCCACGCATTTGAGGACCGCAGGCATTCCGTAATAAATAATATTTTTCAGCAGCTCGTCATTTTCAGACGGTTGCAGAAGCTCCAAAGCTGAGGCCGCCATATCGATCGAGGCATCGACACTTTGCATGAAGCCTCGCAAATCGTCCTCAGTCAGGCCGCTTTCCTGTAATTCGTAACGGTAGCGCAGCGGATTATAGCTCTCACTCATCCGATCCTTCGGCAGATCCTCCAGCGCATCGACCAGGTATAAAAACCGCCCGACGTGATAGAGCAGGATTTCTGCTGTCCGCCGTTGTTTTTCTTCTGTTATGTATGCCGCGCAGCCGTGAAGCATCCTGGCAAACGCATCGGCGGCGCGGTCGATGGAGGCGCATTTCTGTTTCTCCAGAGCTCGCAGCTTGGAAAGCTGCTCCGAGAAAATCACATCGGCATCCGTATGCAGCCTCGCAGCCTTCCTGTACGCTCGGCGATAGAGCAGCCGAATCGTTTTGTAGCCAAATCGCCTGAAGCCGCTCCCGTCCTGCACCGCATCGGTCAGCTTCCAATACGACAACAGCACACTCATGTCCGCTGCATAGCCCATAATCTCGTCATTGGGCAAGCAGTTTTTCCTGCACACGATCCTGGCCGGACAAAAACACCGCTTGGACGAAAGTCGCTGCTTTTGCAGCAGGAAGTACAAAAACACCATGTCATAGTTGACAAGGAATCGCGCATGGAAGCCATAGCGCTTCTTCAGGCTGCGGCAGAGGCCGCAATATGCGGCCTTGTATTGCTCGGAGGCAGACTCCGAAAGCTTGTCTTTTCGGGGAACGATGTATCCAAACATGATTATCTCACATAGCCGACGATGGAATATGTCGGGGGGCGTTTTTTGATTTTACGATTGTAGCAAAATGCCGGCAAAAATCCGAGCACAAATGCGCCGAAACCGACAGCCGCCGCCCAGGAGCCCAGCGGCATTGCCGCAAGGTAAGCACTCACAAAGGCCAGCACCGGCAGCAGATACACCAGCACCGCCGCCCACAGAACCACCGCACTTTCCGACTCCAGGTAGACAATGTCGCCCCGTCTGGCCGAGATCAGGTTATCGGCCGTCACGCGCAGGGTCTGCTCCACACTACCGCAGCCGCTGCACTTGTGGCAATCACCACTGCAGGCGCTTTGTCGAACTATCAGAACCTCTGCCCGCGCATTGCTCACAACGCGGTCAACCGTCGCTTTTTGTCGCATCATCGAACTTACTGCGCCTCCGGCAGGTTTGTGCTATCGGCAATGCGAGCGGAATATTCCTTAAAAATACCGACGCCGAAGCCCTCGGGAAGCACAATCTGCAAGGGGCACATGCCCGTCTGGTCAATCAGCCCCACATCAATGCGGATGATAACAGAAAGCTCTCCTGCATTGATCTTTGCGCGCAGCAGCTTGATCTTATCCGTCTTGCCGCGGATCTCGATGATCTGATCGGGCTCTGCAAAGAAATAGTCCACACCTTCTGCGCCATTGATCCACTCCAACTGTGCCTTGCTCAGCTGGAGGCGCAGGATGTCGATCTCCTCGCTGACAGAGATCTTCACATCGACGGAAATATTGGTTGAATTATTCTCATCCATACGGGTAACGCCCTGCGGAAGCTCCACGGAGCGCTTAAGACTCGTGCTCTCATCGCCCTGGATCGTTGCAAGGTCGAGCTCGACACGCAAGGTCTGCTCCAGCTTGTCAAGTGCCTCGGCCGTACCCGTCACACGCACGCTGCGCGGCTCAAAGCTCACACTCACATCGTCCTTCGTCATGCCGCCGCCGTCCTTGATCACGGCCTCGAGCACAAGGTCGCGATACGGCAGGACCTGCACCGTCACGCCGACAGTCTCGACATCCCATGTCGTGTAGTCGCTCAGTTCCATCACCTCTCCCTGCTCGTCGACAAAGGAGAAGCTCATTTGCTCACTGAAGGTCTGCGTTGCCTCGGTCAGATCCAACGCAATCGTCGCCTTCGAGATGAGGCTGACCTCCTCGGCCGGGCCGCTGACGGCAATGCTCTGCGCATCCATCAGGCTCTCGCCGCGCAGATAACCCTCGACCATCTCGCCCTCTGCATAGACGATCTCCAATGGGATCTCACGGTCGCGGCGCTCGCTGATCTTGACCTTCACACGGTTGGAATTGGTATTGATCAGGCGAATATCGCCCGAGGCCACCGTTGCAGGCGGATTGAGCGTCCAGCTGACCTCAAACGAGCCTGCCGTATCGATATTGCCGACATCCGCAACCGCCTCAACATTGCTGCTGTTGAGCTCCTTCAGATCGGAGCGCCGCCCGGAAACCTCCACATCCACGAATTGCTCCTCACCGCCCGTAAGCATGAGGCCTCTCGTGGCCAGAAGCGAGGTTCCGGTGAAGCGGACACGGATATCCGAAATGGTCGTTGTATCATCGGGATTGACAAAGGTCACAGCATATACCCACAGCGCGACGGAAACGACCAACGCCGCCAAGAACGCCAGTATCTTATGTTTCTGCATCGGTATCATCCTTTTCCTTCTGATTGAAGATGTTGTCACGCAGCTTCTTCAAGGGGTTGCGAGACTTCTCCTCCTTACGAGGCGCCAGCTCGTTGAGCAGGAGCTTTTCCAGGGTCTGCGGTGCCAGATGGCGCTTGAGCATACCACCGATGGCCACCGAAATCGTACCGGTCTCCTCCGAGACGACCACGACGACCGCATCGCTGACCTCGCTCAGGCCGATGGCGGCACGGTGACGCGTGCCCAGGTCGCTGCTGATCTGACGATTCTGGGTCAGCGGCAACAGGCAGCCGGCCGCGGCCAGACGGTCATGGCGAATCAGAACCGCGCCGTCATGCAGAGCCGCCTTCGTGAAGAAGATGTTTCTCAGCAACTCCGACGACACCCGTGCATCGATGGTCGTGCCGATCTTGGTGTGATCAATCAGTGAATCCTTGTTCTCAAAAACGATCAATGCGCCCGTGCGTTCCTTCGACAGCGTCTCACAGGCCAGCACGGTCTGCTTGATCACACGGTCAATGTCACGCTCTTCCTCCTTGAGGGTCAGGAACTCACGGAAGGATCGTCCGCCGAGCTTTTCGAGCATACGGCGCAGCTCCGGCTGGAACATAACGACCAGGGCGATCAATCCGATCTCCAGGATCTTGTCGAGCATGAAATTGAGCAGATACATATTGAGCAGGTCGGTGATGGCCGCCAACAGCAAGATGATGATGATACTCTTGGCGATACGGGCAGCGCCCGTGGTCTGGATCATCATGATCACGGCATAGATGATGAATGCCACCGCCACGATATCAATGATGTCCATAATCTTGATGGTCGGAAGCATATCCGCCACATCTTTGAAAAATTCTTTCATCGTATCCATAAGCATATACTCCGCTTATTTTATTTAACCTCTCGATTATATACTATTTCAATGGTAATAGCAAGTGGTTGAAGCGACTTTTTACAATTCTTGAAGCAGTTTTTTGCAGGTTCGGGCAAATTGGCAGACCTCAGATGGCGTGTTGAAGGCCGAAAAACTGACTCGCAGCGTGCCGCTTTGGTCGGTTTGAGCGCTCCGATGCGCCAAGGGCGCGCAGTGCAGTCCCGAGCGAACCGCAATTCCCTCAGCTGCCAAACGGGCTGCAAAGTCCTCACAATCGAGCCCTTGCGGGAGGAAAGAGAGCACACCACTCTGCGATTCTCCGCAAAAAAGCCGTAGTTTCGGCAACTCTTCCAGCTTGTGGTGCAAAAGCTGCCGCAGGCGGCATTCATGGGCAAAAATTGCCTCGGGCGTCCGCTTCGACACAAAGTGCAAGCCCTGCAAAAGTCCCCCAATGCCGCACACATTGTGCGTCCCTGCCTCCAGACGGTCAGGCAGAAAGTCCGGCATCTCCGGCAACTCCGACAGACTCCCCGTGCCGCCGAACAGCAGCGGTTTTCCTCCATCGCTGCACAGCAAAATGCCCGTGCCCTGCGGCCCGTAGAGGCCCTTGTGTCCGGGCATGGCAATGAACTTCGCTCCCAATGAACGCATTCCGAGGCGCAAAATACCTGCAGATTGCGATGCATCGATGATGAGCGGCACACCGTAGCTACGGCACAGCTGTGCGATCTGGCCGATCGGCAAAATATAGCCGAAAACATTCGAGCAATGCGTGCAGATCGCCGCCGACGGCCGCGTTTTGAGCACATCTTCAAAAGCCGCAATCGTGTCCTGTGGATCAAAAAGCCTTCTGCCTGCCGTCAGCAGCTGCGCATTGCGTGCTGCAAGCGGCCGCAGTACGGCATTGTGCTCAAAGCCACTGACAACCACCCTTGCCCCCTCGGGCACAAGCGAGTGGATGGCGATGTTCAGCCCATGCGTGGCATTGGAAGTAAAAACCACCTGCTCCGCTTCACAGTCAAACAGCTGCGCTGCCGCCTGTCTGCAGGAGAAGACCGTTTCGGCTGCACGCTCGGCTGCACGGTGGCCGCCCCTTCCAACGCTTGCGCAGGTGTGCATCGACAAGAATACCGCCCGTGCCACAGAGGGCGGCTTTTGCAGGGTCGTCGCAGCCGCATCAAAATAGATCATTGTGCCACCTCCTGCCAGCCGTCAGGCCCCTTTTGATAGCATTTTTGAAAGGTGCTCTCTCCTTTCAAAATCGCCCATGCCGCCCAATAGTCGCGTACAAAGAGACAATATCCGCAGCCGTTTGTACGGATCGTCTGCGGTGTACGCCGCAGCTCACTCACGATCCCTGATTGCCGCAAAATCCGCTGTGCCTGCATCGCCGACGTGATCGAACGAAAAGTAAAGCAATAGCGTTCCATCCTTCTCCCTCCCCTCACCTCATCGTATGCCCCTCGAGCGCGTTTGACACCGTTCGATTTTTTGCAACTTAATAAATTCTTAACTTCTTTTCGGTTATAATCTTAACAATTTTAGGGTATTATGTAACCGTAAACAAAACCGTTTCATTTTTTCATTTTCTCCTCTTTTCTTTTTTCGGACTCCGCAGATCGGCCTCCTACCGGTCTGCGGTTTTCTTTTTTATCCACGCTCCGATCCCTGGCAGTCGTTTTACCATAATATAATTATGTAAACTCTATGGCGGAGTTCAAATTTTACCGTAACAGGAATCCCTTGAAATATTTTTCCTGCGATGTCGAAATGGCAACAAGGATGCCGACAGCGTAAAACGCCTTGATGCCGTTGCATTTTGGTGATCCTGCGGAGGATTGCAATTGCCGATGCACCGCACTCAAAAAGCCTCGCTCCAAGCTTGACGAAAACGAGCTGAAAGTCTTAAACGAACGAGCTGAATTTTTCAGACTTGATAAGACGGAGGACTTCAAAGAATTTGAAAAAAGTACCTAAAAGCCGCCAAAAGTATTGAAAATTCTGAAAATTATGGTATAATTGATACAGAGGCAAAGGGCGCACTGACATCAAAAAATGGCCCTGATTTTTCAAAGCGAGATGCACATGCAAAGTCATATTATGCAAGCATCAGAAATTCAAATCGTGATAGCATAGTCAACGCTATATCTTCGAACGTAGACATTGATAAAAATACTGTCGGTGTCGCAGTTAATCACTTTTTTTATACCAAGCACAAACTCGAAAAGGGATTTACATACTTTTGCGAGGATTACGATATCGCTGAATCAATTCAGCGGCTAAGAGCTGGGCGCGGAATACAGGCGCACGATCTGATTCTAATGCGTCACGAAGCTATAGAAGCGGAATACATGGCGCGTGGTATGTCGTTTGACGAAGCTCACGAAAAAGCCGAGAGCCTATATAATTGTACTATGGCGTTGCGTGATTATCTCAAAGTTAACGGTCTTGA
Organism: Oscillospiraceae bacterium; assembly: GCA_015067565.1. Taxonomy (GTDB): domain Bacteria; phylum Bacillota; class Clostridia; order Oscillospirales; family Oscillospiraceae; genus JAZOXB01. The sequence goes on along the minus strand of SVMF01000015.1, from coordinate 44,014 downwards.
GTAGGTGATTTTATGTTGAAATACCAACTGCATAAAGAAGACGGCAATTTGATTTTATATTGCTATTACCCACAAGGACACGGCGAAACAGGGATAGTGTCCGTAAACAAAAAGACTGGCGAAACTGCGGTTGTGAGTCCGTCTGCAGATGACTTTGGAAACAGATTCGCCTTTAAGCTGTGCAAGCGGCTCAAAGAGTTTTTTGAAGCCAAATCATACAAAGAAAACGGCATAATCGCTTGGTACTAAAGCACTATGCAAAATTTGCACAGTGCTTTTTCTATGCCCAAATTTCATAAATGACGAAAGCATCCGAGAGGGTGCTTTTTTCATACCCAAAATTAAGAAAGGAAGATGAAAAATGCAGACTTTCAAGGAAACTCTTGCAAGGCGGGTCGAGGTAAAGACTTCGGTTACTCATCTTGCCGCCTTTTTGAACTTTGACAGGCTGCCTCGACAGACGGAAAGACCAAGGCCGCATCGGACAAATCCGATGCGGCCTTGGACTTTATATGATCCGAGTAGAATCGTTTTCGATTGCTACTCAAGGAATTTTTAGTTCTCGCAGTAGGAAGCAGAGATCTTTGCAGCCAGGCGGGCGTTGTTGAACACCAGCTGGATGTTGGACTCGAGGCTGTTGCCGCCGGTGAGCTCAGTGACTCTGGCCAGCAGGAACGGGGTGGTCTCCTTACCGTGGACGCCCTGCTCCTCAGCTTCCTTCACAGCCTGGTCAATGGCAGCGGAGATGACCTTGCTGTCCATGGAATACTCGACGGGGATGGGGTTGGCAACAAGCATACCGCCGCGCAGGCCCATTTCGTTCTGCGTCTTGAATGCCTTTGCGATCTCCTCAGCGGTGTCCATGCGATAGTCAACACCAAACTCAGAGTCACGGGTGAAGAATGCGGGCAGCTTGTCGGTGCCGTAGCCGATGACGGGAACACCGTGGGTCTCGAGGTACTCGAGGGTCAGGCCGAGGTCAAGGATAGACTTTGCACCTGCGCAGACGACCATAACAGGGGTCTGAGCCAGCTCTTCGAGGTCAGCGGAGATGTCCATGGTGGTCTCAGCGCCACGATGCACGCCGCCGATACCGCCGGTAGCAAAGACCTTGATGCCTGCCATGTGGGCGATCATCATGGTGGTGGTAACGGTGGTAGCGCCGTCCTCGCCGCGAGCGCAGAGGACTGCCAGGTCACGACGGGAAGCCTTTGCAACGTCGAGGCCCTTCTTGCCGAAGTACTCGATCTCTTCGGGGGTCAGACCGGCCTTCAGGCGACCGCCGATGACAGCGATGGTAGCGGGAACTGCGCCGTTTTCACGGATGATCTGCTCCACGGCCAGAGCGGTTTCCACATTCTGCGGATAGGGCATGCCGTGCGAAATAATGGTGGATTCGAGAGCAACTACGGGCTTGCCGGCTGCAAGAGCTTCAGCGACTTCGGGCTTGATGTCCAAATACTTGTTCAACATGATAATTTCCTCCAAGATTTAATTTTATTGATTCATCCGTGCGCGCACGGCGTCAGCGGTGATTTCAGAATTGATGGTGGTTTCTGCTTCGATCGCCATAGCTGCGGTGGCAGCTGCGGCCTTTGCGCTGTTTTCCAGATCGGTGCCCTGCAGGTAGGCCCATGCAAGAGCAGCCATAAAGGAGTCACCCGCGCCGGTTGCGTTGCGCATCACGGCCTTGAAGCAGGGGATGATCTTCATTTCGTTGTGGTCGGCGGCGAAGACGCCGTTGCTTCCCATGGAGATGAACACGCGGCGCAGGCCCGTGTTCAGCAGGGTCTTTGCAGCCAGGCGCAAAGACGCTTCGTCCGTGACCTTCACGCCCGTCAGGAGCTCGGCCTCAATGAGGTTGGGTTTGAGCGTGTGGAGCTTGCCCAGAATCCCTCTGAGCTTCTGTGCCTTCGTCGTGGAGACGGGGTCAGCAAAGATCGGAACCGTGCAATGGTTTGCCAGGTATTCCAGCGACTCAACCGGAATGTTGGTGTCGACCACAACAAGCTGTGCATTGTTTAGCAGCGAGAGCTTCGAGGCGAGGTAGGCAGGAGAGATCTTCTCGCAGATGTCCATATCCGAGATAGCCAGGGCCATATCGCCGTCGGCGTCGTTGATAAAAAGATAGGTCGGTGTTGCGCCGCCCTCAATCCTCAGCGCGTGGCCGATATCGATGCCGAGTTCCGCACAAGATGAGGCGATGCGCTGACCATAGAGGTCGTCGCCCATAGCGGTCAAAAATCGCACATCCACACCGAGCAGGCTCATGTTGTGGGCGATATTTCGTCCGACACCACCCAAGCTCATCGTCACATTGCCGGGATTGGAATCCTTGGCGATCAGGCTGTTTTTCGAGCGGCCGCCGATGTCCATGTTTACACCGCCGACAACGACGGCATAGCTTCCCGAGCGAACCACATAGCCCTTGCCGGCAATGTAGCCCTTGCGAGTCAGATTGGAAATGTGGACGGCAACGGAGGAGCGTGTGATGCCTGCCTTCTGCGCAAGCTGTTCCTGTGAGATCATCGGATCTTCCTCGATCCAACGTAAAATCTGTCGTTCTCTTTGTGTCATTTCCTCACCGCCTTTGGTTGTTGTTCCTAAGCACATATTTAGTCTACCACAACATTTGTTTATTGTCAAGTGTTTTTTGCATATTTTTTAATTTTTTTCTCATGCGGTTCAAATGCCGTTCAAAGCTCCCGTTTGCAAGGAATTCCGCCAGAATATACTGGTCCATCACAGGCACGGAGCAGGAAAATTCCCCCAAGGCCTGCTCGTAGGTTTTTCGCAGGCTCTGCGGCAGGATCATGTAGCCAATGCGCATCGACGGCGAGATACTTTTAGAGAAGGTGTTGATGTAAATCACGCGCTGATCGCCGCTCAGGGCATAGAGCGACTCAATCGGATGCATGGGGATGAAAAACTCGCTGTCAAAATCGTCCTCGACAATGTAGCTGTCGTTCTGCTGTGCCCATTTCAGATATTCGTAGCGTTTTGCGATCGAGGTCGTCACACCCGAGGGGTAGGAATGGAAGGGCGTCACATGGAGGACGCCGAAGTGTTTCTGCAGCTCAACCGTTTCGATGCCGTCGGTACCCATTTTCAGATAGCAGAGCTCAGCACCCTCGCTTTGGTAGACCCGGCAGATCTGCTCATAGCAAGGATCCTCAATACCGTAGATGCGCTCTCTGCCCAAAATCTGCACCACACTTTGATACAACTGCTCTGCGCCCGAGCCGATGATGATATCCTCCGGCTGGGCAAACATTCCCCGATAGCGATAGAGATAGTCGGCAATGGCATTGCGCAGGACCGCGCAACCCTTGTTCGGAGCCTTCTCCAGAAGCAGCTCCCGTTTTTCGCTCAGGACCTTGCGCGCCGTCTGAAACCACACAGAATATTCAAAATCCTGCCGCTGACTACAGGTCGGCTCGGGCAGATAACGGTGCGTACGATTTTCCTCACTGCGCAAGCCGCTTGCCTCGATGGGCGCAACAAAATAGCCCCTGCGCTCGTGCGTGAAGAGGTAGCCCTCGTCCTCAAGCATCGCATAGGCTCTTTGCACAGTGATAAGGCTGCAGCCGTTCATATCTGCCAGAACACGCTTCGATGGAAGCTTCTGTCCGCTCCGGTATTCTCCCGAGAGAATCTTGGAGCGGATCTGCTGATATATTAGATAGTATTTTTTCATCTGGTTATATAAAAATATCCTTTTCTGAGTATTTACACAAGACCACAGGAGGATTATACTGTAAAAAAATCAATTTGTAAAGAAGGTTTTCCTATGACTTATCCCAAGCTTTTGACCATTCAGGACATCTCCTGCGTCGGCCAGTGCTCGCTGACGGTCGCCTTGCCGATCATCTCCGCCTGTGGCATCGAGACCTGCGTTTTGCCGTCGGCCGTCCTATCGACCCATACCGCCGGCTTCAGCGGCTACACCTTCCGCGACCTGACCGAGGATATGCCTGCCATCAACGCACATTGGCAGAAGGAAGGCATCTGCTTTGATGCCGTCTACACCGGCTATCTCGGCAGCACCAAGCAGATTGACTATGTCAAGATGATTTTGGACACCACGAAAAAGGCTGAGGGTTTGTCCGTGGTCGATCCTGCCATGGCAGACAACGGCAAGCTCTATCCCGGTTTTGATATGGCCTTTGTCGAAGCCATGCGCTCGCTGTGCGCCAAGGCCGATTTTGTCGTGCCGAACATCACCGAGGCCGCTCTGCTGGCAGACCTGCCGTACAAGACGGTATATGACCGCGAGTATATCGATCAGCTGCTTGCAAAGCTGACAGCGCTCGGCTGCAAGGGCATCATCCTGACAGGTGTTTCCTATGCAGAGGGCAGAACCGGCATCGTCGTGCTTGAAAACGGCAAGTATGCCTACTATGAGCATGAGCTGCTGCCCAACAGCTGCCACGGTACTGGTGATATTTATGCCTCCGCCCTGGTCGGTGCGCTGGTGCGTGGCAAAAGCGCCTATGACGCAGCCGCCATCGCCGCAAATTACACCATGGAGTGCATCAAGGCAACCGCCAAGCTGGACAATCACTGGTACGGTGCCGCCTTCGAGCCGGTGCTGGGCAAGCTGATCGCAGCTATTGAGGCATAACGGCATAAACTTAGGGCAGTGAGCGTCTGCCTTTCTCTGCCTCAGAGTGTCAAAAAATCGTCAACCGTCAAAATATAAATTTTCGACAGTTGGCGATTTTTTCGCAAGCAGAAATTTACCGTAATATAGATTATGTCAACCAAAAGAGGGAGAAAATTCCGATTTTTCGTTGACAAATCCCTCCGTAGCGTGCAGGATCCTCGTCCGTCAGGTCATTATAATATTGTTTCTCGATAAAATGATTTAAAAATCGTTTTATTGAGCGTGTCAAAAAAGTTCTTATCGTGTCATCGCGAGGAGCGTAGCGACGTGGCGATCTCGTGCTGAAAGTTTGCTATTCTGCCGAAAGAAAGATAAAAATCAAACTTTCGAGATTGCCACGACCGCCTATTCGGCGGTCTCGCAATGACATGACTATCGTTTTTCGACAGTCTGAATAAAACGATGAAATCGCGCCAAGAATTGCATGGGGGGGTAGTGACACTTCCGCCTTCACACAATGTTTGTATCAGATACCTACTATAAGCGTCTAATTCCCCTTATAAGATGTTTTGCACATTTGTGATTCCTCCACCTTCTGTATTTTTCGCACCGCAGCAAGATTGCCAAGCTTTTGGTGTTTTTTGATTCCTTGGGTTTATTACACCTGCTTGTTGCAAATGTTGCAAGCTCTCCCTTACCCGTGGTGTATGATGCGGTCACGGTACGCCGTGACCCTGCGATCAGGTTCGTTCCTGCACTGCTCATCTTTCCTCGTGATTTCTCTCGCTGCAGCATCTTCAAATCGGAGCGGTTTTTAGGTCTTTGCGGTTTACATAATATTATTATGGTAAATATATCACATGGATTTGATGCGATGCCGTTGCATCCGAGACTCGGGCACACAGTCGCTCAATCCTTCAGCTCCTGCCATGGGATCGGGAATGTCTCAGGCGCTCCCAGCGGCTGCAGGAACTTTTCAAGCCAAATAACGTCATACCAATTACCAAGCTTATAGCCAACATCCCGGTAGACCGCGCAGGTACGGTAGCCGATGGTCTCGTGGAATCTGACCGACGCCTCGTTGGCCGAGGTCACCACCGCAAAGACCTTGCGACAGCCTTGCCGCCTCAGAATTTCCTCAATCTGGGCATAGAGCGCCGTACCGATGCCCCGACGACGGGCCTGCGGCGCAAGATAGCACGAAATTTCCGCATTCCACGAATACGCCGCCCGTTCAAACGCTCTGCCCGCATAGGCATAGCCTAAAACCATACCGCTTTCTTCGTAAACAAGCCACGGATAGGTACAAATATGCGATAAAAACCGCCGCTCAAATTCCTCTTTTGTCGGCAGAACATACTCAAAACTCACCGCTGTATGCTCCACAAAATAGGCATAGATCGACAGCATCTGCTCCAGATCTGCCGTCGTTGCCGTACGTATTGCCATATTTCTCACCTCGTATGAACATATTACCACATTTCGATACGAAATGCACTTGCATTTTTCAGTTTTTCTGCTATACTTTGCCTGAAAGGAGGAACTACCATGAAACATCTTCCCTTTGGTCTGCGCACGCTGAAAACCGCGATCTCCATCACGGTCGCTCTGATCATCGTGCAGCTGTATTCCGACAATCCAGATGCCATGTTTTATGCTGCGCTGGGCGCCCTCGTGGCCATGGAGACAACGCTTGACCGTTCCATCCGGCAGAGCATTACACAGCTTCTGAGCGTTCTGTTCGGCACGGTCGTAGGCTATCTTGTGTTGTATCTGTTCCATGCCTCCATCCCCGCATGGGTCATCGGTCTGGGCATTCTGATTCTGATCCTGTTGTGCAATATGCTCAAATTCCCCTACACCATTACACTCTCGTGCATTGTCTTTCTCTCTGCATGTATGTACAACTCGCACAGCAAGGATCTTTTGGGCGATGCCGCTCTGCGCATGGCCAACACCACTGTCGGTCTTGCCACGGCCATGCTTGTCAATATCGCCATCCGCCCCTACAACAACAAAGGCCGCATTCTTTCCCTTCTGAAAAAGATCCGCAAGCAGGTGCCGAAGGATCTGGAGAGCATCGTGGTCTACGAGCGTTTTCCCAACCTGCAGCCGTCCGTGGAGCTGCTGCGTTCGATCGAGCGTGAGCTTTCGCTGTACCATGCGCAGCGCTTCTTCCACCGCAAACATGATGAAGAAGCCCTGCTCGGCGGCTGTCTGCAGCTTGCGCAGCGTATGGTGCAGGAGCTCGAGGCCATCTGCGGCATGGACTGTCTGGGCGATCTGGCCAGCGACAATCTGGAGCGAATGGATGCATTGATGCTCCGTCTGCCCCGTGACGGCATTCTGAACCGAAAGTGCACCCGTCGGGACACCATTGTGATGAACTATCACTTAGACAAGCTCCTGACCGCCCACAGCTACCTCGGTGAGCTGATGGAAAGCTGCGAATAAACACCTCCCCTTCGGCATAGGCTGTGCCGGAGGGGATTTTTTTGACTTTGACCGATTTGGCTCTGCGCAGGGCAGGTGTGCAGAATTTAGAAGCATTTCAGCAGCAAAAAGGACTGTCGCCCACAGGACAAGAGGACACGCTGACCACACAGCAGCTCCTGCCATACTTACTTGGCTATGAGCGGTATATGCTGCAGCCGGGAGACAGCTTTTACCGCATCGCCCGTCGTTTCGGTACGAGTATCGATGCCATCCGTACAGCGAATCCGACCGTTTCACCGCTGCGGCTGACCGTTGGGCAGTACATCACCGTGCCGTATGGATTTCCCGTCGTTCCGACCGATATACCCTTTACCTCCGAGCTTTTGCAGGTGTGCATCCGGGGCCTTCTGGCGCGCTATCCGTTTCTGACAAGCCGCACACTGACGACGACCGACTACCAAAGACCGGTTTCGCTCCTGCAGATGGGCAAGGGGAATCGTTCCGTTCTCTACAACGCCTCGCACCATGCAAACGAGTGGATCACCACACCCTTGCTTATGAAATTCCTGGAGGATTATGCCGAGGCCGTCAGCCGTGGCACAAGTCTGTTCGGCATGGACGCACGCACATTGTTTGAACGGACTCAGCTCTACCTCGCCCCAATGGTCAATCCCGATGGAGTGGATCTCGTCACGGGCGCAGCAAGTGCGCAGGAGGTGCGCATTGCGCAAGACATTGCAGCATTTTTCCCGTCCATTCCATTCCCCGACGGCTGGAAGGCGAATCTGAACGGCACAGATCTCAACCTCAACTACCCCGCTCGCTGGGAGCAGGCGCAGGAGAACAAATTTGCCCTCGGCTTTGACCGACCCGCGCCGCGGGATTTTGTCGGTCTTGCACCGCTGGATCAAAAGGAAAGCCGAGCCATGTATGATCTGACTCGGCTTGTCAACCCCCGCCTGACCTTGTCGTATCACTCGCAGGGAGAGGTTATTTACTGGAAATTCCTTGATATCGAGCCGCCCGAGGCCGAATCGATCGGCAGACGCTTCGCCCGTGTCAGCGGCTATCTTTTGGAGGACACCCCCTTCGCCTCAGGTTTTGCAGGCTACAAGGACTGGTTCATCCTTGCCTACAACCGTCCGGGCTACACCGTCGAGGTTGGCATGGGGCAATCTCCCCTGCCGCTGTCGCAATTTGACGACATTTATGAAAAAAACCTCGGCATTCTTGCTTTGGGGCTCACGCTTTAGTCATTTGGGCAGGATGACACGGAAGGTCGTGCCCTTTTCCTTTTCGCTTTCGACCTCGATCAGGCCGTCGAGCAGCTCCACGATGCGCTTGACCATCGCCAGACCCAAGCCGTAGCCCTGCGCCCTGTGCGAAGTGTCGGCTTGATAGAATTTGTCGAAAATGTGCCCCAATTCCTCTTGCCCAATGCCACAGCCGTGGTCTGCCACGGTCACGATCACGCACTCCTTCTGCTCCTGCAGCTTCAGCTCGATGCAGCCGCCGTTGTGGCTGAATTTGATGGCATTGGAAATGAGGTTTTCCCAGACATGGGATAAAAGGCTCTCGCACGAGTGCATCTGCACACTGTAAAGCTGCACATCAAAATCGATCCGCTTGGCACTCCACTGCGGCTCGAGCAGCACCACGCTCTGGCGGATCTGTTCATCCAGGCGGAAGTGCGTATACTGCGGCGCAAGCTGTGCGCTCTCGATCTTCGACAGCGTTAGAATATTGCCGACCAGACTCGTCAGTCTGTGTGTATTGTGCAGAATCTTCTCGGCATATTCTTCACGTTCCTGCGCCGTCAGCTCCGGCTCCTGCAGAAGCATCGCATAGCCCTCGATGGCCGTCAGCGGTGTCTTGAACTCGTGTGAAACATTGGCAACAAAGTCGTTGCTCAAAGTCGCGACGCTGTCAAGCTGCCTGACCATGGCATTGAAGTTGCGGAAGGTCGTCTGCACCTCCTCAAGCTTGCTCGAATCGGAGACGGTGATGTTGTAATTACCCTTTGCAACCTCTCTCGAAGCCTTGCTGAGTTTGACCATGGGGGTCAGGATTCTCTGTCCGAGGAAGTAGCTCATCAGCGAGATCGACACCAGCGTGACGGTCAAAAGCGCCACAAGGGTGGAGATGCTGAGCTTGCGGATCACACCCATATGCTCTAAAATGAACATTCCGCTGGCCACGGCCAGGAAGGAAAAAATCACGATAAATGCCAGAATCAGCCAGTAATACAGCCGCATTCTGGGAGAATACTTCTTATCCACCGCTGCTCACCGCCTTATAGCCGATGCCGCGCACCGTAATGATCTCAAAATCGGGATTCTCCCGAAAGCGCTCACGCAGGCGGTTGATGTGCACATCGATGGTACGCGCCTCGGTCTGCGAGTCCATGCCCCAAATGTCGTCCATCAGCTGCTGACGGGTGAAAATATGCGATGGAGAGGAAACCAGCTTGTAAAGCAGCAAAAATTCCTTCTGTGGCAAGACGGTTTCGCTTGCGTTGCGGCGGACGGTAAAGGAGTCAAAATCAAAGACCGTCTGTCCCATGATCTGGCGGCGCTCAGCAACCATTTTGGCGCGACGCAGCAGCGCATGGATGCGCAAAACCAGCTCGTTGACATTGATCGGCTTGACCAGATAGTCATCCGCACCTGCCAAAAAGCCCGACTGCATATCCGAAAAGCCGTCACGGGCCGTGATCATCAAAACCGGAATGGCACTGCCACCCTCACGCAGGGCTCGCACCAGTCGATAACCGTCCATCCGCGGCATCATAATATCGGAAACGATCAGGTCGATTGATTCATGCTCAAGTGTCTGCAGTGCCTCCAGTCCGTCGTTGACACCGATGGCCGTAAAGCCGTTTCTGGTCAGAACACGGCAAAAAAGCTGTTGAAGCTCGCTGTCATCCTCTGCGATCAGAATTCGGAACATGACACCGCCTCCTTTCTTCCCACACAGTATATCATATTGTGCGGCCGTTGCAAAGAAAAATCAACAAAAATTCATCTAAAATTGATGTTGCGTTGATATTCGTATATTATAATTGCAGCAGAAAGATGGGTACAATTCCCTCGGAGGCGATACTATGAGTGACAACGAGCGTCAGCAGATCGAGCAGGCCCAGCGTGCCGACACTGACCGAATCTTTACACTACCCAACATTTTAAGCTTTGTGCGACTGCTTTTGATCCCGCTGATCGTGATCCTTTATGAAGACGGCTATCCCCTATGGTCGTTTTTGGTGCTGTTTTTGTCGGGCGTGACGGATGTGGTCGACGGCTGGATCGCAAGAACCTTCCATCTGGTCTCCGACTTCGGCAAGGCCATCGATCCCGTGGCTGACAAGCTCACGCAGCTGGTCGTTCTGCTGTGCCTGTTGGACTCGAAATACTGGTGGGTCATCGGCGCATTGGTCATGAAGGAATTAGTCATCGGCATTATGACGCTGATGGCGCTTCGCAAAACCCACAGCGTTTACTCTGCCGGCTGGTACGGCAAGCTGTGTACCATGGTGATCTACCTGTCCATGGGAACCCTGATTCTGTGGAAACCCGTGTTTGGCATGGCCGCTCCGAACTGGTTCGTTCTGGCAGACAGTATCCTGATCGTTTCGCTGATTTTCCTGTCGTTTGGCAAGTATTTCGTGTACTTTGCCAAAATCCTCAAGGAGGCGCGCAACGCGCGTAAGGCCGCATGAGACGGCGCTTCACGGACTTCTGGCTGCGGCGCAGGGAGCGCATCGGCAACCGTCTGCGCTATGGGCCGCAGAAGCGGTATTTCCGCTGTCCGTCGTGTCGGGCGGTCAAATCCGTGCCGATCTGCCACGGGCAAACCAAGATCGTCTGCCGCAAATGCGGCGAGATCTTTTTGAGAAGAACATAAAAATCCAAGCCATCCCCGGCTTGGATTTTTTCAAACATTGGGAACCTTTGGAATGTTTCACCGTCAAATCATCAGATCCCAAACAAAGGAGATGTTTTTATGAAGACATTTTGGTCGATCATTTTACTTGCAGTCATGTCCCTGCAGCTCTTTGGCTGTGCCGCACAGGAGGCACAAACCACGCAAACCGACGAGATCACCCTCAGTGCCCTCGGCACGGTTGATTTTATGAGGGATGTTCAGCCGATGGCCGTATCCGCGCAGGATCCTTCGGCGCAGCATGCACAGGCCGCTGCCGATTTTGCTGTCAGCCTGCTGCAAAACAGCTACAGCGGCGAAAACTGCATCCTCTCTCCGTACAGCGTCTATATGGCACTGGCCATGACCGCCAACGGTGCCGACGCACAGACCCTGGAGCAAATGCAAAATGTTCTGGGGATGAGCGCCGACGAGCTCAACGACTATCTGTACACGCTCTCAAGCCGTGCAGGAGAGGAGATCCTCTGTGCAAACTCCATCTGGTTCCGCCACAACACCTCGTTTGCACCGAAAGCCGACTTCCTGCAGACCAACGCAAGCTACTACGGTGCGGGTGCTTACGGAGCGGATTTTGACGCAAAGACCCTCGAAGACATCAACGCTTGGGTCAGCGAGCACACAAACGGCCGCATTGAAAAACTGCTCGACAAGATCGACCCCATGGCCGTGATGTATCTGCTCAATGCGCTGACCTTCGATGCCGACTGGGAAAAGGAGTATTTTTCCACCTCCGTTTCCGACGGCATCTTCCATGCCGCAAGCGGAGAGCAGACCGTCAGCATGATGCACTCGACCGAGAACCGCTACCTGCAAGATGCGCTGGCCACCGGCTTCATGAAGGATTACATGGGCGGCCGATACAGTTATGTCGCCCTGCTGCCGAACGAAGGCGTTTCAATGGCTGATTATCTTGCCTCCCTGAGTGGCGAGGGCCTGCTTTCGACGATCGCAAACGCAAGTCAAGAGAATGTTATCGCCTCGATGCCCCAATGCAAATTGGAATATAAGACCGAGCTTTCCGAGATCCTCTCAGCCATGGGCATGAGCGATGCATTTTCCAATGCTGCAGACTTCAGCCGTCTGAGCAACTCCGAGCTGAAGCTGGGCAAGGTCGTGCATCAGACCTATCTGTCCGTCAATCCCAAGGGCACGCAGGCCGGCGCCGCTACAAGCGTAGAGATTATGTACAAAGGCATTCCGCTGATGCAGAAGTCCGTCACCCTCGACCGTCCGTTCGTGATGGGCATCTATGACAACGTAAACGGATGCTTCATTTTCCTGGGTGCCGTCAATTCCGTTGCATAACAACCGTGCTCAAAAAAAGCATTCCCGATTACTCGGGAATGCTGAGCGTGTCAAAAAAGTTCTTATCGTGTCATCGCGAGGAGCGCAGCGACGTGGCGATCTCGTGCTGAAAGTTTGCTATTCTACCGAAAGAAAGATAAAAATCAAACTTTCGAGATTGCCACGACCGCCTATTCGGCGGTCTCGCAATGACAAGACTATCGTTTTTCGACAGTCTGAAGCATTCCCGATTACTCGGGAATGCTTTTTTCTTATTCAACGATGATGTTTGCACCGCACTTCATCAGCAGGATACGATACACGCTCTCGTTAATACGCTCTTCGCTCAACGAGCCGTCACGCACCGCCGCGATGATGGCATCGAAGGCTGCCTGTGCATCGGCGGGCATCAGGATCATATCGCAGCCGGCCCGGATGATGGAAACAAAGGCCTCCGCATCGGTACGACCGCTCTGGTCGTCAGAGATCACCACACCCTTGAAGCCAAGCTCACTACGCAGGATATTGTTCACGATATTCTCCGACATACAGCACGGCATATACACGCCGTTGGTCATATCCGGCGCCATCATGTTCGACACCAGAACCATCTGTGCCCCTGCCTCAATACCGGCACGGAAGGGTACAAAGTCCGTCTCTCTGAAGTTGGCATACGGCCTCCAGGAAATATCGTTTGTGCCATCGGTCGCGCTGCTTCCAAGATTCGGGAAGTGCTTCAGGCAGGCGATCGTGCCGCCCTCGCCCATAGCCTTGACGGACTGCGAGACCATCTTGGCTGCGACATCGACATCGGTGCTGAAGGAACGGTCTCCGACATCCTCAGGGTACCAGTTGACCGTATCTGCCACGGGAGCAAGGTTAAAGTGGAAGCCAAGCTCGGAGAGCTTCTGGCCGAGCTTCAGACTGAAGTCATAGACCGCCTGCTCATCCCCGGCTTCACCGTAGGTCGCCATCGGCTCGAGCGGATCTGTCAGGCCCAGTGCGCTCAGAGGAGCCACAGAGCCACCCTCCTCGCTCACCCCGAGCAGAACCGGAATCTCATAGCTGGTTCTCATCTGCTCAAGCTGCTCAGGAAGCTGTGCGCCATCGGTCAGGTCCTCGGGCGCATAGTACACGCCGCCGACGGGGCGCTGCACACCGTCGGGAGAATTGGCCGCCGCGGGTCTCACGAGCATCAGCTGCCAGATCTTTTCCTCAAGCGTCATATCGTTCATATACAACATTGCGATCTCCTCGTCGGAGAAATTGCGCGTGGTCTCGGTCGGCTGCGTGGTCTGAGGCGGCTGAGTCGGATCGACCAGCTGCGTTTGCGTCGGCTGCGTTGCGGTCGTCTTCTCGGAGATGATCGTGCCGAAATTGTTGACCGGCAGACCCATACCGCTGTTCATAGCCTTATAGACAATGTAGGTCACCACACACACGACGAGCGTGAAGAGCACGACCGCGATCTTTTGCAGCGGTGTTGTTTTAGACCTTTTTTTCCTCGAAGCTTGTTTTTCTTTCTCGGGCATTGCGTTCGCCCTCCTCAAAATCCATATTCCTAATCATTATATTGCAAAATCCGCAAAAATACAAGTCCTTATATTAAAAAATCTCAAACTTTCGGATTGCTTGACTTTTTAGAAAAAGTTGGTTATACTATATATAGTGGAATATTATACTCAAAATACACAAACTGTGCGAGGAATATTATGACTAAAAAGCAACAAACTTATGGCAACGACAGCATCAGCGCCTTAAAGGGTGCCGACCGTGTGCGTCTGCGACCGGGCGTTATTTTTGGCTCGGACGACCTTGTCGGCTGCGAGCATGCGGTGTTCGAGATCTTGTCAAATGCCATCGACGAGGCACGCGAGGGACACGGCGATCTGATCATCGTCACCCGCTACGCAGACAAGAGCATCGAGGTCGAGGACTTCGGCCGTGGCTGCCCCGTTGACTGGAACGAAAAGGAGCAGCGCTATAACTGGGAGCTGGTCTTTTGTGAAATGTATGCCGGCGGCAAGTACAACAACAACGACGGCAACAATTACGAATACTCGCTCGGTCTGAATGGCCTCGGCTCCTGCGCAACGCAGTATGCCTCGGAATTTTTCGACGCGCGCATCTACCGTGACGGTTTCAAGTACAGCCTTCACTTTGAAAAAGGCAACATCGTGGGCGAAATGAAGAAGGAACCCGCCGATCGCAAAAAGACAGGTTCTCTGTTTCATTGGAAGCCCGATCTGGAGGTTTTCACTGACATCGATATTCCTGCCGAGTATTATCTGGACGTGATCAAGCGTCAGGCTGCCATCAACGCAGGTGTCACCTTCCGCTTCCGTAACCAGGTCGGAGGCAAATTCGAGACCACGGAATTTCTCTACGAGAACGGCATCGTTGACTATATCAACGAACTGACCGAGGGCAATTCCTTCACCATGCCGCAGCTGTGGGAGGCCGAGCGAAAAGGCCGCGACCGCGACGATCGCCCCGAGTACAAGGTCAAGATGAGCGCCATCTTGTGCTTCTCCCGCAATGTCAGTCGTCAGGAATATTATCACAACTCCTCCTGGCTCGAATACGGAGGCTCCCCCGACAAAGCTACAAGAAATGCCTTCGTCTATGCCATCGATGCCTACCTGAAGCAGACCGGCAAGTACACCAAGAACGAGTCGAAGATCACCTATCAGGACGTAGCCGACTGCCTCGTTCTGATCACCAATTGCTTCTCCACGCAGACCTCCTATGAAAATCAGACCAAGAAATCGATCACCAATAAATTTGTCCAGGAGGCAATGACGGAGTTCTTCCGCAGTCGCCTGCAGGTCTATTTCATCGAAAACAAGGCCGAGGCCGACAAGATCGCCGATCAGGTTCTGGTCAACAAGCGCAGCCGCGAGAGTGCCGAGCACGCAAGAGTTTCGGTCAAGAAAAAGCTTTCCGGCTCGCTGGACATTTCCAATCGTGTGCAGAAATTTGTCGACTGCCGCAGCCGCGATGCAAGCAAGCGCGAGCTGTACATCGTCGAGGGTGACAGCGCCATGGGCTCGGTCAAGCTCTCCAGAGATGCCGAATTCCAGGGCATCATGCCCGTCCGGGGCAAGATCCTCAACTGTCTGAAGGCCGACTACGGCCGAATCTTCAAAAGTGAGATCATCACCGATCTGCTGCGTGTCATGGGCTGCGGTGTCGAGGTCAAGGACAAGCACGTCAAGGATCTGGCCACCTTCGATCTGGATGCCCTGCGCTGGAACAAGATCGTCATCTGCACCGATGCCGATGTCGACGGCTTCCAGATCCGTACGCTGATTCTGACCATGCTCTACCGTTTGGTGCCAACCCTCATCCGGGAAGGTTATGTTTATATCGCCGAGTCGCCGCTGTTTGAGATCAACACCAAGGACAAGACCTGGTTTGCCTATTCAGAGGCAGAAAAGACCGACATTCTCAAGCGCATCGGTGAACAGAAATGCACCATCTCCCGCAGCAAGGGCTTGGGCGAAAATGAGCCCGAGATGATGGCGCTGACGACCATGAATCCCGAGACCCGCCGCCTGATCAAGGTCATGCCCGAGGATGCAGAAAAGACTGCAATCTATTTTGACCTCCTGCTTGGCGATAATTTGGTAGGCCGTAAGGACTATATCGCAGAAAACGGCAGCCAGTATTTAGACCTGGCAGATCTTTCGTAAATTGTACAAATTCTAATTTGGCGTTGACGCACGCACCCGTAGCGCGCGACATCCTTGGCGCGCCTTGTAGGGTTGAGGCATGCCTCAACCGGCAGAAAAACATTTCGTTTTTATGGGAGTTTTTGGCGAAATTGTAGCGTTTACCGCGTGGGAGGGGCATGCCCCCTACAGTGTAAAACGGTAATCAGAGCGCTAAATTAGAATTTATCTGCGAAGCAGATACCTACACCATTCACTCTTAGTCATTCACCAAAGACAATTCTTTCCGTTTATGGAGAAGGAAGTTATATATGGCACGAAAGAAAAAAGATTCTGAAGTAAAAAAGAAAATCGACACCTCACGCGTGCAAGGTTTACGCGCCGAGGTCTTGGAGCAGCCCATCACCGAAACCCTCACCGCAAACTATATGCCCTATGCGATGAGTGTCATTGTCTCCCGTGCGATCCCCGAGATCGACGGTTTCAAACCCTCTCACCGCAAGCTTCTGTACACCATGTACAAAATGGGCCTGCTTTCCGGCCCGAAAACCAAATCCGCCAACATCGTCGGCCAAACCATGCGCCTGAATCCGCACGGTGATGCAGCGATCTACGAAACAATGGTGCGTCTGGCCCGAGGCCATGAGGCCCTTCTGGTTCCCTTCATCGATTCCAAGGGCAACTTCGGCAAGGTCTTCTCCCGTGATATGGCCTATGCCGCCTCACGTTACACCGAGGCAAAGCTCGAGCCGATCTGCCACGAGATCTTCGGTGAGATCGACGAGCAAACGGTGGATTTTGTTGACAACTACGACGGCACCATGCAGGAGCCAACCCTTCTGCCCACCGTATTTCCGAATGTGCTGGTCTCAGCCAACATGGGCATTGCTGTCGGCATGGCGAGCAACATCTGCTCGTTCAACCTGCGCGAGGTCTGCGCCGCAACCGCCGCATGGATCCGCAATCCCGATTGCGATCTTCTGGGTCTGATGCCTGCACCCGATTTTTCCACGGGCGGCGAAATCCTGTACAACGCACAGCAGATGGAGGAGATCTATCGCACCGGCCGCGGCAGCGTCAAGCTGCGCGCCCGCTGGCGCTATCTCAAGGAGGGCAACCTCATCGAGATTTACGAGATCCCCTACACCACCACAACCGAGGCCATCATAGACAAGGTTTCCGAGCTGATCAAGGCAGGCAAGATCCGTGAGATTTCGGATATGCGTGACGAGACCGATCTGTCAGGTCTGAAGCTGACCATCGACCTCAAGCGCGGTGTCGATCCTGAGAAGCTGATGCAGAAGCTCATGAAGGCTACGCCGCTGAGCGACAGCTTCGGCTGCAACTTCAATCTCCTGATCGCCGGTATGCCGAAAGTCTTGGGTGTGCGTGAGATCATCGAGGAATGGACGGCATGGCGAACCGACTGCGTACGCCGCAGAGTCTACTACCAAAAGCAGAAAAAGGCCGACAAGCTGCATCTGCTCAAGGGTCTGAAGCGCATCTTGCTCGACATCGACAAGGCCATTCGAATCATCCGCGAGACCGAAAGTGAGGCCGAGGTCGTTCCAAATTTGATGATCGGCTTTGGCATCGACAAGCTGCAGGCAGAATACGTCGCAGAGATCAAGCTGCGCAACATCAACAAGGAATATATCCTCAAGCGTACCGCCGAGGTCGAAACGCTGGTCGACGAGATCGAGCAGCTCGAGGAGATCCTCAAGAGCGAAAAGAAGGTTCGAAATATCATCATCAAGGAGCTCGAGGCCATCGCCGCGAAGTACGGCACTGACCGCCGCACCGGCATCGTCTACGGCAGCGAGGAAACCGAGGAGGCCGAGGAGGAACCCATCCCCGACTACCCCGTGACCGTCTTTATTTCCCGCGAGGGTTATTTCAAGAAGATCACACCGCAATCACTGCGCATGTCAGGCGAGCAGAAGTTTAAGGAGGGAGACGAGCTCAAGTTCTCCCTGGAAACCACCAATTCCTCCGAGATCATGGTCTTCACCGACAAGCAGCAGGTCTACAAGGCCCGCTGTGCCGATTTTGATGACAGCAAGGCCTCCTTGTTGGGAGACTACCTGCCCAGCAAGCTCGGCTTCGACGAGGGCGAGAATGTCCTTGAGGTCTGCTTCCCCGGCGATTATACGGGCAATGTCCTGTTCGTCTTTGAAAACGGCAAGGTCGCTAAGGTCGAGCTGTCGGCCTATCAGACCAAGTCCAACCGCCGTAAGCTCACAGGCGCCTATTCCGATCGCAGCGCCCTCAAAGCCGTGTTCCTGCTCAAGGAAGAAACACAGATCGCCCTGTACTCCACCGAGGGTCGTGCGCTCATCTTCTCGACAGCGCAGCTTGTGCCCAAGACGACCCGCGCAACGCAGGGTGTTGCCGTAATGACCCTCAAGCGCAAGGCGCTCGTGCACCGTGCCGTCCTCGCCGATCAGAGCGGCATCGTCAATTTCAGCCGTTATCGCACACGTTCTCTTCCTGCGGCCGGTGCACTCATCAAGGATGAGGACGCAGCAGAAAAGCAGATCAGTCTGGAGCTGTAATATGAAACACACAAAACTTGAATTGTTGCGCAATGCCGGAATGGTCATTTTAGGTTGCGCCATATTCTCCCTGGGATTCGACCTGTTCCTGGCCCCCGCCGGCTTCAACTGCGGCGGTGTCAGCGGCATCGCCATGCTCATCGATTATGCCATTGATGCGCCGTGGATGACCGTCGGTATTCTGACGGCGATCATCAACCTGCCGCTGTTCATCTGCGGCTATCGACAGATCGGAAAATATTTTTTCTTCTCCTCGCTGTTCGGCATGGCCTGCAGCTCGGCGCTGTTTGACCTCTTTGCCCTCATCCCGCCGCCCGAGGTCGAGCCGATGCTGGCTGCGCTGTTTGGCGGTACCATGATCGGTGTGGGTGTCGGAACGGTCTTTCTTGCAGGCGCCTCTACCGGCGGTGTGGACATCATCGCCCGCCTGCTCAAGCTCAAATTCCGCAACTTCCCCATCGGCAAGATCATCCTCGTGTTCGATCTCGGCACCGCCATCGCTACCGGCATCGTCTACCGTCAGCTGGAAAACACGCTCTACAGTGCCGTGACGCTGTATCTGGCAAGCACTGTGCTGGACAAGTTTATTTACGGCATGGATTTTGCCAAGGTTGCTCTGATCATCACCGACAAGCACGACGAGGTCAGCGTGGCCATCTCCCAAAAGCTTGACCGCGGTGTTACGCAGCTTTACGGCAAGGGCTACTATAAGCAGCAGGAAAAATGTGTCATCCTGAGTGCCGTCAAGCGCAAGCAGCTTGCAGAGCTCAAGGAGCTGGTCAACACGGTTGACCCGAATGCCTTCGTCATTCTGCAAGATGCCCACCAGGTTCTGGGCGACGGTTTCAAGCGCTACGACCGCAATGAACTGTAATGAAAAACGGGACTGCAAAAAAGTCCGAAATTGAAAATTTGACAAAACAATTCCCTGCAAAATCAGGATTTCCTTCCTGTATTTTGCAGGGAATTTTCCACTTTTTGTCGGCAGTATTTATAGAAAAAGAGACTTTTTTACACTCCCATTTTTTATTTCAGAGAAGCGATCACTTCGGGCATAGCCGCAAGGAAGGTCTCGATCTCCTCTTTGGTCGTTTCACTCGAGAGGGAAACACGAATCGAGCCGTCGATCAGCTCGGGATCGACACCCATCGCCTGTAAAACATGGCTGCGGTGCCCCTTGCTGCAAGCCGAGCCGGCCGAAACGCAGATCTCTCTGTCCTGCAGGGCATTGAGAAGCCCCTGCGAGCGCAGCCCGCGCACTGCCAGATTGACGATATGCGGTGCCTCCTGCGCACCGAGAAGTTTCACACCATCAATACATCTGAGTCCCTCCTGGAGCATGGTCTTGAGTTCATTTTGCCGCGTAATGTTGGCCATGCGTTCGGACAAAAGTGCCTCGCAGGCAGCAGCAAAGCCCATGATCTGCGGCAGGCCCTCGGTTCCGCTGCGCAGGCCACCCTCCTGACCACCACCGATCAGGTACGGCGGCAGCTTGAGACCCGAGCGGACATAAAGCGCACCAACCCCCTTCGACGCGTGCACCTTGTGGCCGGAAACGCTGATCATATCAGCACCGAGGGTACTCGCGCGAAACGGCACCTTGAAAAATCCCTGCACAGCATCGGTGTGGAACAGCGCATTCGGACACACACTATGCGTCAGCTTCGCCATTTTTTCGATCGGCATCACAGCGCCTGATTCGTTGTTGACCATCATGATGCTAACCAGGATTGTGTCCTTGCGCAGCGCATTTTGCAATGCCTCGACCGTGATCCTTCCCTTGGCATCAGGCATGAGATAAGTGACCTCGAAGCCCTGCTCCTCGAGCTTTTTCATCGGCTTGCGAACAGCGCTATGCTCCACAGCGCTCGTGATGATGTGCTTGCCGCGCTTGCCGAGGCGTTCTGCGGACGAGAAGATCGCCCAGTTGTCCGATTCCGTTCCACAGGCCGTGAAATACACACACTCGGTCGGTGCGCCGAGTGCCTGAGCCACACTCTGACGGGCAGTGCGCAGCTGTCGCGCTGCGTCGATCCCAAAACGGTAGAGCGCGCTCGGGTTGCCCCAGTGCTCTGTCAAAGCCTGTCTCATAGCCTCAACGCACGCAGGATGCGGCTTCGTTGTGGCGGCGTTGTCTAAATATATCATATCATTTCTTCTTTCGTTTCTTCAAATACCGGTCAGCCTGGGCCATCAGCAACGGGGAAGGCTGCTTGGGCAACGGCTTTTTGGTCAGTTTTTGCTGTTTTTGGGGTTTTTGCGACTTTTTTGCAGACTTCAAAGGCTTGGCAGCAGGCTTTTCGGCCTTTCTGACCTTCTCTCCCTGCTTCGGACGGATCAGGCAGTGCTTGTCAAAGCCGATCAAATCGGTGCGCCCGGCCTTCGTCAGCGCCTCATGCACCAGGAAATAATTCTTCGGATTGCGATACTGGATCAGCGCACGCTGCATGGCCTTCTCGTGCGGATCGGTCGGCACATACACCGGCTTCATCGTGCGCGGGTCAAGTCCCGTGTAGTACATGACGGTCGACAGCGTCGACGGTGTGGGATAGAAGTCCTGCACCTGCTCGGGGCTGTGGCCGATATCGCGCAGATATTCCGCAAGCTCAATGGCTTCCTTCAACCCGGAGCCAGGGTGGCTGCTCATCAGATACGGCACCAAAAACTGCTTCTTCCCCAGCTTTTCGTTGAGTTTTTCGTACTTTCGGCAGAACTTTTGATAGACCTCATGGCGAGGCTTTCCCATGTATTTGAGCACCTCGTCGGAGATGTGCTCGGGTGCGACCTTGAGCTGTCCCGAAATGTGATGCTCAACCAGCTCTCTGAAGAAGGTCGGATCGGGGTCAGCCAGAAGATAGTCAAAGCGCACACCGCTGCGCACAAAGACCTTCTTAACCCCGGGAAGAGAACGCAAAGAACGCAACAGGTTTACATAATCTTGATGGTCCGCCCTCAGATTCTTACAAGGTGATGGGAACAGACACTGCTTCGTCGGGCACACACCCTTCGTCAGCTGCTTTTCACACGCAGGCGCACGGAAATTGGCAGTCGGGCCACCTACATCGTGGATATAACCCTTGAACTCCGGGTGCTTAGTCAGGCGCTCGGCCTCTTTGATGAGCGACTCGTGGCTGCGCGTCTGCACGATACGTCCCTGGTGGAAGGTCAAGGCGCAAAATGCACAGCCGCCAAAGCATCCACGGTTCGACACGAGGGAAAACTGCACCTCGGAGATGGCAGGGACACCCTTGTCATACGACGGGTGAAAGGTATTTTCGTACGGCAGGTCATAGACCGCATCCATCTGTTCGGTCGTCAGCGGCTTTTGCGGCGGATTGACCACCACAAATTCCCGTCCGTACGGCTCGATCAGCGGTCTTGCCACAAAGGGATCGGTGTTGCAATACTGGATGTAGAAGCTCTCGGCATACTTGGATTTCAGTTTACATAATTCCTCATAGCTTGGGAGCGTGATGGCATTTTCCACCTGCACCTCGGTCGTGCGGTAGGCCGTGCCGTCAATGTGGTGCAGGTATTTGACCTCCCAGCCGTCACGCAGGCAGTCAGCAACCTCAACGATCGCCTTTTCGCCCATGCCATAGATCAGAATATCCGCCTGCGAGTCGAGCAGGATCGAGCGTTTGAGCTTGTCCGACCAGTAATCGTAGTGCGCCAGTCGACGCAGGCTCGCCTCGATGCCGCCGATGATGATGGGCGCATCCGGATGGGTCTGGCGGATGAGGTTGCAGTAGACCGTGGTGGCGTAGTCCGGGCGCTTACCCATCACACCGCCGTTGGTGTAGGCATCGGTCTTACGACGATGCTTGCTGACAGAATAGTGGTTGACCATCGAGTCCATATTGCCACCGCAAACCAGAAATCCGAGCTTCGGTGTGCCGAACAAATTGACGGAATCTGGATTCTTCCAATCCGGCTGAGAGCAGATTGCGACCTTGTAGCCGTGACTTTCCAGCACACGGCTGATGATGGCAGGCCCGAAGGAGGGATGGTCAACATAGGCATCGCCAATGATGTAGACAAAGTCCGGTTGATCCCAGCCGCGAGCGGCCATTTCCTTGGCATTGATCGGTAAAAACATCACTTTACCCCCGTGGAGCCGAAGCCGCCGCTGCCACGAACGGTCTCGGAAAGATTTTCGTTTTCGACAAATTTCGCCGTCAGATACGGCGTGATCACCAGCTGAGCAATGCGCTCACCCGGCTCGATGGTCTGCGGCTCGAGACCGTGGTTGTGCATCGGCACGAACCATTCCCCCCGATAATCGCAATCAACCACACCCACCTTGTTGGCAGGCGCGAGGTCGCGCCTCGAGGCAAGGCCGCTGCGTGCAAAGATCAGGCCCGCGTAGCCCACCGGCAGCTCCACGGCAATCCCGATGGAGATCATTCTGGTCTCATTTGGCTGCAATGTGACGGGCTCGTCCAGGCAGGCGCACAGATCCGCACCTGCAGAAAACTCCGTGCCGTAGAACGGCATTTTGGCATTCGGATGTAATTTTTTGACTTTTATATTCATATCCATTCTCCTCGGTAATTCCGATTTTGCTGTCTGTTGTTGCACAGCCACGGTAGGGTTGAGGCATGCCTCAACCGGCAGAAACAGACCCGTATTCGCAGTAGCTTCCGGCAAAATCGTAGCGATTGCCGCCGGTAATGGCATGCCCCTACCCTACAACGAGATACGATAATCAGGGCGATAAATCGGAATTTGTTAGTTCAGACAGCGGGAAACAAAGTTGCGTAGGGCTGTCCGGTACTCCTCCGGCTGCACGACAAAGCTCTTGCCGTGCGTTGCCTTCGGCACGCACAAATAGGTCTTATCCTTGCTTGTGCAGGCCTCGTAGGCCGCCTTACTCATATCGCACGGCACAAACGTATCATCCTCTCCGTGCACCAAAAGCACCGGCAGGGTGAAGGTCTTCATCGCCTCAAGCGTGGAATATTCCTTCAGGCCGAAGCCGGCAAACAGCCTTGTCTGCATACCGATCAGTGCGGTAATGGGTTTCGCCGGCAGCTCGAGTGAGCGCACGACGCTGTGGATAATTTCATAAGGCGAGGTAAATCCGCAATCAGCAATCACACCCTTGACCAGTGGGTCAAACGCCCGACCACCTGCCATCAGCACGGTGGAGGCACCCATGGAAAGTCCCGCCAGCAAAATCGGCAGATCCCCAAAGCGCTCCTTATGCCAAGCGACCCAAGTATGGACATCGTGCCGTTCGCGGACTCCGAAGGTCATGAATTTGCCCTCGCTCTTGCCTTGCGCGCGCTGATGCACAAGCAGAAGATTCAGCCCCAACGACTGATAATACGGCAGACCTGCGCCGAAATCCGTCTCGGGCGAAGCATTCCATCCGTGGAACATAAGGATCGTCGCACGGGCATTTTCACAGGGGATAAACTCGCCCGCCAAGCGCAGGCCATCAAAGGAACACGTTTGCACCTGCTGCGGTTTTTGCGTATCAAACCACTGCTTCCCCTGCACAATCAGATCCTTGCAGTCAGCATAGATCTTGGTGTCGAGCATTTTGTCGAAATTTTTGGTATAACGGTCGTTTCTGCCGCAGGCGATACGCATGATCAGATAAGACAGCGCAAACACCAGCACAAAAAGGCCGAGCAAAATATATACAGCGATCATTTTTCACCCTCCTTGTTCAGGTAAGGGAAGACACGGGGCCAAACCAAGGCGGCAAAGAGCACGATGGCAAAATAGCGGATGGCATTTGTGCCGAGCCATGTAAAGCCGACGGCATGAAACAGCGCCTTCAGCCCCTCCTTAATGGCAAGCAGGCCGCCCAAACCGCCGATCAGTTTGATCGTCTGCGCCCACAACGGTGCTTTTTCACTGAAGTTGATGTGCCTGCGCTCCAAAGGATAGGCAACGCAAAAGCCGAGCAGGGCACCCAGCAGAGAGTAGCTGTTCTTGCGCCCCTCGTAGATATTCTCCGCAGCGCCGTCAAAGCTCGCCAGATTCGCATACAGCACAAAAGCGAAGGACAGCAGCACCATCACCGAAAGCAGATACATCATTTTTTTCGGCTCGTCGACGGCCTTTTTCATGATCGGATAGAACACGAAAACGAGAACCGCCGCAATGGCAAGAGAAACACCGACATCCAGCGGTGTATGCACACCCAGATACATTCTGGAAAACGACGTCAGCAGCAGCACCGATATGCACAGCACCCGAATCCCCCAGTTCCTGCTCCAGCGAGCAAGGCCTCCGAGGGTTCCCGTGACATTCTGCGTATGCCCCGAAGGGAAGGAATAGCCGCCGGCATCGGCGCGGGCAGATTCGACGATATTGAAGTTTGGATCCTTCACCCACGGACGGGGGACACGGAACACGAGCTTCAAAAACTGATTCAGGATCGTGCCGAAGAAGCCGACAAAGAGCAGGTAGTAGCCCTCCTTCTTGTCCACGCACCAGAAGATGGCCAGGGCGATGATGATGAACATCAGCTCCGAGCCAAAGAGGGTGAAAAAGGACATGATGGCATCCAAAAACGGGTTGCGGATCGATTCAAGCCAATATAAAACGTCCATAAAAAACCTCCTTTGAAGGATTGTTTTCGTTCTGTCGTCAGATTGTGACCGCAATGGGAGAGGCGGATCGTATCGTATACAAGGTAAGTATATCACACTCTGTGCTATTTGAAAAGCATTTTTATTCTTTATGCGATATTGACATGGCAGGGCTTTGGGGGTATAATGTATGTGTTAAAGAAGAAAAATTTTTGGAGGCTGATTATGCTGAAAAACAACGAAAAAACCATGGAAAAAATCGTCGCTCTATGCAAAAACAGAGGCTATGTCTTTGCCGGCTCCGAGATCTACGGCGGCTTGGCCAACACTTGGGATTACGGCCCTCTGGGTGTGGAGCTGAAGAATAACATCAAGCGCGCATGGTGGAAGAAATTCGTCCAGGAAAATCCGTACAATGTCGGTCTGGACTCCGCGATCCTCATGAATCCGCAGACCTGGGTCGCTTCCGGTCACCTCGGCGGCTTCTCCGATCCTCTGATGGACTGCCGCGAGTGCAAGGAGCGCTTCCGCGCTGACCAGCTCATCGAGAGCTTCTGCGCTGAGAAGGGTCTGGAGCTTCCCAAGCCCATCGATGCTTTCACCAACGATGAGCTCAAGGCCTTTGTCGAGGAGCATCAGATTCCCTGCCCCACCTGCGGCAAGCACAATTTTACTGACATCCGTCAGTTCAACCTGATGTTCAAGACCTTCCAGGGTGTCACCGAGGACGCAAAGAACACCGTTTACCTGCGTCCGGAAACCGCTCAGGGCATCTTTGTCAACTTCAACAATGTCCAGCGTACCACCCGTCGTAAGCTGCCGTTCGGCATTGGTCAGATCGGCAAGTCCTTCCGCAACGAGATTACCCCGGGCAACTTCATTTTCCGTGTCCGTGAGTTCGAGCAGATGGAGCTGGAGTTCTTCTGCCAGCCGAACACCGACCTGGAGTGGTTTGCTTACTGGCGCGGCTTCTGCGAGCAGTGGCTGCTGAACCTCGGCATGAAGAAGGAAAACCTGCGTCTGCGTGACCACGATCCGGAAGAGCTTTGCTTCTACTCCAAGGCTACGACCGACTTTGAGTTCCTGTTCCCGTTCGGCTGGGGCGAGCTGTGGGGCGTGGCCGACCGTACCGATTATGACCTGACCCAGCATCAGAACACCTCCGGCAAGGACATGACCTACTACGACCAGGAAAAGAACGAGCACTATGTCCCCTACGTCATTGAGCCGTCCCTCGGTGTCGAGCGCAGCTTCCTGGCCTTCCTGTGCGATGCATACGACGAAGAGGTTGTCGGACAGGACAAGAACGGCAAGGATGATGTACGTACCGTTCTTCGTCTGCACCCGGCACTGGCTCCGTTCAAGGCTGCCATCCTGCCGCTCTCCAAGAAGCTCTCCCCCGCTGCCGAAGAGATCTATCGTGATCTGCAGAAGGACTTCATGGTTGACTTTGACGATGCCGGCTCCATCGGCAAGCGTTATCGCCGCGAAGATGAGATTGGCACTCCGTTCTGCATCACCGTGGACTTCCAGACCGTCGGTGACGAGAACACGCCGGCTGATAACGCTGTCACCGTCCGTGAGCGCGACTCCATGGAGCAGGTTCGTATCCCCATCTCCGAGCTGAAGGCATATCTGACCGAGAAGCTCGCATACTAAAGTGAAAACCAAACAAAAGGTCGGTCGGCTTTGGCAGCGTCTGAAAACGCCGCCAAGGCTGTCGGGAAGAAAATCCGCATGGCTGACGGCAGGCTCGCTTGTGCTCTCCTCTTTTGGCTTGTGTCTTTTGTGCCTGATGATCAGCACACTGGATTTGTCCAGAGGTCGGTTTTCTTCGTATTTTCATGAGCCGACGATTTTATTTTTGAATTTGCTGCCGTGCATTGTGCCGGTCGCACTGCTGTATTTTATCACCAATCGGGCGTGGATCTCTTACGCTCTGTCCGCTTTGGTGTTGTTGGTCATCAGCTTTGTCAATTATTTCAAGGTCGCGCTGCGTGGCGACCCCTTCGTGGCAAGCGACATTTTCAATGTCAGCGAGGGCGCAGGCATCATGGGGCAGTACGAGCTTGTATTCCCCTGGGTGTTTTTTGTGTCCATTGCGCTGTGGCTCCTTGGTATCGTGCTACTTTTACGATATGCAAGATACCGCATCAACAAGCGGCGATGGTATATGCGCGTAGCCGGAGCACTTGTGTGCATTCTGGTGGGCGGCTTCTTTGCCGATGTCTATGCCGACAACGGCCTTTACGACCGCCAGACGAACAACAGTCTCTTTAACGTGTGGAAAGACGCCGAGAACTACGCTTCGCATGGGACGCTTTATTCCTTCCTGCATTCTGTGGATGATCTGTTTGAGGGTGAGCCTGAAAATTACAGCCAGGAAACAGCGCAGGAGA
This sequence comes from Oscillospiraceae bacterium, assembly GCA_015067565.1. Classification (GTDB taxonomy): domain Bacteria; phylum Bacillota; class Clostridia; order Oscillospirales; family Oscillospiraceae; genus JAZOXB01. The sequence continues at coordinate 16,573 of SVMF01000015.1, read as the reverse complement.
TTTTGAGCGCTTTCTCCGATGCGGACATCCCCGAAAAGGTCAATGTGGTCGTTACCATGATCGAGAGCTTCTCCGATTTGTCTCAATTTGAGCAGATCAAGTTTGTTTCAGACCCCTATGCGCAGTACCATGCGCTTTTGGAAGAATGTTACACCGGCCGTCTGATTTCCGACAGTGTCGGCGGCGAAACGATCAACGCAGAGCGCGCCTTTTTAACAGGCTTTACTTATCCGCAGCCGAAGTACCATGCGAAAACAAATTCCTTTGTGCATTATTTTTCCGAGCAGGGCTATCAGACCGACGGCTCTCATCCGGGTCACGATTGGTTCTACAGTCGCAATGTGATCAACGAACGCTTGGGCTTTGACCGCTATCTGTTCATGGAGAATCATTACCGGAATCTAACGACAGAAGAATACGCCTATGACCGCGTACTTTTCCCTGAGCTTGCGCGAATCTATGCGCAGGAAACCGCTGATTCTCAGCCGTATTTCTCCTTCACCGTCACTTATCAGAACCACAGCCCATATAACAGCAAGAGCTTGGATGGCGCACAATTCGTTTCTCATGAGGGCATCAGCGACGAGGCTTACTATCTGGTCAACAACTATCTCAACAGTGTGTGTGACGGTATGCACTATTTGGTCGAGTATGTTGATACCTTCCGTGATGATGAAGCACCCGTGGTGCTCCTCTTCTTCGGCGACCATAAGCCGACCTTCGGTATGAGCAACTGCTATTATGAAGAAATGGGCATCAATGTCGCAGACTTAAGCCCCGAAGGGTGCGAAAATCTTTACACAACGCCCTATTTTATCTGGGCAAACGATGCGGCCAAGCAAGTGCTTAACTTAGACTTCAGCGCACAGGGCAGAACGATCTCTCCGGCATTTTTGATGGCAGAGCTGTTTGACTTCTGTAGATGGCAAGGCCCTGTATGGATGCAGTACCAACGCGAAGTGCGTGAAGTCATTCCCGTTATGCACCGCGGTAAAATGTTTATGGTAGACGGTAAGCTGACCAATACGCTTCCTGAATGGGCGCAACCCGTTTATAACAAATTTGAAATCGTTCAATACTATGAGCGTACCACGTACGGCAAGTAATCTCAATTTTCCAAATTACGCACAGGGCGCATCCTGCGCCATACAAACTGACTATCAATTTCAGAAAGGACGCATATTTTATGGAAAAACTCACCGGTAAGCAGCTTGCCATCAAGGCTTATGAAGCAAGACTGCTTGGTCTTGGCGCAGTTCACACTGCAGCCTCCGGCCATATCGGCGGCAGCCTCTCTGCCATCGACACCATCACCACGCTTTATTTCAATGTTATGAACATTGACCCCGCAAATCCCCAGTGTCCTGACCGCGACCGCTTCGTTTTGTCGAAAGGTCATTGCACCCCCGCTCTGTATCCCGTCCTCGCACTGCGTGGTTTCTTCCCCGTCGAGGATCTGAAGCTTTTCCGTTCCATCAACGGCCACTACTCCGGCCACGCCGAAATGCGCCATGTCAAGGGCGTGGATATGTCCACCGGCTCTCTGGGCCAGGGCATCTCCGCTGCTGTCGGTATGGCTCTGGGCGGCAAGCTGGCCAAGAAGGACTTCCGTGTTTATACGCTCTTGGGTGACGGCGAGATCGCAGAGGGTCAGGTTTGGGAAGCAGCGATGTCAGCTGCAAAGTACAATCTGGACAATCTCTGTGCGATTGTTGATGTCAACGGCCTGCAGATCGACGGCGCAACGAAGGATGTCATGCCTTCCGAGCCGCTGGACAAGAAATTCGACGCATTCAACTGGCACGTCATCAAGGTCGACGGCCACGATTTCGACGCTCTCGTAGCGGCATTCGAGGAAGCCAAGGCAACCAAGGGTAAGCCGACCGTCATCCTCGCACAGACCGTCAAGGGCAAGGGTGTTTCCTTTATGGAAAACAACTACGGCTGGCACGGCAAGGCTCCCAACGACGAGCAGTACGAGGCAGCCAAGGCAGAAGTAGAAGCAAAAATCGCAGAATTGGAGGGCAAGTAATATGGCAGGCAAAATCGCAACAAGAGCCGCTTACGGTGAGGCTCTCGTAGAATTGGCAGAGAAGTATCCTGAGCTGATGGTGTTTGATGCCGACCTGGCAGGAGCAACCATGACCAAGGGCTTTGCCGCAAAGTATCCCGAGCGTTTCTTCGACATGGGTATTGCCGAGTGCAATATGACCGGTGTGGCAGCAGGCCTTTCCACCTGTGGTTTCAAGCCCTTCACCAACACCTTCGCCATCTTTGCCTCCGGCAGAGCATGGGAGCAGGTTCGCAACTCCATCGCTTATCCCAACCTCAATGTCAAGGTCATTGGCTCACACGGTGGCCTGTCTGTCGGTGAAGACGGTGCAACCCACCAGTGCATTGAGGACTTCGCCCTGATGCGCGCCATCCCCGGCATGAAGGTTCTGTGTCCCTGCGACGGCCACGAGATGAAGCTGGCAGTCGAGGCCCTTCTCAACTATGACGGCCCGGCTTATATGCGTCTGGGCAGAAGTGCCGTTGAGAATGTCACCGACGAGATCGAAGGCTACAAATTCGAGCTGGATAAGGGCTCCGTTTTGGCCGACGGCAAGGATGTCACCGTCATCGCCACGGGTATCATGGTGCAGATGGCACTCAAGGCTCGTGAAATGATGGCTGCCGAGGGCGTAAGCGTACGCGTGATCGATATGCACACCATCAAGCCTCTCGATACAGAGCTTGTTTTGAAGGCTGCCAAAGAGACCGGCTGCATCGTCACCACCGAGGAGCATAACATCATCGGCGGCTTGGGCGGCGCGGTTTCCGAGTTCCTGAGCGAGAATTGCCCGACTCCGCTGGTCCGCCACGGCGTGAACGACGAGTTCGGCCGCAGCGGTACTGCCGCAGCGGTTTTGGCAGAGTACAAGCTGACTGCCGAGGGCATCTGCGAGAAGATCCGCGAGGCTCTGAAGAAGAAATAAGGTATTTTAAGAACGCACCCGGTTCATTTACCGGGTGCGTTTTCTCGCGCATTGATAGGTTAGGATTTGTTGAGCTGCTCAAATTCGTTCTGTAGGAAGAAGTTTCGATTTTGCATAATTTGGGGCAAAAACGACAATTCCTACATACGGAACGGCCATGGCCGTTCCCTACAACAGCACTTGCATAACCACTCGATAAAATCCAATTTGTCGCTCCGGTCGCCCTCGATAAAAACGACCACAACGCTGTCACGACGACGCGCAGCGTGCCTGGAGGGGTCATGGGGAGGGCGGCTCTGCGGCGGGGTAGGCAGTAACAAAACATGAAAGTTTGAATAGCCGCAGGCTCCAGCGCCTCCCCATGCCTGTTCTTTGGTGACTTTCTTGCAGGAGCAAGAAAGTCACCAAAGAACACGACAAGAGAGAGGCGCTGTAGAAAACCTATCGTTCCGTTGAACGAATCGTTACTGCCAAGCTCGGTTTTCAAGCCGCCCTCTCTCTTGACGCTCTCCCGGCACGCTGACGCGGATCGTTCCCCTGTGGTGATCGGTTTCGTGATGCGGAATTCTTGCCGCCTTTGCAAGAAAAAAATTTATCAACATTTATGAAAATAATTGACAAATTGGAATTTGACTCGTTATTTCATAGCATTGCACCATACAAAAATCGGGCAGGTTTCCCTGCCCGATCGGTTTTTATTCTACAGTAACGGATTTTGCGAGATTTCTAGGCTTATCAACGTCGCAGCCTCTTGCCAGCGCAACATAGTAAGAGAACACCTGCAGCGGCACAATGTTCAGGCTCGGCTGCAGCAGCGGATGCGTCTGCGGAACCAGCAAACAGCGATCCACCGTCTTGCAGATCTCCTCTGCCATATTCTCAGTGGTCACGCCCAGGACATTGGCACCACGAGCCTTGACCTCCTTGACATTCGACATAGTCTTGTCAAACAGCTCTTCCACTCCGGCCACGGCGACAACCAGCGTATTCTCCTCGATCAGGGAGATCGGACCATGCTTCAACTCGCCAGCTGCATAGGCCTCGCTATGCACATAAGCGATCTCCTTGAGCTTGAGGCTTCCCTCCATGCAGGTGGGGTTATCGAGATTGCGGCCAATGAAAAACACATCGTGATTGTCGCGACAATCATATGCCATGTCCTTGATGGCAGCCAATTTCTCAGCTGTAAGGGTCTGTTCGATCTGCTCCGGCAGAGCCTGCAGGGCGCAGATCATGGCATCATATTCTTCGGTGCTGAGCGTTCCCATCAGATCACCCATGTACAGAGCCAGCAGGTACAGCACAGAAAGCTGTGTGGAATAGGCCTTTGTCGTTGCAACAGCGATTTCCGGGCCTGCCCAGGTGTAAATAACATCCGTTGCAGCCTTTGCAATGGCGCTGCCAACAACATTGACGATGCCAAGGGTTCTTGCCCCAAGGCTGTTGGCCTGGCGGAGAGCAGCCAGAGTGTCAGCGGTCTCGCCGGACTGACTGATGATGATAACAAGCGTATGCTCATCGAGGATCGGATCTGCGTAGCGGAACTCCGAGGCAAGCATCGGCTCAACCGGGATGCGGCAGATCTTCTCCAAAATATACTTGCCGTGGTAGCCTGCGTAGTACGCAGAGCCACAGGCGACAATGTAAATACGGCGGATACCGCGCAGATCATCCTCGGTCAGGGTCAGATAGTCCATGCGGACTCTGCCATCCTTGATGCGCGGGCAAATGGTGTTGCGCAGCGCCTTCGGCTGCTCATGGATCTCTTTGAGCATGAAGTGGTCATAGCCACCCTTCTCCGCAGCGGAGAGCTCCCAAGTGATATTTTCGGGTGTTTTGGACACTTCTTCGCCCAAAGAGTTATAGAAGGTCGCGCCATCGGCCGTAAAATCGACCATATCGCCGTCATTGAGGTAGACGACCTTGCGGGTATACTTGAGGATTGCCGGGACATCGGAGGCAATGAAATTCTCGCCCTCGCCAAAGCCAAAGATCAGCGGGCTGTCCTTCTTCACAGCCAGCATGGCATTCGGGCGGTCGATGCACATGATGCCCAGGGCATAGCTGCCCTCCATCTGCTTGGCGGCCATCTGCACAGCCTTGAGGAGGTCGCCCTCTTCTTCATAGAGGTACTCGATCAAGTTTGCAGCGACCTCGGTGTCGGTATCGGACAGGAAGGTCTTGCCATGCTCGGTCAAAAACAACTTGAGCGACAGGTAATTCTCGATGATGCCGTTATGTACAATGCCGATCTTGCCGTTCGTGGCAATGTGGGGGTGGGAATTGACATCCGAAGGAGCGCCATGGGTTGCCCAGCGGGTGTGGCCGATGCCCATATGGCCGGTCAACGCTGCGCCGCCGTCGATCTTGCTGCTCAGGTTCATCAGACGGCCAACCGTCTTGCTGACACAAAATCCGTCGTTATATACGCAGACACCTGCCGAGTCATAGCCACGGTATTCGAGCTTTGCAAGGCCGTCGAGCAAAATGGGCGCGGCCTGCTGCTTGCCGAGATAACCAACGATTCCACACATAATATAAAACCTCCGTATATTGGGGCGTAAAGACCACATAATATACGGAGATTATATCACAATTCTTTGTCAATTTCAATTGCAAATTTATTTTTTTCGCCGTTTCGATAAAAATCAGTCGAAAATGGACAATTGCTCCGGCATCAGATCGGCAATACTGTGCAAGGATTCATCCACAGCCGTGCAGTTGCGTCGCAGCAGTGCGGCAGTCCCTGCCATGCCGTCATCAAAGACATATACCTCACAGAGGTTGTGGTTCAGGTTATAGCTCGTCCCCGACCAGGTGCCGCCCGACGGCTTCAAGCAGGCCGCCACAAAGACCTTCTCTCCCATTGCGTGGATGAAATGGTTGCGGCGCAAGGCACGGCTTGCGCTGAACTCGCAATCAAACCCCTCATCGCTGCAAAACAGCACATTCGGCATTGTCTGATACCGTTTCAGTGCATCGGGCACAAAACAGATCACGCGGCCACCAGCCTTCAAACAAGCACGCTGCGCGGCCTGATCGGCACCGACAGCGCCTCCGGAAACGAGGGTGAAGCCCTCCTTCGCAGCAAGCTCACCGATGCGCGCGGCAAAGCGGATGGAGGCCTCGCTTGCCTTGCGTGCGCCCACCAGGGCCACGCACCTGCTGTCAAAAAGTGCCCTTTCCCCCTTATAGAACAGCACCAGGGGCGCGTGGTTGAGCCTGCGCAGACCCTGCGGATATTTCGGATCCAGTCGGGTCATGATGCCCACATCCTCGCTTTCCAGATAGCGATGCAGGGCATCCTCCCTGTCTAGCAGCGCAACGATGCGCTCAGCCTCACTCATCCGATAGCCGATGGACAACAGGTGTTCTGTCGTCAGCTCCTGCTCCGGATCGATCCTCAGAAATCGATGAACGCGCTCAGACAGATAGCGATACTCCGCAGGTGTCAGCGGCTGCACCGCCTGCCCCAACGCGCAGGTGAGCATCAGGAGGCCCTCCTCTGCACGGCGCATCAGAACTTCCTCCTTTGCTGTGGCTTTTCCTCGGATTCCTCGGGGATCAGGCAGCCATATTTATCAAACATCATCGAGGTGATCGAAAATTCGGCAAATTTTGCAATCTCATCGAGCTTGGCCTTCTCCGGGAAGGTGGCGATCAGGGTGAATGCCATGCCCTTCTTTCTCGCACGGCCCGTTCTGCCGATGCGGTGGATGTAATACTCGTTTTCTTCCGGCACGTCGTAGTTGATCACGCCGTCCACATCATCGACATCGATGCCTCTGGAGGCCACATCGGTGGCGATCAAAACCGGCAGCTTTCCGTGACGGAAGGCCGCCATCGTGCGTTCACGAGTCGCCTGACGAATGTCGCCGTGCAGGCAGTCGGCGTGGATGCCGTCACGCTTGAGATCCTCCGTCAATCGCTGGCACATCGCCTTGGTATTGCAGAAGATGATCACGCGTTCAAATGCGCCCGAGCGCAGAAGCTGCAAGGTAACATTCAGCTTATCCAGGCGTGTGCAGGTGATGGAAAACTGATCAATGTCGGGTTTGGATTCGTTGGTCGCCTCGACGGTGATCTCAACCTCGTCGCGCTGATACATCCAGCTCACTGTCTGCACCTCCTGCGAGATCGTCGCAGAGAACAGACCCAGATTCACACGGTTTTTAATACGGTTCAAGATGGCCGTGACATCGTCAAAAAAGCCCATATCGAGCATACGGTCAGCCTCATCGAGAATGACGGTCTTGATCTTGTCAAAGCGGATATTCTTGCGGTTGTAGTGATCCATCAGACGGCCCGGGGTGGCCACGAGGATCTGCGGCTTGGCCTTGAGTGCCTTGAGCTGCGGCTCCATGCGCTGACCGCCATAGACCACGGCCACTCGTACATCCTTCCGATGCGTCAGAAGACCGCGCAGCTCGTCACAGATCTGCAATGCCAGCTCGCGTGTCGGTGCAAGGATCAGCCCCTGCAGCTCCTCACTTTCAGGTTCGATGTGCTCGATCATCGGGATGCCAAAGGCAAAGGTCTTTCCCGTGCCGGTCGGTGCCTTGGCGATAACATCCTTCCATGCAAGGAGCGGCCCGATGCCCTCGAGCTGCACCTTCGTTGGCAAGGTGACCCCCTGCTCGGCAAGCGCCTTGAGAATATATTCACTCACACCGAGGGCTTCAAATGTTTTTTCCATCAGTGATTCTCCAAAAATTCGTCAATTTCTGCGCGTGTAATCGCATTTGCCGTTGCGCCGATCTGCTGCACAGCCAGTGCCGCCACAGCATTTGCAAAACGGGCAGCCTCAAAGAGGCTCTTCCCCTCAGCCAGAGCTGCCAGCAGGCCGCCGTTGAAGGCATCTCCCGCGCCCGTGGTGTCGATTGCCTTGACGCGATAGGCCTCGATCAGTTCGCCGTGCGTACCGTCGTGGATGTAGGCACCGCGGCTTCCCATGGTAATGACCACATTCTCCACACCCTTGGCGAAGAAAACCTCTGCAGCCTTGCGGGCACTTTCTTCATCGCAAACCTCGATATCCGTCATTTCGTATGCCTCGACCTCATTCGGTGTGACAAGATACGCACCACGCAGGAATTCATCGCTCATCGGTGCGTAGGGCGCTGTGTTGATCACGACTCGCACCCCTGCCTGCTTGGCCATACGGGCGACCTTCTCGTTGGCATCCTGATTGATCTCCAACTGCAAAAGCAGGTATTTTGCTTCGCAGATGCGATCGACCACGGATGCAATATCGGAATCGTTGATCGTATCACAGGCACCGGGAATCACCACAATCTCATTCTGTGCGCTCGTTTCATCGACCAGGATCAGAGCGCAGCCGGTGGCGATCTCGTCATGATAAAACACGCCATCGGTCGGCATATGAAGCTCCTGCATCATTTTCAGCGGAAGCTGAGCAAGCGAATCCCTGCCGAGCTTGGTCATCATCGTCACATCGGCACCTGCACGGTTTGCTGCCACCGCCTGATTGAAGCCCTTGCCGCCTGTACCCTGACGGAAGCTCGTTCCCTTCAAGGTCTGGCCGGGAACCGGCAAATGCGGTGTGCGTCCCATGAGATCTACGAAGGCACTTCCAAACACAACAATTTTCTCACGCATAGTGTGAACTCCTTTTCTCTCAAGTGCTGCTTTTCATACATATATTTCTTCATGTATCATATCCGATTTGTCGAAGAAAGTCAACACGAAACAATCCCCCGAGAGGCACATCCTCTCGGGGGAGCATCGTTCTTTGAAATCAACCGACGGCGGGATCGGTATAGCTCTGCCACACGTCCCAACCACCAGCCTCGAGGCCGGTGAGCATCATCTGGAAGACATCGCCGTCAGCCATGATGCACAGGACCATATCGCCCTTGGTTGCGATGACTGCATCGCTTGCGCGGACGCAGACCCACTTATCCCAGTTCATGCCCTGCACGAAGCTGTCGCAGACATTCTCAACGAGCTGCGATCCGTCGAGCTTGACAATGCTGAAGGAATAAGCAGTGGACATATTCTGTGCACGGCAGCAAGCTGCAACCGCAACACCTGCATCGCTGATCATGCCAATCTCATCTGCGAAGAATTCGCCCTTCTCGCAGGGAGCGACTGCGTAGGCATCCAGAGGATCCACGCCGCTACCTTCCATGACGAGCTTGATCTCGTCGAGCAGCGCAGGGTCAACCTCGCCCATGACGGACAGCTCAGGAACATAGACCGCCAGGCTCTCGGCTGCATCGGTGACAAAGATCGCAATTTCCGTGAATGCGCCGGTGAAGTCCTCGTGGATCTCGCCGGAGAAGTCGCAGGTCAGGAACGTACCGTCAGCATACTCGATATATGCAGAGGCAAATGCCATGCCGTCGGCATACTCGCTGGTGTCAGCCAGACCGGGCAGCTTGGTGCCTGCCAGGACGACAGACAGCTCGCTCACGACGGAGGCAGACAGCTCGCCGGTCTTCTTCACGCCGTCGATCGTGAAATCGACCATGCAGGTCTCGCCGTTGGGGGTGATGTTGATATAGTCGATGGCATTGCCATCAGCGCTGTAGCTCATGGAGAAGTAGGACAGCTCCTTGATGGGGTTTGCGGGCTCAGTTTCTTCATTCTTTTCCTCCTTTGTGCAGGCAACGAGGCTGACAAGCAGCACGAGGCACAAAAGCAGGCAGATAAATTTCTTCATTGTGTTCTCCTTTGTTATATTGTTATATTATTTGATCAACAGCTCTGCGATCTGGATGGTATTGGTCGCAGCGCCCTTTCTCACCTGGTCACCGCAGCACCACAGACACAAGCCGTTCGTATCGGTCAGATCCTTGCGGATACGACCGACGAAAACGATGTCCTGATCAGAGGTGTCCAGCGGCATGGGGTATTCTTTCTTGGCCAGATCATCTACCAGACGGCAACCGTCTGCCGAAGCGATGGCCTCACGAGCCTCCTCGACCGAAACGGGACGGTCAAAGCGCAGCGCAACGGAAATCGAGTGGCTGCGCACCACGGGAACGCGCACGCAGGTGCACGAAACCGTCAGCTCGGGTAGGTGCAGGATCTTTCTACCCTCATTTTGCATTTTCATTTCCTCGGAGGTATAACCCTCATACTGCTCCGAACCGATCTGCGGGATTAGATTGTAAGCAATCTGATGGGAAAATACCTTCGGCTCGCAGGTCTTGCCCTCGCGCAGGGCCTCGACCTGCTCTGCCAGCTCGATGGGGCCGCCGGCACCTGCGCCGGAGACAGCCTGATAGGTCGAGGCAATGATCGAGCGGATGGGCGACAGACGGTTGAGGGCATTGATCGCCGTCAGGGTAATGATGGTCGAGCAATTGGGGTTCGAAAGAATGCCGTGATGCTTCTTGACATCCTCCGCATTGATCTCGGGGATGATCAACGGCACCTCGTCTGCCATACGGAAGGCAGAGGAGTTATCGACAAAAACCGCACCGGCCTTAACAATGGCAGGGGCAAATTTCTTTGCGATGTCGCTCTCGGCTGCGCCGAGGACAATATCCAGGCCCTCAAAAACGGACTCGCTTGCGGCCTGAACAGTGAGCGCTCCATCCTTCCATGGCAGGAGTGTGCCTGCGCTACGCTCGCTTGCGATGGGGCGCAGCTCGCTGATGGGGAAATCTCGCTCAATCAAAATCTTCATCATCTCTCTGCCAACCGCACCGGTTGCGCCGAGAATGCCGACTTTATATTGCTTCATCGTTCTTCCTCACTTTACAAAAGCGTTATACAGGACTCTGACCGTCTGCGCATAATCCTTGCTGTCCACGCCGACGAGGATGTTCAGCTCATCCGGGCCCTGCGAGATCATACGGATGTTGATGCCCTGCTCACCGAGGGCGGCAAAAATCTTGCCGGATGTACCTGCGCGGTATGCCATCTTGCGGCCGACCACACCGATGATGGAGATGTTGTCGACGACCTTGATATTGTCGGGCTTGATCTCACGGCGCAGCGACTCGGTGACCGAGTACAGATGCGGTGTGAGCTTCTCCGACGGGCATACCAGCGAAACACAGTCGATGCCGCTGGGGGTATAGCAGATGGGAACGGTGTTGTCCTCGAAGATCTCTACGATCTCACGCAGAGTACCAACCGCGCCGGCCATACCCTTCTTGGAAATCGTAACGATAGAAAAATCTGTCTTGCCCGCAATGCCGGTGATGAAGCGCTGCTGCGCATCCTTCGGCTCCTTGAATTCCTCAGAAACCAGCGTGCCGGGGTGATCGGGCTCGTTGGTGTTGCGGATGTTGAGGGGGATACCCTTCTCACGCACGGGGAAGACGGTCATCTCATGCAGCACCTGCGCACCGCTGTAGGATAGCTGGCGCAACTCGCTGTAGGTCGCACGCTCAATGGGATGGGGGTTGTCAACGATCCTCGGATCCGCCATCAGAATGCCGGAAACATCCGTCCAGTTCTCATAGACATCTGCATCGAGTGCGGCAGCCGCCAATGCACCGGTAATGTCCGAGCCACCACGGGTCAGGGTACGGATCTTGCCATCGGGCATCACACCGTAGAAGCCGGGAATGACCGCACAGCCATCGCCGACGATTTCACGCAGCTTCGCATAGGACTTCTCCTGATCGACCGTGCCGTCATAGTGGAAGAACAGCCAATCCTTGGCATCGACAAACGGGAAACCGAGGTATTCGGCCATCAGAATCGCCGACAAATACTCGCCACGGGAGACCAGCTCCTCACGATTGAGACCGGCCTGGATGCGCTCACGCAGCACCTCAAGCTCGCTACGGATGTCGACCTTGAGGCCAAGGTCGTTGGCAATGCCGATATGGCGCTCGCAAATCATGTCAAAAATGCTGTCAAACGACACACCGTAGCGCATATGTGCGTCACATAGATACAGAAGATCAGTGACCTTATTATCTTCAGAAAACCGTTTTCCTGCGGCGGAAACGACCACAATCCGTCGTGCCGGATCGCTTTTTACGATGTCACGGATCTTTCGATACTGCGTGGCATCGGCCATCGAGGTTCCGCCGAATTTCAAAACCTTCAACATAATGTTTCCTCTTATCTCAATGATGCAATGAAGCAGTCCGGATCGATCTCGCGTCTGGCTCTTGCCCAAGCATGGATCTCACTGACGGAGACTTCCTCGGTTATTATACCTTTGTCTAATAATTTGTCAATATGCAATTGCAACCATTTATCAACACCGTTGCTGCGGACATAGTATTTGCGGCGAATGCTCGAGTTGTCAACCTTAGCCGCGGTCAGATGCTCGGTATAGAAGGTCTTCTTGCCCTGTGCAATATCGAGGCAGTCCTGCACCACATTATATGCCGTGGGGAAGCGGCCTGCGCCTTGTCCGTAGAAGCTCTGCTCGCCGATGTATTCGCCCGTCATGGAGATGAGGTTGAAATTGCTCGGCACGGAGGCCTCGGGCACCGACATGGGCAGGAACACAGGCTCGATATAGGCCGCAACGCCGTCTTCGAGCAGATGCGAGGTCGCAATGAGCTTGCACACGCGCTTCATCTTCTTGCACGCTTCGATATCCTGCGTCGTCAGATGCTCGATGCCCCATACGTCCAGATCGTCCTCCTCAATCACGCAGTCATAGGCAATGTTCGATGAGATGACCAGCTTTCTGCGGATATCGCCACCGCTGAGATCAGAGGTCGGATCCGCCTCGGCATAGCCTAGGCGCTGCGCCTCGGCCAGCGCATCTTCAAATGAGCCGCCGTGGTGGTGCATGGTATCGAGAATGAAGTTGGTCGTGCCGTTCATGATGCCGCCCAGAGAGATGATCTTCTCCTGCTTGCGCGCACGCTCAATGTTCACGAGCCACGGAATGCCGCCACCGGCCGCAGCCGTGCAGCGCAGCGCAACACCGTGCTCATTTGCAAGCGCGACCAGCTCGCGGTAATAAGCCGCGATCAGGTTCTTGTTGGCCGTAACAACATTCTTTCCGGCCTTGAGTGCAGCCGTCACATATTCATAGGCAGGGTGCAGGCCGCCCATCGTCTCCACGACGGTCTCGACCGCATTGTCTGCCAAAATTTCGTTAAAGTCCTTTGTGACCTTGCACTGTACATCCTCGCAGGGTCTTAAGTCCAGAACATAGCGCACGGACAGGTCCTCGCGCGCCTGCGCAAAGCGGTAGACACCGCCACCAACCGTACCATAACCCAAAATTGCAATCTGCATCGTAAAAACAGCCTTCTTTCGTGTGCAAGTGTCCACGAGAGAAAAACACTTGCATTTTTCCGAAAAACAGTATATCATATAGAGGCGAAAAACGCAAGCACAAGATTCCTTGATTTTACCCGATTGGGAGGGATTTGTATGAATTATCACAGCACGAGAAACCATACCCTCACCGCCGATGCCGCGAAAGCGGTTCTGCAAGGACTCGCGCCCGACGGCGGTCTATATATCACCGACCGTTACGACGGCTTCGACTGGCAGGGCACGCTCCGGCTGGATACGCTGGGCATGGCTAAGAGCATCCTTTCGGCGCTGCTGCCCGAGATCCAAAACATGGACGAGCTGGTCGAGCGGGCCTACCGCGGCCGCTTCGAGACCGACGAGCTGACCCCCACGGTCAGGGTTGGGGACAAATATGTTCTGGAGCTCTTCCGCGGCCCGACATCAGCCTTCAAGGATGTGGCACTTTCCATGCTGCCGCAGCTCATCACCGCGTCGAAGGCGCAGGAGGCAGTCTCCGACGAGATTTTGATCCTGACGGCTACCTCCGGTGATACCGGCAAGGCTGCTCTCTCTGGCTTCCGTGATGTTGAGGGCACAAAGATCATCGTCTTCTACCCCGATGCAGGTGTCTCTGCCGTGCAGAAGGCGCAGATGGTCACGCAGGAGGGCAAGAATGTCTGCGTGTGCGCCGTCCGCGGCAATTTTGACGACACGCAGACAGGCGTAAAGAAGATCTTTGCCGCAGGCGTGCCGGGCGATTGCGGTGTGCGTCTGTCGAGCGCCAACTCCATCAACATCGGCCGTCTTGCACCGCAGGTGGTGTATTATTTCAAGGCCTATGCAGACCTTTTAAGGGAAGGCCGCATCGCCTTGGGCGACAAGGTCGACTATGTCGTGCCAACGGGCAATTTCGGTGATATTCTGGCAGGCTATCTGGCCAAGCGGATGGGTCTTCCCGTCGGAACACTCGTGTGCGCATCCAATCAGAATGATGTCCTGACCGACTTCCTCAAAACCGGCACCTATGACCGCCGCAGACCCTTCTACCGCACCATTTCCCCATCGATGGACATCTTGGTCTCGAGCAATCTCGAGCGTCTTTTGTACCTTCTGTGCGAGGATTGCGACGAGGTCGCCGCATATATGCGCAAACTCAACGAGGACGGCTGCTACACCGTCAGCCAGGCGCTTCTGGAGAAGCTCCATGCTGAATTTTCCTACGGTTGCTGCGGCGACGAGGAGACGAAACGCACCATCGGCCGCATCTGGAGCGAGCAGCATTATCTCATGGACACGCACACGGCCGTAGCCTGGCGCGTGGCAGAGGATCACAAGAGCGAAAACCCCGTAGTCGTGTTGTCGACCGCCTCCGCCTACAAATTTCCGGCAGCGGTTCTCTCCGCGCTCGGCGAGACGGTCAGCAACGATGAGTTTGAGGTCATGCACCGTCTGCACGAGGTGACGGGTGTCCCCATCCCGAAGGCACTGGCCGAGCTGAAGAACAAGCAGGCCCTGCACACCGATGTCATCGACCGTGAGCAGATGCAGTCGTATGTTCTGTCGAAGATCGAGGCCTGGAAATGAGATATTGGAAATACAGCGGCGCAGGCAACGATTTTGTCCTGCTTGACGGCCGCAGCGAGGCGCTGGGCGATCACGCAGAGCTTGCAAGGACGCTCTGCGATCGCGAAAACGGGATCGGCGCAGACGGTCTGATGATCCTGCTGCCGCCCCAAAACGGTGGCCAGATCCGAATGGCATTTTACAACAACGACGGCTCTGCCGCCGAGATGTGCGGCAACGGCGCACGTTGTCTGTGCCGCCACTGCTTTGACGAAGGCATCTGCGGTCAAACGCAGATGATCGAGACGCCGGCAGGCATGGTCTACGGCAAGCGCATCAGCGAAGACCGCTACACCATCCGCCTCAACCGCCCAAGCGAGGTTCGGCTGCAGATACAGGCAGACGAAACCCTCTGCGACTATATCGTTTTGGGCGAAAATGGCATCCCTCACGCTGCAGTTTGTGTCGACTTGAGCGAAAACCGAGCGATTTTGCGTGATCTTGCGCGTAATTTGCGTTTCCATTCTGCCTTCCCGAAGGGCGCAAACGTGAACCTGTATTCCATCGTCAACGAGGATCACATCCGTCTTTTGACCTACGAACGGGGTGTAGAAAACTTCACACTTGCCTGCGGCACGGGCACGGGCGCAACGGTTTACGCGCTGTGCCGTCGCGGCCTCGTCAGAGGCAGGGACACCCGCGTCGATGTTGACGGCGGCATCCTCTCGGTCGACATTGCCGATGGTGAGATTTACCTCACCGGCCCTGCCGAGCGCATCACCTCGGGAGAGCTGCCACAGCTTTGACGCAGCAGCCGCAAAAAAGTTCCGCTATTTTTCGTTTTTTTCGGTGCTTGACAAGGCATGTTAGTAGTAATATAATAAGTGTATCCCATACAAAATAAGGAGGATTTTCTATGTTCTGTAAACACTGTGGCTCTCCGTCCGAGACGCCGGTATGCCCGAACTGCGCTGCCCGTATGCAGCCGGCTCAACCCCCGGTGCAGCCTCCCGTGCAGCCTCCCGTGCAGCCGATGCAGCAACCGATGCAGCAGCCGATAACGCAGGCTCAGCCCGCTCCCGCTGCTCCGTCTGATTTCCTGAAGACCGTCAAGGCCAACCTGCACTACATTCTGGCCGGCATCGCCGCCCTGGCATTCCTGATCGGCATTCTGAATGTTTTCAGCGTGTTCAACGTCAATGGAACCGTCGAGATGGCCGGACGTAGCGAGAGTGAATACATCTCTGTTTCCGAAGCAGCCGACACCCTCGATGGTGCTGACTCCAGCGCCGCCTCTATCTACATCGGCAACATTCTCTTCGGTCTTGCCAACCTGGCGGTGGCCGCCATCGGCATTCTGTATTTCCTGAAGGTTGCCAAGAGCATGCCGTACTATGATCAGTTCATCGGCAGCAAACTCAAGTTCCGCCCGGCTTTCACGATGGGTGCGCTTGGTGCAATCGCAGTCGTTTTGCAGTTCATTCTGTATCTGTTCAGCGGTGTCAGCGAAAGTGCCTTCGGCTTCACCATGGAGATCTCCTTCGGTATCAATTGGACCTCCTGGCTGATGTTCGTCATCTTTGTCGGCATCGCCGTATTTGACAAGTTCGTCCTGGAGAAGAAGGCACCGTAATAAGATCCGTGCCCTCGGAGAACTTCTCCGGGGGCACTTTGGATATATCAAAACGCACAGCGCATGATGCGCTGTGCGTCAGTCTGTCGAATAACCCCTGTTTTGCGTCAAGCAAGACAGGGGTTATTCGGACATTGAGCGAAAATAAAAGAAAATATGTGCAAAATAAAGCTGCTATGAGTATCCCTCCAGCGCCATTTTGCAA
>SVMF01000014.1 GCA_015067565.1 Oscillospiraceae bacterium | reverse complement strand
ACTAAGAACAAGTTGGTGTTGATTGCGGTGAGGGTCCACCTGTTCCCATCCCGAACACAGAAGTTAAGCTCACTTGCGCCGACGATAGTTGCCGGGCGACTGGCCGTGAAAATAGGTAACGCCAACACAAATATTCCCCCTTAGCTCAGTCGGTAGAGCGACGGACTGTTAATCCGCAGGTCGTTGGTTCAAGTCCAACAGGGGGAGCCAAAATAGAAGTAACTTTTGTCTACCAAAAGTTACTTCTTTTTTTATCCAAGCCGTAGGCTTGACATATCATCAGCCCCAACGGGGCTGTATATCATCCATCGCTTTGCGATGGTATATCATCACGGCATAGCCGTGCATAAACCCTCCTGCGGCTTGATGAGATTCAACACTGCGTGTTGATGATATACCGCAACAGGTTGCGGATGATATACAAGGCTTCGCCTTGATTTGTTCCATCAAAAATACATGTAACACAAACGCCCTCGGCAGCCAGAAACGGTTGTCGAGGGCGCTTTTTTGCGTTCGGTTGAAAATTTCATAGTTTTGTGGTATAATCTGTTCGATAAATAAGAATTTGTGAGGCAGTATGATAGATTGGTTTAGTGTTGAAAAAATAGATGTTAATACATTTGTTATAAGTGAATATAAACATTGGGAAGAAACACATTGTTATTTACTGCTTGGCACCAAATTGGCTATTTTGATTGATACAGGTTTAGGTGTAGCAAATATCAAAAGTGTTGTGGAAAATATAACTTCTTTGCCTATTCTGGTTATAACTACACATATCCATTGGGACCACATCGGTGGTCATAAGTATTTCAAGTATATGGCGGTTCATGAAAATGAAGTGGAATGGCTTTCTGAAAAATTCCCAATACCGCTTCAAATGGTGAAGAAAAATCTTGCACTAAAACCATGTGATTTTCCAGATGATTTTGAAATTGAGAACTATAATGTTTTTCAAGGGTATCCTACATCCATAATGCATGATGGGGATATTATACGTTTTGGAAACAGAAAATTGAAGGTCATTCATACACCAGGGCATTCCCCAGGACATTGTTGCTTTTATGAAGAAGAAAAAGGCTATTTATTTTCAGGGGATTTGATATATAAAGGATGTCTTGATGCCTTTTATCCGACAACCGACCCGTTTGCCTTTATGCAGTCAGTGAATAAAATCAAAAGTCTTGTTGTAAAAAAGATTTTGCCTGCACATCACCAATTAAATATTTGTGTTGATTTCATTGATGATGTAGCAAATGCATTTAATGGGTTGTATCGACAGAATAAATTGCAACAAGGAAATGGAGTATTTGATTTTGGAGATTTTCAAATCCATATCTAATTGATAAATTCCAATTTAGGTTATCACCTTGTATCTTGTGATAAGCGTGGAATCTCTGCTTTAGCACTGGCCGGCAAGATCGAAGTTAGTTATAAATCTGCATGGTATATGCTGAAGCGGATCCGTGAAGCTATGAGAATGCGGGACGCACACTACACGCTGTGCGGAGTTGTAGAATTAGATGATTCGTATTTTGGTGCTAAAATCAAGGGGAATAGAGGTAGAAAGGCAGGAAATCAAGGCGTATTTGTGGCGGTTTCTATGAGCAAGGAACACGCTCCGATTTACCTCAAAATGCAAGTAACTGATAATATACACAGTCTGTCGAATAACCCCTGTTTTGCTTGACGCAAAACAGGGGTTATTCGACAGACTGAGGGCAGAGATTTGATCTCTGCCCTCTTTGCTTATTCCGCAACTGATTCGGCGCTGATGCAGGATATTTCGTATGCGGTACGTTGTTCCGCGCTATCGCCCAGGAGCTTCATATAATTTCTACTTTGCATTCTGCCGAAGAGTCGAAGCTCCGTGCCGACATTGTAGTAGGCGGCTTCCTGCGCGGTTCGTCCCCATAAAATACACGGCAAATAATCGGCTTTGTGATATGGACGATTTACTGCGAGCATAATGTCGCAGATCTCACGGCCGAGTGGAGTCTTTCGATAGCAAGGCTCTTTGCATATCACACCTTGCAGATGTACTTCATTCTCATGTGCCTCGTTGCACAGCTCCAGACTGTCGGCCAGCACAGAGATGATCAGTCGCCGTCCTACTGCAGAACGGTTATTATAGGAACGGATTTGCCCGGTAATTCGAAGTGCGTCGGCCTCTGTCAATTCGGTGCTTGCCAGAAGTGACTCCGGAATTAGGATCGGCAGGGTGTCTACCGCGCCGGAGAGCCGCTCTACCTGTAAGTAAAACGAGAAAAAATGTCTGCCGTGATTACTGTGCGAATATTCAGCTCTGCCATAGGGACAGCCGATCAATGTGATCGTGTTGGTATGTTCCATTCTCCCACCTCGTCAAGTTCATTTGTCAAAGTATATTCCCACGCGATAGCAGATATGAGTCTGCATATTTTTTTCGCGGTTGGAAAAACTGACATAAATGGAGGAATGAATATGAAGAAGTGGATTTCAGGCGCAGCTGCAGGCATTGTGAACGGCTTGTTTGGAGCCGGAGGCGGAATGGTGCTGCTTCCAATGCTGGCCAAAACGACGGATTTGAAAGGAACTGAGCTATTTGCTAACTGTGTTGCGATCATACTACCCATTTCGGCTGTCTCGCTTGTGGTGTATTATTTCAGAGGTGGCAGCTTTTTTGCTCAAAGCGTACCGTATCTGATCGGTGGTGCGATCGGTGGACTCATCGCAGGGGTTTTGTTGAAAAAATTGAAGGCAAAGTGGCTTCACCGGGCGCTCGGGATCTTTATTCTTTGGGGCGGCATTCGCCTCCTTCTGACATGATAGCGGCAATTGCGGGCCTGATTTGCGGTGTGCTGTCGGGTTTAGGCATCGGCGGCGGCACACTCCTGATGGTCTATATGACGGCCATAGGCGGCCTGGAACAAACGGTGGCGCAGGGGATCAATCTATTATATTTCCTCCCGACAGCGGCCTGCGCCCTGATCCTGCACGCAAAAAACCGCCTCATTCACCTGCAGACAGTGCTGCCTTCTGCGATCGCAGGTTGCGTGTGCGCACTTGGAGCGGCGCTTCTGGCAACGACGATCGACACAGAGCTGCTGCGTAGGTTATTCGGCGGTTTTTTGTTGCTTGTGGGTGTGACGGAGCTGTTTTATCGGGACAAGAAGGCCAAATAGCCCTCTAAAATCAGTGAGGCGGCCACGGCATCAACCGTATTTTTCCGTTTTTGGCCGTGGTAATTATGCGCAGAAAGAATGTTATGTGCTTCGACGGTGGTGCGCCGTTCGTCCCAGAGGACGACGGGCATTTCGACGGTCTGCTCCAAAAGAGCGGCAAAGGAACGATAGAGCTCTGCACGAGGCCCTTCCGAGCCGTCCATATTCCTCGGGAAGCCCATTACGAGCTTTTCGGCACCGACTTGCTTGACGAGGTTGGCGATTTCTGTGGCGGTTTTTTGCGCATTGCGGCTGTGGATGACGGTGGTCTGCCCGACGATCATACCCAATGCATCGGAGATGGCGATGCCGGTTCTGGCATCGCCATAGTCAATGGCGAGCACTCTCATGTTATTCCTCCTTTGCGGCCTTCCTGAAAGGAAGCCAAACAAGGAAGGCTAATATGGAGCCGATCAGAGCAGTCACGAGCTGTGTGACGGAGAATGTCAGCTTCACGGGTTCCGGAGCAGTGACCGGAAGAATGATCTGAACGATGAAAACCCACATAAACAGAGTCTTGACGACAGAGCCGATAACCATGCCAGTGATGAGCCCCCAAGTCTGAGGGAAGTGACTGATCAGCGCCCAAAGGCATAGGAAGATCAGAAAAACACCGAGGATCATGATGAGACTGACAATCAAAAGCGGTGTGGCCGAGACATTCAAAAGCGAAGCCAGCGACGAGATAAAAGCGATGGCCAGCGCGCCCCACAGACAGCAGGCGACCAGAACCGTCACTACAACCGAACGGAAACGTGAATCCGCAAAGGAAAGGCGCTGCGCTTCCGGCATTTTTTTCTTCAGCCACGAGGCAAAGAGCCACACGCAGACGACCAGGATCAGATTTCCGATCATGATGCACGGCACAATGGCAGGATAGGCTGCCATGATGGGCGAGCCTGTGATCAGCCATGAGGTGAGCGGTGCAATGACGGAGATGATGCAGCCACTGAGCAGTCCGCAGCTCAGTGTGGCGAGGATCAGGATGGTGTTGACGATGGAGCCTGTGATATACGGCGAGGCGTTTTTCAGAAACTGACTCGCGATGCAGAGGGCAAGCAGCAGAGCTGTGCGCACAAGAAGTTTCGTATTGAGTTTCATTTGCATTCCTCCTTTTTCTGTATTATACATGGAAATTCGCAAGAAAACAAGGTGAAAATTTGAATTGCGGCTTGACAATCAAAGCCAATTATGGTAATATGAGCAAGGAAGTTATACAAGACTAACTCGGAGGTGGGGCAATGAAGCTTAGTGAGCTTGCAGTAGGAAAAAGCGGTGTGATCGTGCAGGTCGGCGGCGAAGGTGTTCTGCGCTGTCGTCTGCTGGATATGGGTCTGATCCCAAATACGAAGGTCACGGTACAGAAAATCGCACCGATGGGAGATCCGATCCAGCTTCATCTGCGTGGCTATGAGCTGACGCTGCGCATGGAGGATGCAGCGAAAATTGAGATCCTTGCGGAGGTGGGAGCATGATCTTCGCATTGGTAGGCAATCAGAATTGCGGAAAGACGACGCTGTTCAATCAGCTGACGGGGGCAAATCAGCGCGTGGGAAACTTTCCCGGCGTTACGGTAGACAGTAAGATCGGCAGAATCCGCGGCACGAAGGACGGCGAGGTGGTCGACCTTCCGGGGATCTATTCCATGCGCCCCTACACGGGCGAGGAGATCGTCACGAGAGATTTTATCCTTGATTCGAAGCCGGACGGCATCATAAATATCGTTGACGCGACCAATATTGAACGCAATTTATACCTGACGCTGCAGCTTTTGGAAATGCAGATCCCGATGGTCCTGGCTCTCAACATGATGGATGAGGTGCGTGGCAACGGCGGCACGATCAATGTGCAGAAAATGTCGCAGGAATTGGGGATCCCCGTGGTGCCGATCACGGCGGTTAAAAATGAAGGCATCGATGAGCTGGTTGAGACGGCCGTTGCGACGGTGAAGGCGCGAAAAAGTCCAAAGCGCGTCGATTTTTGCGACGACGGCCCTGTGCACCGCTGCATCCATGCGGTTTCTCATTTGATCGAAGATCATGCCAATATGGTCGGTGTGAGTCGTCGATTTGCGGCAACGAAGATGATCGAGGGCGACTGCGACATCATCGAGCGGTTGCAGCTCAACCAGAACGAGCTGGAGCTGCTTGAGCACAGCATCGTGGAAATGGAGCAGGAGGGTAAGCTGGACCGAAACGCGGCCATTGCCTCCATGCGCTATGATTACATCGAGCGACTGTGCGACAGCACGGTCGTCAAGAGCCGCGAGAGCAAGGAGCATCTGCGCTCGGTGCGCATTGACCGCATTTTAACGCACAAATATGCAGCGCTGCCGATCTTTGTCGGCATTATGATCCTGATATTCTGGCTGACCTTTGACCTTGTGGGTGCCTTTTTGCAGGGAGCCATGGAAAGCGGTATTGAGGGGATAACAGCGGCCGTGGATCGCGCATTGACAGATTACGGCATCAACCCGGTGGTACATAGCCTTGTGATCGACGGCATTTTTGCAGGTGTTGGCAGCGTGTTGAGCTTCCTGCCCATCATTGTGGTCATGTTTTTCTTCCTGTCCATTCTGGAGGACACCGGCTACATGGCGCGCGTGGCTTTTGTCATGGATAAGCTGCTGCGCAAAATCGGCTTGTCCGGCCGCAGCTTCGTGCCGATGCTGATCGGCTTCGGCTGTACGGTGCCTGCCGTCATGGCAACAAGAACCCTTCCGTCGTCACGCGACCGCAGATTGACGATCCTGCTCACACCGTTTATGAGCTGTGCGGCAAAGATCCCGATCTATTCCGTTTTTGTTGCGGCATTCTTCCCCTCGTACGGCGCATTGGCGATGGGCATTTTGTACTTTGGCGGTATGCTGTGTGGTGTGCTTCTTGCGCTGCTGCTGAAAAAGACGCTCTTCCGCGGCAAGCCGGTGCCCTTTGTCATGGAGCTGCCGAATTACCGACTGCCGTCTGCACGCAGCGTTACGATGCTGCTGTGGGATAAGGCAAAGGATTTTATCCAGAGAGCCTTTACTGTGATCTTTGTGGCGACTCTGGTCATCTGGTTCCTGCAATCTTTCGATTCCCATCTCAATTTTACACACGACAGCACGCAAAGCCTTTTGGCATCGGTCGGCAAGCTGCTTTCGCCGATCTTTGCGCCTCTGGGCCTGGGTGACTGGCGCATTACGACCAGTCTTATCAGCGGATTTACAGCGAAGGAGGCGGTGGTCAGCACGCTGGGGATCTTGTCGTCGGATCATATCGCAGGTCTGTTCACTACGACCACGGCGATTTCTTTCCTGTCCTTTACGCTTCTCTATACGCCCTGTGTGGCGGCGGTCGCAGCGATCGGGCGGGAGCTTGGTGGAAAATGGCGCGGTGGCCTTGTGGCAGTTGCCCAGTGTCTGATCGCTTGGGTCGTTTCTCTTGCGGTCTACCTGCTGGCCGGGACGGTGATGTGAGATGTGGCTTGAAATCCTGCTTCTCGGAGCAATCGCCGCATGGCTGTGTGTAAGCATCTTCTGGATCAAAAAGCGCAAAAAGAGCGGCTGCAGCGGCTGCTGTGAAGGCTGCAGCGGCTGTAAAAAGCACTGAAAAATCCTTTTCCGCATCCGATTTTGGAAATGCCATGATCGGATGCGGAAATTTTTGTAAAAAAGCGTAATTTTTCTGAAAAAAAGTTCAAAAAAAGGTTGACCTAAGGCTTGATTTGTGATAGAATGCCCTTACCTGCGAAATTGGGTGTTTATTTTTTGCGCCCTTTTTCACCTGCCGTACGGTGTCATCGTAGTTTCGGCGCCGGCTAAATTTTTTCATAGCAGCAGGTATACAGGGAGGCAAAATTTAAGGAGGTGCCGATATGCGAGTTAAGATTACCCTCAGATGCAGCGAGTGCAAGCAGAGAAACTACAACACCATGAAGAACAAGAAGAATGACCCCGACCGTCTGGAAATGAAGAAGTATTGCAGATTCTGCAGAAAGCATACTGTTCATAACGAGACCAAGTAATGAAAGGATGATTTGAAATGGCAGAAGCTACCAACAAGAAGCCCAATTTCTTCGTCCGTACCGGTCGCAGGATCGCCAAGTGGTTCCGCGAAATGAAGAGCGAGCTGAAGAAGGTCGTATGGCCCACCGGCAAGCAGTTGCTGAACAACACTCTGATCGTTCTGGGTGCCGTCATCGTCTTTGGCGTTCTGCTGTTCGCCTTTGACTGGCTGGCAATGAAGGGCGTTAGCCTGCTCGGCGGCCTGTTCTGATTCGTTTCGGTATGGCAGAAGCAGCAAAATGGTATGTTGTTCATACCTATTCCGGTTATGAAAATACCGTGAAGGCGACCATCGAAAAGACGGTCGAAGCACGCCAGCTTCAGGAGATTATCCACACGGTTTCCATTCCGATGGAGACGGTCACGGAGCTTACTGATAATGGCCCCAAGACCTATGACCGCAAGGTTTTCCCGGGTTATGTGCTCGTCAAGATGGTGATGACCGATGATGCATGGCACATCATTAAGAATGTGCGCGGCGTTACCGGCTTTGTTACCTCGGGCAGCTCGAAGCCCACGCCCCTGACGGACGATGAGATCTATCAGCTCGGCGTTGAAAAGCGTGAGATCATTGTCGGCTACGATGTCGGCGATACCGTATCCATTGAGGACGGACCCCTGTCCGGCTTTAACGGTGTTGTCGAGATGCTCGACATTGAAAAGAACAAAGTTCGCGTCATCGTATCGATGTTCGGACGCGAAACCCCGGTCGAGCTTGAGCTCGATCAGGTCGAAGTTGTCTCCGAGTAAGAGACAGCCGTGGGAGGGGCTTGTCCCCGCCAAACATACGCATTTGCGTATCACCACATTATTATTTGGAGGTGCTTAGTAATGGCACAGAAAGTTACTGGTTATATCAAGCTTCAGATTCCGGCCGCGAAAGCGACTGCATCGCCCCCCGTTGGCCCCGCTCTCGGTCAGCACGGCGTTAACATTGCACAGTTTATCAGAGAGTTCAACGATCGTACCAAGGATCAGGCTGGCTTCAAGATTCCGGTCGTCATCACCGTTTATTCTGACCGCAGCTTCTCCTTCGTCACCAAGACCCCCCCGACCCCGACCCTCATTCTGAAGGCCATCGGTCAGGACAAGGGCTCCGGCGTTCCCAACAAGACCAAGATCGCTACCATCACCAGCGCTCAGGTTCGTGAGATCGCAGAGAAGAAGATGCCCGACCTCAACGCTTCTACCATCGAAGCTGCTATGAGCATGGTCGCCGGCACCTGCCGCTCCATGGGCGTTTCCGTTGTTGACTAATATTTAAGTCGCTTGTCGAGGTCATTGACCTCAATATGTGGGAGGATTTTCATTTCCGCATCACCACTTTAAGGAGGATATAACATTGTTTAGAGGTAAAAAATATAAGGACAGCGCAAAGCAGATTGACCGCGCTGTGCAGTACGAAGCAGCTGACGCTCTGGCTCTCGTTTGCAAGACCGCTCCTGCTAAGTTCGACGAGACTGTCGAAATCCACATCAAGCTCGGCGTTGACTCCCGTCACGCTGATCAGCAGGTCCGTGGCGCTATCGTTCTTCCGAACGGTACCGGCAAGACCCGCAAGGTCCTCGTTTTCGCGAAGGACGCAAAGGTAGACGAGGCTAAGGAAGCCGGCGCTGATTATGTCGGCGGCATGGAGCTCGTTGAGAAGATCACCAAGGAAAACTGGTTTGACTTTGATGTCGTCGTCGCTTCTCCTGACATGATGGGCATCGTCGGCCGTCTTGGTAAGGTTCTTGGCCCGAAGGGCTTGATGCCCTCTCCCAAGGCCGGTACCGTCACTCCGAACGTCGGCGCAGCCGTCAAGGAGATCAAGGCCGGTAAGATCGAGTACCGTCTCGACAAGACCAACATCATCCACTGCCCGATCGGCAAGGTCTCCTTCGGCGCTGAAAAGCTGAACGAGAACTTCACCGCTCTGCTCGGCGCTGTCATCAAGGCAAAGCCCGCTGCAGCAAAGGGTCAGTATATCCGCTCTTGCGTCGTTGCTTCCACCATGGGCCCCGGCGTCAAGGTCAACACTGCTAAGCTGTAATAAATGCTGAAAAAACGGAGGTGCTCTGCGCCTCCGTTTTTTGGATAGGAGATTGCGTATGCATATTGACGAAAAATTCAAGGACAATTCGCCGGTCAAGACGGTGCAGAATATCCAACAATTGCTGGCAAAATACGGCTTCGAGGTCACGGAAAAGTGGTATGATACGGGAATCGAGCATTGCCACAGCGTGAGCATTTTCATTAACGGAACCAAGCTCTCGACTCATGGCAAGGGCGTGACAAAAGAACTCGCGCGTGCCAGCGGCTATGCCGAGATGATGGAGCGCTTGCAAAGCGGATACCGCGGTGTCGGCGGTCTGAGGTTTCCTGATTTCCGTGAGATGACCAAGGATGAGATCTGGCAGGAGAATGCTGCATATTATGCACAGATCGCGGAAAAAATGGGAGAAAACGAGGCGCAAAAGTTTACAGCAGAGGAGATATTGGACTTCTCTGTCACAAACCGTGAAAACGATACCTGTAGGGCGATTGCGTATCTGGATGTCTTTACGGGCAAGAAGGTTTATCTGCCGTATATGCTGCTGCGCAATATCTACGGAACGAACGGCCTTGCTGCGGGCAACTCTACCGAGGAGGCCATCGTGCAGGGCATGAGCGAGATTGTCGAACGCTATTGCCAGCGCTTTTTCCTGGAGGGCAAGCTGACACCGCCAGATGTTCCGGAAGAGTATCTGGCGCAGTTTGAAACGGCCTATGCCGTGATCCGACAGATCCGCGAAGAGGGCTTTGACCTCATTGTCAAGGATTGCTCGTTAGGGGAGGGCTACCCTGTGGTGGCCTCCATCGTCATGGATCGTAAGACGAAGGCCTGCCGCGTGATGTTTGGTGCCAGTCCTGTCTTTGAGATCGCATTGGAACGCAGCCTGACCGAGGTTTTTCAGGGCTGCGCGATCAAGGCGCTGCCGATGGTGCGCGGCTTCTTTATCGGAAAGAAGCGCTCCCGTTATGACATGGAGGCAGCCTTTGTTGTCGGCAACTCGAACTATCCGCTGGAATTTTTCGCCTACGAGGCATCATACCTCTTCCAACCATTTGAAGATCGTAGCAGCCTGAATAATAAGGCATTGCTTTCGTACATTTTGACCTATTTGAAACAGAAAAACCGTACCATGCTGGTGCGCGATCTGTCGCATATGGGATTCCACACCTATCGGATCATCGTGCCCGGTATGAGTGAGATCGATACCTATGTCTTTACGGGCAAGCCGTCTTACTACGAACTTTCGCTCAAGCTTGCCAAGCGCAGGAGCGACCTGAGCGTGGCGACACAGGAGGAATTGCTGGCCTATCAGCAGCTCTTTGACACAGTTCCTGCGACAAGTGAGCAGGTACCGGAGCTCAATGCACTGGCACGAATACCGCTGGATGTCGATGCACGTCAAAGTCGCTTCCTGTCGCTTATGAGCGTGGCTTATGCCTGCTGGCAGACCGGACGGAAAGAGAAGGCGGGGGAATATGTGCAGAAGGCGCAACAGCTTGCGCCTGCACAGCTGCAGGCCTATATGGAGAGCCTGAGTCATATGCTCCTTCTGCACCTGAACGGTTATTCATTTGACGATTGCGCAAGGCTGATGTACCGTTTCTTCGATCCTATGCTGGTCGAGAGTGCACGACAGAGCTGCCTGCGCGGAAATCCGTTTGCCGATTTTCTCATCAAATGCGACCGGAACTGCTCCGCCTGCGGCTATGCAAGAATTTGTATGTACCAGGCAAACAAGTCCGTCACCGACCGTGTCAATGCGGCCGTGGCTGAATTCGATAACGATGCCGCCTTTGAAAACCTGAAGGCCTGCATCGCCGCACTTACCTGAACTGAGGCTCCCGACTGCAGTCGGGAGCTTTTCCATCCCGAATTTTCTTGTTTTGGAAAATTTTGCCGGGAGCGTTTGTCGTTATTTGATGCTTTGAAAAAATTTTTGAGAAAAATTATAGTTTTTTCGAAAAAAAAGCCTTTCAATTTTACAAAATATATAGTATAATACTCGCATGAGAGGACCCTGGTGTAAGGGCCCTATAAAAGTAAGGAGTGATGAATTTGGCTGAGACTATCAATGCAAACAGCTCTGTCCCCGCTAACGAGCCCGAATATGTTATTGAAATGCTGAACATCACCAAGGAATTCCCCGGAATCAAGGCAAATGATAACATTACCTTACAGCTTAGAAAAGGTGAGATACATGCCTTGCTTGGTGAAAACGGTGCAGGTAAATCAACATTGATGAGCGTGCTCTTTGGCTTGTATCAACCCGAGGAAGGTGTTATCAAGAAGAATGGCGAAGTCGTTAAGATTAACAATCCGAATGACGCTAACGCTCTGAACATCGGCATGGTGCATCAGCACTTCAAGCTGGTTGAGTGCTTCTCTGTTTTGGATAATATTATCCTTGGCGTTGAGCCCAACACCGCAGGCTTCCTGCAAAAGCAGGTCGCCCGTGAGAAGGTCGTCTCTCTGTCTGAGAGATACGGCCTGCACATCGATCCGGATGCGCTGATCGAGGATATCTCCGTCGGTATGCAGCAGCGTGTTGAGATCCTCAAGATGCTCTACCGCGACAACGAGATTCTGATCTTCGACGAGCCGACTGCAGTTCTGACTCCGCAAGAGATCGATGAGCTCATGCATATCATGCGTGGCTTCGCTGCTGAAGGCAAGTCTATCCTGTTCATTACGCATAAGCTGGCTGAGATCATGGCTGTTGCCGATCGCTGCTCGGTCCTGCGTAAGGGTAAGTACATCGGTACCGTCAATGTTGCCGACACCACCGCACAGGAACTGTCGCGTATGATGGTCGGCCGTAACGTCAACTTCAAGGTTGACAAGGAAGATAAGACGCCCGGTAAGGTCATCCTCGAGGTCGAGGGTCTGACCGTCCCCTCCAAGCGTCATAAGAACAACGCTGTCAGTGATGTTACATTTAACGTCCGCGAAGGCGAGATCGTTTGCCTTGCAGGTATTGAAGGCAACGGCCAGACAGAGTTCGTTTATGCCCTGTCCGGCTTGGAAAAGCCGAGCGCAGGCAGAATTACCTTCCACGGCAAGAACGCAGCCCGTGCTCCGAAGACTGCTGAGATCGCAGAGGATGGCAGCTGGAGCTGCGACATCACCAAAGCCAGCATCCGCGCCAGAAGCAAGGGCGGCATGAGCCATATTCCGGAAGACCGTCATAAGCACGGCCTCGTCCTGGACTACTCCCTCGAGGAGAACATGGTTCTGCAGCGCTACTGGGAGCCCGAGTTCCAGCAGGCCGGTTTCATCAAGTTCGGCGCAGTCCGTGACTACGCTGAGAAGCTGATCGAGCAGTATGACGTCAGAAGTGGCCAGGGTCCCCTCACGGCTGCTCGCGCCATGTCCGGCGGTAACCAGCAGAAGGCCATTGTCGCTCGTGAGATCGACAAGGACCCCGAGCTGCTGATCGCTGTTCAGCCCACCCGTGGTCTGGACGTTGGTGCTATCGAGTACATCCACAAGCAGATCGTTGCACAGCGTGATGCTGGCAAGGCTGTTCTGCTCGTCTCTCTTGAGCTTGATGAGGTTATGAATTTGTCCGACCGTATCCTTGTTATGTACGAGGGCGAGATCGTCGGCGAGTTCGATCCCAAGGTAACTACTGTTGAAGAGCTCGGCCTGTACATGGCCGGTGCCAAGCGCGACAACTAACGGTAGGAGGGAAAAGAATGAAAAAATCTGTAATTAGTACGACTTCTTCCGTGATCTCCATCTTGGTCGGTCTGCTCTTTGGCTTGATCGTCCTGTTCCTGGTCAACACGGAAAAGGCGTGGGAATGCTTTATTGCAATGCTGACCGCAGGCTTCAGTGATCCTGCAAAGCTCGCTAAGGTTCTGTACCAGGCTGCCCCGATCGTTATGACGGGTCTTTCTGTCGGTTTTGCGTTCAAGACCGGCCTGTTCAACATCGGTGCTCCCGGCCAGTACCTGATGGGTGCTTTTGCTGCACTCGTTTGCGCTATCCAGTTTGAGATGCACTGGGTCGTTTGCTTGCTCGTTGCAATGCTCGCCGGTGCAATTTGGGGCGTTTTCCCCGGCCTGTTCAAGGCTCTGTTCAATGTTAACGAAGTTATTACATCCATCATGTTCAACTGGATCGGCCTGTTCGCAGTCAACCTTTCCCTGATGAACATGCCGAAGATGCTGCCGCCGTACTGGGTCCCGTCTCCTGTTAAGGACCGTACCGCAAGCTTGAAGTACGCAAACAAGGATGCAATCATCCCGAAGATGGGACTCGACGAGGTATTCGAATCTCCGTACATCAACATCAGCATTCTTCTTGCCATCGTTTTGGCAATCGTTGTATATCTTATCCTCAACCGTACTACGTTCGGTTATGAGCTGAAGGCTTGCGGCCACAACCGTGAGGCTGCTAAGTATGCCGGCATCAGTGCGAAGAGAAACATCGTGCTGTCCATGGTCATCGCAGGTGCCCTGTCCGGTTTCGGTGGTGCTCTGTACTTCCTGTCCGGTGAGGCTGAGTACAACATCCTGAAGGTCCTGCAGGCAAACGGCTTCAACGGCATCCCCGTTGCCCTGCTTGCAAACTCCAACCCGATCGGCATTGTATTCTCCGCACTCTTCATTTCGTATATTCAGGTCGGCGGTGAGGCTATGCAGCCGCACTTCGCAACCGAGAATATTGATATCATCATTTCCGTTATCATTTATCTGGCTGCATTCGCTCTGCTCACCAAGAGCATCATTGGAAAGTTCTTCAAGGACAACAAGACCAATGTGAATGCCGAGCCTGTAAAAGCTACTGCACAAAAGGAGGAGAACTAATGGATATATTGGCTGACGTCTTAAGTGCAACAATCTTGTTCGCTGTCCCGTTGCTGTTGGTTGCTCTGGGCGGTATGTTCTCTGAAAGATCCGGTATCATCAACCTTGCGTTGGAAGGTATCATGATCATTGGTGCTTTGATTGGCTGTCACATTCTGACCGCTCTGGACGAAGCGGTTACCGTCAACGGTATGGGCTCTCAGCTCGCCGTTCTGATCGCTCTGCTGGCTGCAGGTGCTGCAGGTGTCATTTTCTCCCTGCTTCTGGCATTCTCGGCCATCAACCTGAAGGCTGACCAGACCATCGGCGGTACGGCTTTGAACCAGTTTGCCCCTGCATTCTCCATCGTTCTGACTTGGGCCATTCTTGGCCAGGGCCAGACCACGATGACCCTCCCGAAGTGGACCCGTCTGACGCAGGCTAACTTCGGCATGGAAAAGGGCACCGGCTTCTTTGAGCGTTTTGCCTTCACCAGCTTGTATCTGACCACCTTCCTGACCATCGTTATCTTTGCTGCAGCAGTTGTTCTGCTGTACAAGACCAAGTTCGGTCTGCGCCTACGTTCCTGCGGTGAGCATCCGCAGGCAGCAGCATCCGTTGGCATCAATGTCTACAGAATGCGTTATGCCGGTGTTATGATCTCCGGCTTCCTGGCAGGCGTCGGCGGCATGGCATTCGTCTTTGCAGTCGGCGGCTTCCAGTCTGACGTTGCGGGCTACGGCTTCCTGGCCTTGGCAGTTATGATTTTTGGTAACTGGAAACCTTGGTCCATCCTGGGCGCAGCACTGTTCTTCTCCTTCTTCCGAGTCATTGGTAACTACGCAGCGTCCATTCCCTTCATGCCCAAGTTTGAAGAGGTCAACGGTGTTTCTACCTACCTGTGGCCGATGATCCCGTATGTTGTTACCATGATCCTTCTGATTCTGACTTCCAAGAAGTCCAGAGCTCCGAAGGCCGAAGGTATCCCCTACGACAAGGGTCAGAGATAAGATCCAAATATATTGTCCTATCCTCTTTTGAGGATAGGACAATGATTATTGTATAGGCGCAAAAAAATACGGAGGATATAAAATGGCCAATATTATTGTCATCGGCATTGCAGGCGGCAGCGGAAGCGGCAAAACTACGCTGATGAAGAACTTGATCAACCGTTTTGGAGATGACGTAACCGTCTTAAGCCATGATAATTATTACAGACCGTATGATGAGCTGACCATTGAAGAGCGTCATGCGATCAACTACGACCATCCCGATGCCTTCGATACAGAGATGATGTTTGAACACCTGAAGGAGCTGAAGGCGGGTAATCCGATCGAGGGTCCGATTTATGACTATGCGACCTACTCTCGTCTGGAGGAGACGGTACGCATCGAACCGAAAAAGGTTATTTTGGTCGAGGGCATTCTGATCTTCGAGAATAAACCGCTGTGCTCACAGATGGACATTAAGCTCTTCGTGGATACAGATGCCGATGTGCGTCTGATCCGCCGTATCCGTCGAGATGTGGCCAAGCGTGGCAGAAGTCTGGAGTCGGTTTTGAAGCAGTATCTGGAAACTGTCAAGCCGATGCACGAGCGCTTTGTTGAGCCGAGCAAGAAAAATGCTGACCTCGTCGTTCTGGAGGGCGGAAAAAACCTGGTTGCACTTGAGATGATCATTGACCGCATCCAGCGCCATATCGACGACGAAGGGGAATCGAACTGATATGAAAAAGCGCACCGAGTCAAAAGAATCGGTGTGCTTTGCTCTGTCAAAGCTTGAAATGATGGTATCCGAAATGTTCAACACAGTAAGCAGTTACACTTTTCGTTGGCGCATTGTGATGCACCGACGAAAATACACATGATTCCATAAAAACGGTTAAAAAGAGCCGTTATTATGGAATTATGCGGCGATGCCGCATGAATAAGTCGCAGTAGCGACTTATTCGGTAGACATTATTTCGGACAGGCAATTTTAACGCAAGTCGGCAATCGTCAAAGTACATTTTGACGATTGCCGACTATTTTGTTATTCTTTATTCCTCTTCAGTGGTGGCGAGTGCTTCGCTGCAGCCTCGGTATTCATCCTTCAGATCTGTGATCTCATCTTTCAATGCGTTGATGCGGCGGAAGGATTCGTTGATGTTCTCGCACAGCGGAACATATTCGGCCTCATCGGGCTCTTCATCGGTGACATAGTCCTTGTAGTAGATCCTGCCCAGCTTGGCATACTCACGGCGAATGCGCTCTTTTTCCAGAGCGATTTCCATGCGCTTTTTGCTGATGATAGCAACATACTTTGCAGTTTTCGCCGCACTGAGTGCAGCACCTGCTGTTTTTTCCTTCAATTCTTCTACTTTGCTCATGATTCTTCCTCCTTATCGGTGTTTGTTTCCGTATGTGCGGCAGCACAATGAACCAGCATATTTTCGCCGTTCGGGCGTTTGCGAATAAGAATGTATGCGATGATGGCGACTGAGACAACGCAGGTCACGATGGCCACGACCTGACTGATGCGTAGACTTCCGCTCATCAGACTGTCGGTGCGCATTCCCTCAATGAACGATCTTCCCAAGCCGTACCATGCCAGATAGCACAGGAAGATCTGCCCGTCGAATTTGCGTTTTTTCGACAAAAAGTGCAACAGTATGAAGCCTGCGAGGTTCCATACCGACTCGTAAAGGAAGGTCGGATGCACCTGAATGATCTTCCCGTTTTCCAAGATGCGCATGGCAAACAAGCTATCGGTTTCGCCGCCGTGTGCCTCGCGGTTGAAAAAGTTGCCCCAACGGCCGATCGATTGACCAATCAGAAAGCCGATGCCGGCGATGTCCATACAGGGCAGCAGCTTCTTTCTGCGTTTTTGACTCAGCATACAAAACAGCACGACCGAGCCGACGGCACCGATCACACCGCCGTAAATGGCCAGACCGCCGTCACGGATGTTGAGCCACTGAGAAAACGGCAGACCTGCGTAGATTACATAGTACAATCTCGCGCCGATAATGCCACAGGGCGTACCCACCAACACGATGTCCAGAATGTCATCACTCGTCAGTCCGAACTGCCTTGCTCTCCGCATTGCGTAAAAAACAGCCAAGAGCAAACCAAAGGCGATGATTACGCCATAATACTTGATCACAAAACCGGTTCCGAACAAGTCAAAACCGTTCGATAGTTCGAAATCCTCGATTCCGAGATTCGGGAAGCCGATGGTTCCGGTTTGAGCTTCCTCAAAAAGTCGCATTTACGATTCCTCCTTCGGTCGAATGAGTGCCATGCTGGCCCGTTCTGGGCGGATCACACGTGCGATCAGCTCCTGCACCGAATGCGGTGTCAGGGCAGCATAGCTCTTCGGGAATTCAAAATAGTCCACACCATCGAAATGGTAGGCACAATTACGATAACACACACTTTCAAATCCGTCAAGGTCTCTTGTGCGTCTTCCGATGGCACTTTTTCGTAAACGCTCGAAAAAGCGCAGGTCAAAGCCCTCTTTTCCAATGCGCTCGGCCTCCTGAAGGACGGCTTTGTACACGGCCTGCGGGTCGCGGCTGTCGCCGCCGATGCTAATCAGACATGCGCCCTTGACGCTCTCGTAGCCGGCTGAGAAGGAGGCATCGATCAGGCCTTCGTCATAAAGACGGGTATACAGATCCGAGGACTCGCCACACAGGATCTCGGCGGCGATGTCGCCAATGATCTCGTCGAGAAGACCCTCCTGTCCGTAAGTCGGCGACTCACACTTGAAGCCGACGGAGAACATCGGCATGGCCACAGTCATGTGGCGCTCGGAATGATGCTTGCAAACGGCCATGTCTTCCCGGCGGCCGTAGTTCCGCTGCGGTACCGCCCGGGGCTCGTTGGGCATCAGACCTTCGACCAGCTTGCAGATCTCTTCGGCATCGAGATCGGCCGCAATACACAGCATCATATTCGACGGCTGATAGAAGGCCTCATAGCAATCATAGAGCATCTGCGCATCGATCTTCTCGATGCTCTCGATCGTGCCTGCGATCGGCACGCGGATCGGATGCTCGGAGAAGAGATTTGCAAATAGATCCTCGTACAGACGGGAATCTGCGCTGTCTTCGTACATACGGATCTCTTGTGCAATGATGCCGCGCTCCTTTTCAACGCTTTCCTCCGTGAAATACGGTGTGAGCACCATGCGCAGCAAAATTTGGAGATTATCCTCGAAATTCTCAGTGCACGAGACATAGTAGGCCGTCATGGAGTAGCTTGTGAAGGCATTCGGACTTCCGCCCTTGGCTGCAAAGAGGTTCATCGCATTATCTTCGGGCAGGTCGAACATCTTGTGCTCGAGATAATGCGCGATGCCGTCGGGTACGCGGTAGTCCTTGCCGTTAAGGGTAAAGGCGGTGTCGACTGAGCCGAAATCCACCGCTAAAAATGCGTATTTTTTTGCAAATCCCCGCTTGGGAATGATACGAAGCAGCATACCGTTGGGAAGAACCTGCTCAAAGCAGCACTCGCCCAAGCGAGGGAAATCACGCTTTCTCATGCTTCCTCCCCCTTTAAAAAATAAATCGTGTCCAGCGAGAGCTTGTTCGCAGCCGCCGCAACATCAGAAATTTCCAGCGCAGCCACACGCTCCATAAGCTCAGCGATCTGCTCACACGGCGCAAGGGCCATGCCGATATAAAAATCGTCCACACGGGTCGGTGAGTCCAGTGCGATCTTGAACGACGAGATGATCTGAGACTTGGCGCTTTGCAGCTCATAGTCGCTGATGACCCCGTTTTTGCAGTCCTCCAGCTCCTTCAAAATAGCCTGCTTGGCGACTTCATAGTTTTCAAAGGAAATGCCCGAGGAGATGAGCATGGTGCCGTTATACTTATCGATAGACGAGGAAGCGTAGTAGCACACAGACAGCTTCTCGCGCACGTTTACAAAGAGCTTGCTCGTTGCACCGGCACCGAAGATCGCATTGAGCAGCAACAGCGCCGCATAGTCCTTCTGCGAACCAGTGATGCCGCTGCGCAGACCCATGACGAGCTTTCCCTGTGTGACATCCATGGCCTCGGAAACCTCCTTGAGAGCTCCGGCCTGTGCGACTACCTGCGTGCTCGGGCAGGCAAATTCCGCTTGTGCGCGGTCAAATAGCGGTGCAAAGGCAGCGGCAACGACCTCGGCAGGACGACGGCCTGCATAGAAGATTTCCACACGGCTTTCCTTCAAAATCTTGCAGTAGTGCTTCCAAAGCTCCTGCGGCGTGATCTTTGCCACATCCTCGCTGTAGCCCAGACGAGGAATACCGTAGGCCTCGTCCTTGCACATGATCTGCAGAAGCCTGCGCACGGCATAGGCGCGCTTGTCGTTGATATTGGATTCGATCGCGCTGATCAGATTCTGTTTTTCCCCCTCGACAAAGCGCTCGCAGAAGCAGCCGTTTTCCGTGTAGGGATGGAGTAAAACCTGCTCGGCAAAGTCTATCAGCTCGGCGAACACACCCTCGCCTTCGGGCAAGAAGTCATCTTCGATAAAATCTGCATAGAAGCCGACGAGTTTCACATCGCCCTTGCGGCGCACGAGGGTGCCGAAGGTCGCACCGTAGAGCTCATCCAGACGGACGGAGATGCTCTGAATATCGGGATATTTCTCCGTCGCACGCAAAAGAACGCTCGGCAAAAGCGCATCTGGGCCCGCGTTTTCGCGGCTGTGCTCGCGCACAAAATTGATGCTGAAGCAGGCGGTCTTGAACTTATCTGTGGGCAGGACATGCAGCGTGACACCCGGCGCAATGTTCATGTTTGTAGTCAAATCGATGCTTCCTTTCAGACATTTTCGTTTTCTTCTCATATATTATACACGATTTTTTCAGAAATGAAAGACTTTTCGAAAATATTGCTTGTCATTCTGCGTTTTATCTAGTAAAATATGTTGGAATATAAAATGCGGAAGTATGAGCTTTGAAAGGATGGTATGGAATGCAGTGGCTTGAGTTGACGATTCAAACCGCTTCCGGCGGAATCGATCTTTTGTGCGCAGAGTTGACCGATAACGGCTTTGACAGCTTTGTCGTGGAAGATAGCTGTGAGTTTCATGACTTTTTGGAGACCTCTCAGGAATATTGGGACTATGTCGATGAGAGTCTGAGCGACAAGATGAAGTCGGTCTCTCTGGTGCGTTTGTACTTGGCTGAGGAGACTGCACAGCAGCAGCTTGACGAGCTGCGTGCGCTGCTCAGAGCCATTCCTGAGCGGTATTGCGGGATCGATTTCGGCGCGTTGACCATCGCTTTGGAGAACATTGCAGACGAGGATTGGGAGAATTCCTGGAAGAAGCATTACCGTCCTCTTCCCGTCGGACAAAAGCTACTGGTCATACCGCAGTGGATGCGCGTGGAGGATACTGACGGCCGTCTGCCCGTGATCCTGGATCTCGGCCTGACCTTCGGCACCGGTGCGCACGACTCCACCCAGATGTGCATGAGAGCTTTGGAGCGACTTGTGCAGGGCGGTGAGCGTGTGGCCGATCTTGGCAGCGGCAGTGGCATTTTATCTATTTGTGCGCTGCGCCTGGGAGCCGAAAGTGCCCTCGGCGTGGATATCGATCCGGCTGCTGAGCACATTGCCCGTGGCAATGCTCTGCTCAACGGCTTTGACGAAAGGGTTTTCAATGCCTGCACCGGAAATGTTGTGCAGGACGAAGCGCTGATGCACCGCATCAGCGAGGGCGGTTACGACATCGTGTGTGCCAACATTGTCGCAGGCGTGATCGTGCAGCTCGTCTCTGTCGTGCCGCAGCTTCTGCGGGAAAACGGCACCTTCCTGTGCTCGGGCATCGTCCGCGAACGGGAAGAGGAGGTCAGGCAGGCCATCGAATCCGTCGGTCTTCGTATCATCGACTGCGAACGCACGGAACAGTGGTGCTGCCTGCTGGCAAAATAAGTGAAAGGAGGCCGCAATATGCGGATCCCTTACCGAAATAAATTATTGCTGAAGAAACTGCTGCGGATCTTCCTGATCACACTGATCGTATGCATCCTTGTGTTTATCGGCGTCCTGATCTACATGGATGCGAATATCCTCTATGACCGTAGTGGCGCACATATCAGCTACGACAAACCAACTCACGAAATGGATGTGACAGAGCACAGCGATGCATCCATTGAGCTGCCGCCGCCTCAGATCATCTATGTCGATGATGAGCAGCAGGAGATGACCATTGCGAAGACGGGCGGCTATTATATCACGACTTCAATGCTGCAGCAACCAGACAAGGTTCTACAGCAGCTTCAGACGATCACGGAGCCATGCGCCGTTTTGATCGAGCTCAAGAGCATCTACGGCAACTTCTACTATTCCACCGCGCTTGGCGGTGCACAGACGGCCTCGATTGACGTCCGTGTGGTCGATAGCATCATCCGTTATCTTCGAGACAACGGTTTTTATATGATCGCATCTGTTGCAGCCTTCTCCGATACAAATTTTGCTCTGGCGAACCAGCCTTGTGGACTGCCACTGAAGAACGGCGCCTTGTGGATGGACGAGAATAACTGCTACTGGCTTGATCCGGCCAATGAGACCGTCATCAACTACCTCATGCAGATTGCCCGTGAGCTGTCATCCCTGGGTTTTCAGGAGGTCTCCTTCTCTGACTTCCGCTTCCCTGTGAGCAGCAACATTTATTATGAATCCGACCTGACCGGAGCGCAGATCATTCAGGCTGCCGCACAGCAGCTGACCGATTTCTTTACCGGCAGTAATGTTACCATTTCATTCAGCGTCAAGGACACGGAGTTCCCCGTTGCCGCCTGCAATGGCCGACTCTACATCAGTGAGGTCGATGGCTCGAAGGTCGAGCGCTTCTCGCAGGTTTACGGCGGTGTTGGGAATCTCAAGGAGCTGGTATTCCTTGCCAACTCTCGCGACACGCGATTTGACGAGCTTGCACTGTTGCGCCCGCTGATGTCGCAGTAAGGAGGATTTTCTTTGAATCTGTTTTTACACGCAACCGCACACGAGCACGGATCGATCTGGGAGATGCTTTCCCACGCGGCACTCGATGGTCTGATCGACGGTGCCTGGAGCATGCCGATCCTCTTTGTGGCTTACCTCCTTATGGAGCTGCTGGAGAATAGCAAGCGCCTCAATGAGGCGGTGTTGCACCACCACTCCCGCAAGGCAGGCCCTGCCATCGGCGGTATTCTGGGCATCATTCCGCAGTGCGGCATCTCCGGCGCGGCGGCAACGCTGTTTTCCACCGGCTCGATTTCTGTCGGTACGATGCTGGCAGTCTTCTTTGCGACCTCTGACGAGATGCTCCCCTTGATGCTCTCGTCCATCGGCAAGGAGATCGACGTATCGAGCCTCTTGGTGATCCTTTTGGGAAAGGCTGCCCTTGCAATCGTTCTGGGCTATGTTGCTGACCTGATCCTCAAGCACTTTGTGCGCTCGGAAAAGGATATCCGCAGCTTCTGCGAGCGTGAGCACTGCGCTTGTGAAGAAGATGAGGGCAACGTCTTCCTCTCGGCGCTCAAGCATACCCTCAAAATCGCAGCGATGCTCATTTTGGTGAACATCGCACTGAATATCGTCTTTGAGCTGATCGGTGTGGAAAAGCTCTCGGCCGGCATCTTGCATCAGCCGCTCATTGGTGTGCTGATCATTGCGCTGTT
Organism: Oscillospiraceae bacterium; assembly: GCA_015067565.1. Lineage (GTDB taxonomy): Bacteria > Bacillota > Clostridia > Oscillospirales > Oscillospiraceae > JAZOXB01. The sequence goes on along the minus strand of SVMF01000014.1, from coordinate 52,776 downwards.
CGGCCTGATCCCGAATTGCTCCATTTCCATTGTCATCACGCAATCGTATCTCAGCGGCCTAATCGGCTTGGGCGGCCTGTTTGCGGGCCTTTTGGCCAATGCCGGCATTGGCCTGCTGGTGCTGGTGAGGACCAACAAAAATGCAAAAGAAAATCTGTCGATCATAACGGTTCTGCTCCTTTTGAGCGTGGCCTGCGGTATGTGTATCGATATTTTCTGCTGACACCGTTCGACAAACTTTTTTGCTGTGCCATGTTATAATCATACTACAGCTTACCCAAAGCGAGCGTACTTCTTATCTCGGCTTCAGCAACCGACTCGGGGCTGTAAAAAGCGGTTTTCCGTTTTTTACAGCTCTTCTTTTTTGTGTCCGTTTTGCGTAATTTGTCATAGAATGCTGCAGGAGGTGAGCTTATGGCTCGAATTGTGGTGAAATTCGGCGGCAGCTCGGTTGCCGATGCCCGAAAAATCTATCTCGCTGCACGAAAGCTCATTGCGTTGCATAAAGAAGGTAACGAGGTCATTGGCGTGCTCTCCGCACAGGGCAATACGACCGACGCATTACTCGCAAAAGCAAAACAAATCGATCCGGATTGCCACGGACGGGAGCTGGATATGCTGCTGTCAACGGGCGAAATTTGCTCGGTCAGTCTCTGTGCGCTGGCAATTAGGCGGCTGAAGGAAAAAGCTGTCAGCCTCTGCGGCTGGCAGGCAGGACTTTTTACCGACGGCACCTATGGCAGCGCAAGGGCGCTCTGCCTGCAAAATGATCGCATCGAACGGGAACTGAAGAAGGATAACATCGTCTTGGTTGCAGGCTTTCAGGGTGTTGACGAAAATGAAAATGTCACGACACTCGGACGAGGGGGCTCGGATACCACTGCCGTTGCGCTGGCGGCATTTCTGAAAGCAGATCGGTGCATGATCTGCACCGATGTCGATGGTGTCTATGATAAAGATCCACGTAAATTTGTCGATGCCGTAAAATATGACCGTATCTCCTATAATGAAATGCTGACCCTCTGTCGTGGTGGTGCGCAGGTGCTGCACGACCGTTGCGTCGAGCTTGCGAAACGCTACCAAGTCCCCATCGAAGTTTGCTCCAGCTTTCAAGAAATCCCCGGCACGATCGTCCATTAAAAAGCAGCACCCCGTAGTGTCCGTCGACACTACGGGGTGCATCACGATAAGACGCTTATTGCTCAATATTATAGTCGTATTGAGCGCCGTTTTCATCAAAGAATGCAGCAAGGAGCGATCCCATGGGAAAGTGGAAGCGACAGCTTGGAAATCACATTGAGCCAATTCTTTTCAACGGTGGAATTTGATTCTTTGGAACAGGAAATAAAATAGTAAATTAATAGATCTGAAACGATCAGGCAAATATCGCAAATGGTAGAATGAAAACAATTTTTATCTGTCAAGTTTTTTCTCTTGACAAAGGGGACAAACTATGGTAGGATATGCAAGCATGAGTGCAGGAGGGTCATTATGAAGCAAGAATCATTTGCAATGTCTATGCTCCTTGACTACTACGGCAGCTTGCTGACGCAGAAGCAGAAGACCTATTTTGATTTGTATTACAATCAGGATTTGTCGTTGACCGAGATTGCGGAGCAGGAGGGAATCTCCCGTCAGGGCGTGCACGACACCATTACCCGAACCGAGGCAATCCTGCGAAGCATGGAGGAAGCTACCGGTTGCGTGGAACGGGCCAATGCCCTTCGCACCAATCGTGCCAAGATTCTCGAAGCCGCCAACGCACTGATGCAACATGAAGATCCCACCGTGCGGCTCCATGCCGAAGGCATTTTGACCGCCGTTTCTGCCATAAAGGAGTAAGCTATGGCTTTTGAAGGATTAACCGCAAAATTGAATGCAGCGTTTAAGAAGCTGCGCGGAAAGGGTCGCCTGTCCGAGTCGGACATCAAGGAGGCCATGCGTGAGATCCGCCTTGCCCTTTTGGAGGCGGATGTCAGTTATAAGGTTGTCAAGGATTTTGTCAAATCCGTTTCCGAGCGATGCGTTGGACGGGATGTGATGGAAAGTCTGACACCTGCCCAGATGATCGTCAAGATCGTCAACGAAGAGCTGATTGCTCTGATGGGCAGCGAAAATCAGCGTATTACCATTTCTCCCAAATCTCCGACGGTTGTGATGCTCGCCGGCCTGCAGGGTGCAGGCAAGACCACCAATGGCGCCAAGCTTGCCGGCTTGTTTAAGAAACAGGGTAAGCGCCCGTTGCTGGTTGCTTGTGACATCTATCGTCCGGCTGCCATCAAGCAGTTGGAGGTCGTCGGCGCTCAGCTGGGCATTCCCGTCTTCCAGATGGGGCAGGAAAACCCGGTCAAGATCGCAAAGGCCGCTATCCGCCATGCGCAGCAGCACGGCAACGACATGGTGTTTTTGGATACCGCAGGTCGTCTGCATGTCGACGAGGCCTTGATGAACGAGCTCAAGTCGATCAAGGCGGAGGTCGAACCCTCTGAGATCTTGCTCGTGGTCGATGCCATGACCGGTCAGGATGCGGTCAATGCCGCACAGACCTTTAACGAATGGCTCAATATCGACGGTGTCATGCTCACCAAGCTCGACGGCGATGCCCGTGGCGGTGCGGCACTATCCGTCAAGGCCGTTACAGGAAAGCCCGTCAAGTTCATTGGTACGGGTGAGAAGCTTGACATGATCGAGCCGTTCCACCCCGAACGCATGGCCTCTCGTATTCTTGGCATGGGCGATGTGCTGTCGCTGATCGAAAAGGCCGAGCAGGCCCTTGATCAGCAGAAGGCCATGGAGCTTGAGCAGAAGCTCCGTGCAAACAAGTTCACGCTTCAGGACTTCTACGATCAGCTTGTGCAGATCAAGAGCATGGGCTCGATGCAGGATATTTTGTCGATGCTGCCCGGTATGGGCGCTATGAAAAATGTCCAGGTCGATGAGAAGGCGCTGGGTCGCACTGAGGCGATCATCCTTTCGATGACCCCCTACGAGCGCGAGAATCCCAATGTGCTCAACTCCTCGAGAAAGCGCCGTATCGCCCTCGGTTGCGGTATGAAGGTCGAGGACATCAACCGTTTGCTCAAGCAGTTCGAGCAGATGCAGCAGCTTGTCAAGCAGATGAATGGCAAGGGCAAGAAAAACAAGCTCCTGTCCCGCTTCGGCGGCATGAAGGGCTTTCCCGGTATGTAATCTTTAGGTCAATGCACCTGACGATATAAATTCACAATATTATTTTTTGGAGGTTTACCCCATGGTTAAGATCAGACTGAGAAGAATGGGCGCTAAGAAGGCTCCCTACTACCGCATCGTTGTTGCTGACGCTCGCAGCCCCCGTGATGGCCGTTGCGTGGAAGAGATTGGCACCTACAACCCTCTGACTGAGCCGGCTACCATCACCGTCGATGCAGAGAAGGCACAGCAGTGGATCAAGAACGGCGCACAGCCGACCGACACCGTTAAGGCTCTTTTGAAGAAGGCAAATGTCCTTTAATTTAGAAGGGAGAAAACGATGAAGGAACTCTTGCTCTACGTCGCGACGCAGCTGGTGGATCATCCCGAGGCAGTCACGGTTACGCAGAGAGAGGACGGAGACAATACGATTCTGGAGCTGCATGTTGCCCCCGAAGATATGGGAAAGGTCATCGGCAGACAGGGTCGAATTGCAAAGGAAATCCGCACCGTCATCAAGACTGTCGCCCAGCGTGACGGCAAGCATGTTACCGTCGATATCGTTGACTAAAGAAATAAGAACCTCCTCACTCGGGAGGTTCTTATTTCTTTCGTCCACACGAGGATCTCCCTGAGCAGGGAGGTCCTTGTGTTGTTATTCGACCAGGGTGCATAAATGGTACGACCTTTTGCGGTATGAACTATCGTATTGGAGGTGACTGGATTGGAATTTCCTTGCCTTCTGTGGGGAAATCTGCTACAATGTGAGAAAAGGAGTTGATATTTATGATCGGTTTTATCGGCATCGGGAATATGGGCGGAACGCTTGCAAGGGTCATCCGGGTTCCGGAGACAATTATGGAAAGAGAGAGGGTCCTGATCAGTAGCCGAACGGGGGAGAGTGCCTATCGCTTCGCCGAGGCAAATGAAGGATTCGTCGTCGTGGGAAACGAGAGCATCGCAGAAACTGCGGACAAGATCTTTCTGGGTGTCAAGCCGCACCAGGTGAAGAAAGTCCTGGAGGAGCTTACGCCAATTTTTGAAAAACGCAAACGTGAGATTTTGCTGATCTCAATGGCGGCAGGCGTGACGACTGCACAGATCGAGGCGTATTGCGGTTGCGATGTCCATGTAATTCGCATCATGCCCAACACGCCCTGCCTGGTTAGCGAGGGTTGCATCCCTTACTGTTGTGGCAAACATACGACAAAAGCTGACTGCGAGGTACTCAAGGAAATGATGAGCACGGCCGGGATGCTGCTGGAAATGGATGAGAGCTTGATTGATGCGGCCGGTGCGGTTGCCGGTTGCGGCCCGGCATTTACTTATATCTATCTGGAGGCTCTGGCCGATGCGGGTGTTGCCTGTGGCTTACCTCGCACAACGGCTATGCTGCTGGCGGCACAGATGGCCTGTGGCTCGGCGCGGATGGTGCTGGACACGCAAGCGCATCCCGGTGCGCTCAAGGACGAGGTTTGCTCGCCCGGCGGCAGCACCATTGCAGGTGTCTGTGCGCTCGATGAGCATGGCTTCCGAAATGCCGTGCATAAGGCGGTTCTTGCGGCCTATCAACGCAATCGGACGCTCGGAAAGTAAAGAATAACCGATGCCGCAGGTTCGGCATCGGTTTGAAGTATATTCAAAATTAAGAGAAGGCAAAGGTTACACCGCCTGTGGCTATGGGACCGTGGTAGCAGATTGTGTCATTTCCGTCGAGCTCATCGCCGGTCAGGTCGACTGCGCAGTTGATGAAACTGAAAAATTGGCCGTGATCAAAGCTACAACTGGTTTCGCTTTGGTTGATTGGCTTCGCACCCCCTGCGGAGCATGATAGGGTGAGTGCGGCATTGAGTTGATAAGATTCCAGATAGGCAATCGGTTTTGCATAGCTTCTTTTCATAAGGAACAGTCCTTAATCGATAAATTTATGTTCAAATATAGCTTATTATACACCATTTATATACATTTTGCAACATGAAATATTGCGTTATGGATAGAAAAATATTGCGTTAAGGATAGAAAAAATGATCCACATGATCAAACCTATGAGGAATGCCACGATTTTGTGGTAGGTATTCAGTACGACCCCCGGTTCTCAGACTCTATGCCGCAGGACGATGAACAGCGGCCGTACAATCGGATGTAGCCAATAGAAAGGCAGGAGCACCAAAACAGTGCTTCCTTGGATATTAAACTGTTCCGCTTTGCGCGTGGTCGTGGGATTGCGACAAAAGCTCTTTCTCACGCAATCGAAGAAGCCTTCAGAAACGGCGCCCAAATCGTATGGGTTGATCCCGATCCCCAGAACGCAAAGGCTACCCGGAATTCATCAAGGAAACAATATACGAATTGGATGCACCGCCCCGACATTTTATCACAAGAGCATAATCCTTAACGGATTCCGCCACCGGTGGTGCAGTTCATTTCCAAAACGGAAGTATTGTTACGCAGATGCCATCCGGCGACAGCGGAATTATGATTACAGAGATATAAGACAAAGGAGTTGTTGCGAAATGGATATCATATCCATTTTCCATGATTTCTGTACAGAAAATGATTTGTCCATAAAACGATCCCATGATATGCCTTCCGGTTATGAAACCGCATATGGCACCTATGATGTTACTGTCAACACGCTGTTCCTGAACATGGAGCTTCTGAAAGATGCACCTGAATACGAGGTGTTGTTCTTCCTGTTCCATGAGCTGCGCCATGCTGTACAATACCATCATCCCGGGCTTTTTGACAGGGAGATACAGGAAAGCCGATTCTATGTTATCCTATACAACGGCATTTGCTACAAGCTCATTGAAAATGCGTGGATAGAATGTGTTTTGGAAGGCTCAGAGGATTATTTTACCCATGTATACAGCAGTCTCCCCTACGAACTGGGTGCCAACACCTTCGCATACGAAAAAACAAAAGAACTCTGTGGGGATTCGGAAGCATTGCGAAATTTGTATGGCTTCTGGATTCCGGAAGATAAGCTGGAATATGATGAACTCAGAAAGACATTTGATTGCATTGATGATAAAATCATAAACAGCTAAATTCATTATGACTTTAGGGAAGTGAATATGATGGAAGTTGTCCCCTTTCAGGAAAGTGATATTGATACTGTGTTCGAGATACAGCGTACAGCATATAAGCCCTTGTACGAAAAATATCAAGACCATGATACGAACCCGTATTTAGAACGCAAAGAAACCGTTTTGCAGAAATACACACGGGAAGGCACCAAAGGTTATATTTTTGTCAAAGACGGTGTTCCGGTTGGAGCAGTTAGAATCCAATTATTCTCTGACAAGAAAAGTGGCAGAATATCTGCCTTAGGGGTACTCCCCCAATATCAGGGACAAGGAATCGCGCAACAAGCCTTGCCGGTAATTGAGCAACTACATAAAGAGGTCGAGAGATGGTTTTTGGATACGATTCTCCAGGAAGCCGGAAATTGCCATCTGTATGAAAAACTCGGATATCGACGAACCGGCAAGACAGAAATCATAAATGATAAAATGACATTGGTCTTTTATGAAAAGGGATAAAATACAATGGAGGTCGTCAGATGCACTTCGACAACGATATATATCACGGATATATCATGAAGGGCGATTTGCATGGTGCAATCAGCTATGTAAAGCAGTTCCCGGAACAAAAGGGGCTCTATCATCGTTTCCTTGATATATTTGAGCGTGAGCTGTACATAAGCTACGATGTTGACACGGAGCTGAACAACATTCTAACTGCTTATCAGCAGTATTACCGGGATGTCTTTTATCTCCGCATAGCCAACGAGCAGGCAGAAAACAAGTTAAAAGAACGATTGGCTAAGCTGTTAGGCATCACAGATGAGCATATAGAATTATGGCAGGTGGAGGAAAATTACCTTTGCGATTTGTTTGCAAATCGTGGCCTGCATTTTCTTGGAGGAAGAACAAGCGGATATCGCGGCCCTTATATTTGGCGAACGACCGAAACGGTTTCCTATGATGTTGAGTTACCTGACGGCATCCAAAACTATTCCGTAAAAATATTGGACGGCTTTGTTATGCGCAGTTGGATCGATTATTTGTCCTTTGGCGAAATCGGAACCAGCGGTTGGGCTAACGGGGACGGGTTTATTCATTGCGTAAAATCTGCATGGGACTTTGAAAGCGAGAGTTTCCGTGTGTCTCTTCTGAAACACGAAGCACAGCACGCAAAAGATTTGGAAATGGACAAGGATATGCCCTCTGAAAATTTGGAGTACCGAGCAAAACTGATTGAATTGATTTATTCCAAAGAAAGAAACCTGCTGCAAAAATTCGCCGGAGAAGCTGATGGCTCCCTCAAGGACAACGGCCATGCCATGGCAGCATATCGAATTATGAACGGGTTTGCAGATGCGCTTGGAGTAGAGGAAATCCAACCGGCAATGGTTTCGATTGATCAAATACAAACCATAGCAAAAGTACTATTTGAAGATAGTATAAAGAATGTGTTAACTATGAGGAGGAATGAACTGCAAATAAAGATTATCTTGTCTGATGCTGATAAAGAAGTCATCGCAAGGACAATTTTGGAATCGCTTCCGGATTGGTTCGGCATTCCGGAATCCACTGAGAAATACATAGCAGACAGCAAAGGTCATCCGTTCTTCTGTGCCTATGCAGATGATGCACCAATCGGATTTCTTTATCTGAAAGAAACCGGGCGGCATACTATGGAACTGGCCGTTATGGGAGTGTTGAAGGAGCACCATCGGCAAGGAGTGGGAAGAAAACTCTTTATGGAAGCCAAAAATGAAGCAAAACGGTTAGGATATTCCTTTATTCAGGTTAAGACTGTTCAAATGGGCAGATACGATATCTATGACGACACCAACCGTTTTTATCTCTCACTGGGATTCAAAGAACTGGAAGTATTCCCGACTTTGTGGGATGAATGTAATCCATGTCAGATTTACATTATGGCAATCTGAAAAGAGGAAACAAAATGTACATAGAAACCCCACGGATGATCATCCGTGACTTTATTCCGGAGGATGCCGCTGATCTGCAAGAAATCCTCGGTGACGATGAAACCATGAAAAACTGCGAACCGGCATACGACTTTGAAAAAACAGAGAAGTTTCTGACTTCCTTCTGCATTGGTCGGAAGGGTGCGGTTGCAGCGGTACATAAAGAAAGCAACAAAGTAATTGGGTACATCCTGTTCAACGAAGCTGACGAGGGTGTATATGAAATGGGATGGATATACACCCGCAGTCTTTGGCGGCAAGGATACGCATACGAATCTTGCAAAGCCGTGATTGACTATGCTTTTGGAAAACTTAATGCTCATAAAGTTTTTGCCGAAACAATCGACGCCGTAAAGTCTGTGAGCCTAATGAAGAAACTAGGTATGCAGATTGAAGGTATTCAACGTAGTCAAACTAAAGACAATCACGGTAATTGGGCAGACCTTTACTTCTATGGTCTGCTTGGGGATGATTGGAGAAAGGTCAAATGAGCATTATTGAAACCGAAAGACTAACCATCCGTCACATTGTAGCGGACGATTGGAAAAGCATAAAAGAAATTTGGGTGGACTTTAACACTTCCGCCCTTTCGCAGTACGACAAACCTCACATCACCGATGACGAGGATGTTCGGGCAAGAATAGCGAAATGGGCGGGTGCAAACAGCAGCACAGAGCATATGTTTTTTGCTATCTGCCTCGGAGATACCGTGATCGGATATAGTGCCTTTAACATTAGAGAAAACGGACACGAGATCGGCTACTGTTTCCACTCCGCTTATCACGGCAAAGGCTACGCAAAGGAAAGTCACTTGGCACTCATTGACTATATGCGTGCGCTTGGCATCAAACGGCTGACCGCAGGTACGGCAATCAATAATACACCTTCTGTTTCGCTTCTCAAATCTTTGGGATTTGAGCTGATTGAAACGGAAAAGGTGTCCTTCTACAAAGATGCCAACGGCAACGATATTGTGTTTGACGGCGGTGTGTTTGAGCTGATGCTATAATGGAGGATAAACGAGATGTCGGACATACTTTTTAAAACAGACGATTATATCTTTTCGTACCGTGTGGGCGGTGTGCTGATACATAACGGAAAGGTGCTTATGCAAAACGCAGAGGGCGACGACGGATACGCTTTTGTCGGCGGTCATGTTGCTTTTGGTGAAACGACCGATGAAACCCTTGTGCGAGAGTTCAAGGAAGAAATCGGAGCAGATATAAAAATTGATAGATTGCTTATGGTAAACGAAAATTTCTTCTCTTGGGGTAATCGCCCTTGTCAGCAGATCAACCTATATTATCTAGTTTCCTTAAAGGACGAATCGCAGATACCCCTTGACAGGAATTTCAAGGCACTTGACGAACTTGGCAACGAGCGTATCGAGCTTGATATGTGTTGGATACCGCTTGAAGATGTGCCGAACAAGAATATCTATCCACCGCAGGCAAAGGAATACATCGTGAATATCCCCGACGAGATCGTTTTCTTTGTTTATAAGGAGTGAAACGTATGGGTTGTGTTATATTAGTTTGCGGTTTGAATGGCGCAGGTAAAAGCACACTGGCAAAATTACTTGCTGAAAGATTAAATCTCCGCTTCATTGATATTGAAAATATATACTTTTCTCGTCAAGACAATCCGGATTATCCGTATGAAAAATCCCGTCCTTATGAGGCGGTTGTGTCAATGCTTACAAACATTGTAAACGGTGAGAATGACTTTGTTTTGGCATCGGCAACAGGTAGCTTTGGCAATGAGTTTGTCTCTCATTTGAAGTGTGTAATCTCCATTGAAGTCCCAAAAGAGATACGATTAAAGCGAGTGTATGATAGGTCGTACGTGCTTTTCGGTGAGAAAAGTTGTAGAGGCGGTGATTATTACGAGCAAATCAAGTCCTTCCATAGTTTTTGTGCTTCAAGGGATGAAAATTTAGTTAACGATTGGCTATCAACTATATGTTGCCCCATATTTAGAGTAGATGGAACATTGCCAATAAGCGATAATGTGAATCTAATTGCTAAAAAGTTGAATTTACAGAAGGAGTAATTATGGACTTTGAACAACTTGCAAAAATAGAAAACGAAAGTGAACGTGTAAACAGAACCTATGATATATTCAACGAGGACGCAAGGCTCAATCATTCAAAAGCTGCAAGAGTTGAATTTCTGACTACCGTTCACTACATAGAAAAATACTTGAAAAAAGGCGACAAGATACTCGATATCGGTGCAGGTGCAGGTGAATATAGCCTTTACTTCGCCCGTAAGGGTTATGAAGTGTCAGCTCTTGAACTTGCCGATGCCAACATTGCCGCTTTCAAAAAGAAAATTATGCCCGAAGATAAAATCGAACTCGTTCAAGGCAACGCCCTTGCGCTCTCTCGCTATGCAGATAAGTCATTTGACATTGTGCTTCTGTTCGGTCCGCTGTATCATCTCCAAAATGATGCAGACAAGCAGAAATGTATCTGCGAAGCAAAGCGTGTCTGCAAGGATGGTGGCAAGATCTTCTTCGCTTTTATATCCAACGACTTTGTTTTCCTCACGGAATTTGGATACGATATAAACTATTTTAGTAACGGTGATTACGATAAGAAAACATTCAAGCTTAACGACTTCCCGTTCGTGTTCCACACGGTTGATGCCGCAAGGAAGCTTCTCGCCGATGGTGGTGTAAAGGTAATTCACGAAGTTGCATCCGACGGTGCAAGTGAGCTTCTGGCGGCGAGAATCAACGAAATGAGCGACGAGGACTATGCGCAGTATCTTCGCTATCACTTCTACATCTGCGAAAAAGCGGAACTGCTTGGCATGACGAATCATCTGTTGTTTGTGGGAGAAAAGAAATGATACTGATAGATGAAACCCTCCGCCTTCGCCGTTTTGATGGCAATTATGATTTTGCGTTTGAGTGGTATCAGGATCACGAAACAGTCCGCCTTGTTGATGGCAAGACAGAATCCTATTCCTATGAAAAATTGACGAATATGTATAACTTTCTTAATAGAAAGGGTGAGTTGTATTATATTGAAGTCAACGAGGACGGCAAATGGAAACCAATTGGTGACGTTACTTTCTGGCAAGAAGATATGCCTATTGTCATAGCTGACCCCAAATACAGACGCAAAGGGATAGGAAGAAAGATCATTTTAGCCCTTGTTCAGCGAGGGAGAGACCTTGGCTATGACCGCCTGTTCGTTGAAGAGATCTACGATTGGAACGAAGCCTCCAAACGCTGCTTCGAAAGTGTGGGCTTCCGCCCGGACAAGAAAACAGGAAAAGGTATGTCCTACAGGCTTACACTTTGAATCGGAGGGGAAATTATGATCCAAATAATCAAATCCTATGATGAGTGCCGGGATTTTGTATCCGGCTTTCAAAGAGACACCAACTTTGCAGATCCCATGCTGTGCAATGAAGAACAGGTGCATTGTAATCTGGTTAAGGCCATAGAAAACCCGGACAGTCATTGTGTTCTTGGATGCTACCGTGAGGATCAGCTGATCGGTCTGTTTGCCTTTCTTGTTCTTCGGGACGAACAGTACATCGAAATGCTGGTGGGCCTGTCTCGTGAAAAGGCAGCCTATGGGGATGCATTCCGCTACCTGGAACAATACTATCCCGGCTGCAGCGTGGACTTCGTATTCAATCCCTCTAACCATGTCCTAAAAGAGCAGTTGGAGCTGCGTAATGCAGAGTTTGAACCGGAACAGCAGAAGATGGTACTTGTCACACCTGTACTTGGTCCGGACACCACCGGTGTGGAAATGCTGTCTGAAAAATATATCGGGCAGTATTGTGCCATCCACAGCACGGACATGTACTGGACCGGAGAGAAGGTAGTCCAGGCCCAAGACCGCTTCCGCACGCTCCTTGTGATCCGGGATGATAAGGTTATCGGCTACATAGATATGACCCGTAATTTTGAAGAAAATGAGGTCTATGACCTTCTTGTTCTGGAGGAATACCGCCGGATGGGGTATGGCAGAAAGCTCTTGGCAAAAGCTTTGGAGATAAATCAACCCAAGGGCATGATGCTACTGGTTGATATAGACAATGACCCGGCAATTTCTTTGTATGAGTCCATGGGCTTTGCAAAAGCACAGGGGCAAAACACCATGACGGCATATTGGACGGTGCCCAAAATTAAGAGGTAACTACAATGATTCACTTAGTCGATATTGATCCCGGCAACTGGCGGCTAAAATTGGAGGTTGCCGAGTCTCAGAAGCACTATGTTGCCAATTCTACGGTAATGCTGGCAAGAGCCTACGCCTACCGGGAACACCGAAGCAGAGCCTTTATCATCTACCATGGTGAAACCCCGGTTGTTTGAACTCGTCCATAAATAATTCTATCGAGCCTCCGTTGATGCATATAAAGTGCCGTTTTCGTTACAATTTTTATTACAATTTTTGCTCTGAAAAATTGTAATGACGATTGATTGGCGCGAATTGCAGTTGCAAAAATCAAAATATCAAAATGGCGAAAAGCGTTGCAAATACAAGAAAAAACCTGCGATCCTTTCGGATTGCAGGTTTTTCTCTTTTGGTGAAGCAGATGAAGTCAGATCCGAACACAAGGCACTTTCGATCTCTTGCAGGGTGAGTGTTTGGGTGCCATCTTTGAAATTATAGGTAAATACAAGGTGGTCATCGTAAAGATAGACTGAATTCACAAAAATGTCGATGATTTCCTTTCGATAAGCTTCCATCTTTTTTAGCTGTGCTTTCAGAATAGTACTGGAATCCGGAAGGATCTGAGCGATTCCATTTACAACACGTTCAGTTTCCGACAGAAGCCACGCCTTATCAATGTTTTGCTTGATAACGGTCGTGCACTCTTCTTTGGTTGTTGCAAACTTCGAATAATCGTGATTGCGGTTTTCTCTGTTTACCCGTCCCTTGTACTTTCGATTTCGAAGCTCCTCCAAAGTGGCGGTGTAGCTATCATACGCTGTATCCGGAATATCCTTCATATGGTAAAACGCTTCTACCATAATGTCTACTGAATAACTCCAAAACCATTGGAAATACATGACTATTCGACATTTTTATGGTATAATAAGTGTAAGGAAAACAGCAAAACTCGGGCAAAAAGCTTGCACTTGGAGGGAATGTCATGTATCGCTATAGTGATGGACAGATCAGTTTGACAGATTTTCAGCAGCTTCTTGGCATGAAGCTGCGAGAAGATAACCGCTGGGTAAAGAAGGCTCAGATCATTCCTTGGAACAAGATTGAGGTGCGCTATGCCGCCCTGTTCCCCTCTAAAACCGGGAATGTGGCGAAGCCTCTTCGCCTTGCATTAGGCGCCCTGATTATCCAGCAGGAGTATGGCTATCCTGACGAAGAGCTTACTTTGCAGATTCAGGAAAACCCCTACCTTCAGTACTTCTGCGGCTATCCCTGTTTTGACGACAGCAAGCCGCCTTTCGACGCATCCTTGATGGTGCATTTTCGCAAGCGGATTACACCGGAAATCTTGGCCGAAATCAATGAAATGATCATCCAAGAAGCCCGGGACGACAAAGACGATGACGACAACGACGGCAACAGTGGCACGATGATCGTAGATGCTACTTGCGCTCCCTCTCATATCCGTTATCCTCAGGATGTATCCCTTTTGAACGAGGCCAGGGAAAACGCAGAGAAACCTGTAGATTTGCTCCATGATCCGGCAGACGGGAAAAAGCCCCGCACTTATCGCAAAGCAGCAAGAAAGGCCTATCTGAAATACGCACGCAGCCGTAAGCATACCGCCAAAATGACTCGCAAGGCAATTAGAGTGCAGCTCGGATATTTGAGAAGAGATCTCTCACATATTGACAAGATGCTTCAAGGTGGAAAGATCCTAACACTTCGTCAAGCACAAAGATTGGAAACCATTCGGAACATTTACGAGCAGCAAAAGTACATGTATGACAACCATACGCATACTGTCCCCGACCGAATCGTAAGTGTCAGCCAGCCTTTTGTCCGACCCATCGTGAGAGGAAAAGCCGGTAAACCGGTAGAATTCGGTATGAAACTGGATATTAGTGTCGTAGACGGATGGTCAAGGTTGGAATACCATTCCTTTGATGCTTATAACGAAGCAACAAGGCTCCAAGAAATGATTGCTTGTTTTGGCTAAAATCAGGTTTTCTTTTGCTTCGGCATATGTTTTGGCATAAATATAACCATACTTCGTCCTCCCTTTCTCATCCTTGCCTTTTGGATAGCGTGCTTCCCAACGGCCATCTTTTCTTTTGTAAATATTTTCTCCTCGTTTTGACACTTTCAACATTCCTCCACACGTTATAGATGACGGGGATTTTGACGGCAATTGCTTTGGATATACTGGCCGAACCATTTGTTTCATTACTTTTTTACAAACAGCTGTTTTAAGAAAATTGCAGGATTCGAAACTTTTTGACGCTAAAGGGTGAATCCCTCCATTTTATGCTTGACATATCTACCTAAAATCCCTTATAATATATTATAAATAGACTTAGAACACCTTTCTTCAAGGGGCATACTTTACGAAACTAAGCCTCTCAAATTTACTGTAACGGTACTTTTTCGCGATTCATATAGACATAAGCTTTTCACAAGCGTCAGCCCTTCTATGGGCGGCTTGTGTTTCCTTTTTTCTTTCAATATTCTATGATTTCCAGTATGGTATTTAGTATATTTCCAATACGGTATCTTGTCAATATATTTATTACCACAATGGTAATATCTTTTTGCCCTAAAAGGTAATACTATTATCATTAGGGTGAGAAAATGAATTTGAAAGAAATACGAACACGGCGGGGAATGACACAAAAAATGGTCGCTGAATATTTAGGATGTTCTACCGTAGTGTATTCAAGGTACGAAACAGAAGATCGGATGCCTTCTGTAGATATGTTGATTCGTTTGGGTGATTGTTTTGGTGTGTCCATTGACTATTTAGTGGGACGCGAAGCTGTAACTCCAGAAGGACTTTCGGCCTATGAAATTTCTTTGGTATCTGCCGCACGAGAAGCAGACTCTCGTGCCAAAGAAGATGCGTTAAATCTTCTGCTGTCTCACAAACTATAAAGTATAAGCCCCCTTTCTGTAGTGTGGTATGAGTTACAGAAAAAGAGCTTTGATATATTACAGCTTATAGTTGTGCTTAGAGAACTTCACGAACCTATTCATTTGTAGGCACAAGCCTCTTGTTCATATATGCGTTCTCGAAGTACAATTTCTGTAACACGGGAGTGGATATTGTTCATGCGGGCAACCCATTCCATTTGGTTGGTGGCTTTTAGGTCTTCGGTGATACCTTCGGCGGTGGCGAATTGTTTGATTAAGCGGTCATAGAGTTCAGTGGCTTGACGGTCTACTTCTTCTAAGTGAGGGGTGAGGGTTTCGTTCATTTGCATGATGGAGAAGATGACTCGGCGGTTGTTTTTCAGGTAGTCGTGGCGGCGGTGGCCCCAGATGCCGATATTGGGTGGATCGGGAGCTTTGACGAGGGGGATGTAGTAGTCGCCTATGAGCTTGTAGTGCAGGCGGGTTTTGGGATCGTAGATGATTTCTTTCATTGACCATTCCTCCTTGTTTTGGTTTCTGATTTGATTATACAAGGAGACATGCTTTCTGTCGAATGTGTGGATAAAAAACAGGTATCGTGCTTTGGTACATCTCCTAATGGCAAGACAAGAGATAATAAACAAAAAGAGCAAATGTAGTCTTCAACCCTGCGGCTACTCAGCCTAACAGAATCTTAGAACACATTTGCTCTATAATGAAAATGGCACAAAATCAACAAACACAATGTAAAAAAGTCTATCAGAAATCTTTACTCACAACTAAGGTCTTTGCTCATAAGTAGGGTCTCGTTTTGCAGGAGGAAGGCTTCGTTTATTGGAAGATCCAAATCCCATATAGCCCAATGACGGACAAAGGGCCGGAGTATAAGCAAAGAAGTTGCACCACAGCTACCGTCTACTGACCGCCGGTCATGAGCTTGGTTAAATCCGTCATAGAAACAGAAAATCCGAACGCTGCTCCCATAGGAACAAAGTTCGGATTATTTCTGTTTGGTGACCCGTACGGGACTCGAACCCATGTTACCGCCGTGAAAGGGCGGTGTCTTAACCACTTGACCAACGGGCCTGGTAGCGGCAATCTGACTCGAACAGATGACACTCCGGGTATGAACCGAATGCTCTACCAACTGAGCTATGCCGCCATTTTGCGCTGCTCAAAAACAGCAAGCTGATTATATATGATGAATCTGAATTTGTCAAGCACTTTTTTCGATTTTTCAAAAAAAGTTCGGGATACGCAGGCGCGTATCCCGAAGAGTGCCTAAAACTCGGAATCCTCCTTGGATTCGAGGGCAAGCTGCAGGCAGTTTCCAATGCTGCACAGCAGCAGAGCAAGGTGGACGAAGAGCTCACCCAGATCGCCGTCGTAGAACGTGTCGGCAAGGGTGATTGAACAGAACAGGGCACTGCACATTAGCCAGAACAGACTCATACGGCGTTTGCCCTTGTCGAAGCTGAAGCCCGCTATATGGAAGCTTGCGAGCATGGTTGCGATGTTGGCAAGCAGGGCGTAACAGTAGTCATGCACGGACGGGTCGGTATTCCATGCCTGAAAACGGACGATCAGGCGAACGATCAGGTACAGACTCAGGCACATATACAGCAGGGGCGAAGGCTTTTTCTGATAGAAACAACGGTAAACAAAACAGAATACGCACAGCGCGGCAGCGATGCCAAGTGGCGGCAGGAGCTTGTTTAAAAATGCAGAGAAGCCGGGGGCAGAAGCGACATAGATGCTGGTGGGTTCCTGACCGCTGAGGAGCAAAAGCGTATTGCCGATCAGCAGAAGAGCAGCTCCTGCGGCCAAGAGGGAAAAAATGCCGAAATGATGCGTGAATTGGGTGTGCGATACATTCGATGCCTGCTTCCACAGACAAGCGATGCTTCCTGCGACAAAGAGAAGGCTGAGGATCAGCAAAACGGTGTGCAGGTAGGCACCGTCTTTCAGTGAGCCGTCGGCCAACAGCTCATATTTGCGCTGAAAATATCTCGCAACGCAGCCGACGATGCAGCCAAAGCCGAAGATTGGCAGCAGGGGAGTGACGGATCTTTTGTTCTGCATAAAAAGGGCCCTCCGAGGTTCAAAAATAACAATCTGCAAGCATTATAGCACAGATGGAAAGAAAAAGACAGAGGGAATTAAAAAAATTTATGAAGTAGGGAAAAAAGCCGCAAAAAACGCTTGCAATTTGGGAATATGGGTGCTATAATAAGGACAATCTATAGTAAGGTTTACTAAAGAGAGGGTTCTTCCCTCTCTTTTCTTCTTGAATTTTTGGAGGTACTATGAAGATTACCGAACAGGTCTGGCAGTTTTCTGAGCCGCTGGTGGAGCAGTGCGGCTGCAAGCTTTGGGACGTTGAGTATGTGCGAGAGGGCGGAGAGTGGTTTCTGCGTCTGTACATCGATAAGGAAGAGGGCGTGAATATCGACGATTGCGAGGCTGTCTCCCGTGCGGTCGATCCCGTTCTTGACGAGAAGGATCCGATTCCCGAGAGCTACCGTTTTGAGGTCTGCTCTGCCGGTTTGGAAAGGGCATTGAAGCGCCCGAGCGACTTTGAACGCTTTATGGATCATGCGATCCTGATCAAGCTCTATCGGCCGAAGGCCGGTTGCAAGGAGTTTGCAGGCATTCTGAAGGACTACGACGACGGCAATGTGACCGCCCTGGTCGGAAATACGACGATGACATTTGAAAAATCGGAGATCGCATTGGTGCGTCTTCGCGTGGAATTTTAAGATAAAATAAGGAGAAATATCATGAACGCTAACGCTGAAATTTTTGCGGCTCTGCGCCAGTTTGAGAAGGAGCGCGGCATTCCTGCCTCCTATATGATCGAGAGAATTACGCAGGCTCTGCTTGCAGCTTATAAGAAGGACAAGGATGGTTACACCGACAATGTTTTTGTGGAGCTGACCGAGAGTAAGATGTGTATGTATGCACAAAAAGAGGTCGTCGATGAGGTCATCTCTCCGGCCACTGAGATCACGCTCGATGCGGCAAAGAAGATCAGCAAGAAGGCGCAGATCGGCGACCTGGTCAATGTGGAGATCAAGACGCAGAACTTCGGCCGCATTGCCGCACAGACGGCCAAGCAGGTCATCATTCAAGGCATCCGTGAGGCTGAAAGAGGCATGGTCTTTGAGAACTTCTCTTCGAAGGAGCACGAGATCCTGACCGGTACGGTGCTCCGCATCGACAATTCCGGCGATATCACCGTTCGCATCGGCCAGGGCACCGACAAGACCGACGCTTTGCTGGCAGTTGGTGAGCAGGTCAAGGGCGAGAAGTTTGTCGAGGGTGATTTGATCCGCGTGTATGTCGTAGAGGTTCGCCGTAGCAACCGTGGCCCGCAGGTTTTGGTTTCCAGAACACATCCGGCCCTTGTCAAGCGTCTGTTCGAGCTTGAGGTTCCCGAGATCGAGTCCGGCGAGGTCGAGATCCGCTCGATCGCCCGTGAGCCCGGCTCCCGTACCAAGCTGGCGGTCTACGCATCCGACAGCAACATCGATCCCGTCGGTGCCTGCGTTGGTGCCAAGGGTGGCCGTGTTGCTGCTGTCGTCGATGAGCTGCAGGGCGAGAAGATGGACATTGTCGTTTGGTCGGAAGACATTTGCGCTTTTGTGGCCTCGGCTTTGTCGCCGGCGGATGTCATTACCGTGACGCAGATGAGCGGCATGAAGGCCTGCCGTGTTATTGTCCCGGATGACCAGCTCTCCCTTGCGATCGGCAAGGAGGGTCAGAATGCTCGTTTGGCGGCCCGTTTGACCGGCTGCAAGATCGATATTAAGCCTGCTTCCCGTGCCGAGGAGGCCGTGGAGGAATAAACATCATTCGAAGAAAAAGGAGGGAGATGCCGTGCAGAAGAAAATACCGATGCGTCAATGTCTGGGTTGTCGCGAGATGAAGCCAAAGCGGGACCTTATCCGCGTCGTGCGCAGTCCCGAGGGTACCATCAGCATTGATACCAAGGGCAAGGCTCCGGGACGGGGTGCGTACATCTGCCATGATCTGCAGTGCCTGAGACGTGCGATCAAGGGCAAGGCGATCTCCCGTGCCTTTGAAATAGAGATCCCGCAAGAAATCTACGATCATTTGACCGAGGAAATGGAGGCGCAGAGCTGATGCAAAGGGATAAGAGCTTGGGACTGCTGTCCATATCGCGCAAGGGTGGCAATATTGTCCTGGGCGAGGAACAGGTCGGCGCGCAGGCCAGAGCGAGTCGGGCAAGACTGGTGCTTCTGGCATCGGATGCCGGCGGTCATACTGTGCGCAGAGCCAAGAGCTTTGTGGCCGGAACGGCGCAGCCGCTGATCACGCTGCCCTATACCAAAGATGAGCTCGGAGATGCCCTGGGCACAACGAGCTGCGCAATTGCGGCGATCACAGATGTGCGCCTGGCGCAGGCCTTTGTCAAGACACTGCCGGATGCTCGGGAGCATACGGAGCTCTTGCAGGAGCTGGATACGAGAGTCAAGCGTGTCGAGCAGCGCCGCGCTGAGGAGAAAGCACATCGCAGGAATGTCCGATATGGAAAGAAGTAATACGGAGGTGGCTATATGAGTTTAGTGAAGTATCGTGTGAAGGAAGTTGCAGCGGATTTTGGTATGCAGCCGAAGGAAGTTGCCGAAATCCTGGGAAAATATTTTGAGAAGCCGAAAAGCAATACGCAGGTTCTGACCGATGAGCAGCTCAATGTTGTCTTTGAGCATATCACACAGAATCATCAGATCGAGTCGATTGCCAAGGTCTTTGAGGTCGCTCCGCCCTCCAAGAAGGAAGAACCGAAGCCCGAACCCAAGCGTAAGGAAGAGCCGAGGGCAGAGACGGCTCCTGCGGCAAAGCCTGAAAAGCCGAAGGAAGAGCCGAGAAAGCGTGAGCGCCGTGTCGTCGACACGAAGGCGGTCACGGTCAATGCAGATCGTTTCGACGACCGTGTGGATTCTCTGATCTCTGAGCGCGCGCAGAACTATGCAGGCGGAAAGCAGAAGATCGGAAACAAGAATAAGAACAAGAATAAGGATAAGAAGGCTCTGGGCAACAAGCGCCGCAACGAGGAGCAGGATAAGATGCGCCGTTTGCAGCTTGAGATCATCAAGAAGACGCCTCTGACGGTCAAGATCCCCGACGAGATCACGGTCGGCGAGCTGGCCTCCCGTATGAAGAAGACGGCAACCGAGCTGATCAAGGTTCTGATCAAGAACGGTGTCATGGCCGCCATCAACCAGACGATTGACTTCGATACGGCGGAATTTGTCGCAACGGAACTTGGCTGCAAGGTCGAGCGCGAGGTCGTTGTTACGATCGAAGAGCGCTTGATTGATGACCATGAGGACTCGGCAGAGGAGCTCGTCGGAAGAAGTCCCGTCGTTGTCGTTATGGGTCACGTTGACCACGGTAAGACCAGCCTGCTCGATGCCATCCGTAAGACCAATGTCGCCTCCGGCGAGGCTGGCGGCATCACTCAGCACATCGGCGCTTATACTGTGCAGATCAACGGTAGTCCCATGACCTTCCTGGATACGCCGGGCCATGCCGCATTTACTTCCATGCGCGCCCGTGGTGCCATGTGTACCGACATTGCAATTCTGGTCGTTGCAGCTGACGATGGCATTATGCCGCAGACGGTTGAGGCCATCAACCATGCCAAGGCCGCAGATATCCCCATCATCGTTGCGGTCAACAAGATGGATAAGCACGGTGCAAGTCCCGATCGCATCATGCAGCAGCTGACTGAGTATGAGCTGGTCCCTGAGGAATGGGGCGGCGACACGATCATCTGCCCGATTTCCGCAAAGACCGGCATGGGCATTGACAACCTGCTCGAGATGGTCATTTTGACCGCTGAGATGCAGGAACTCAAGGCCAACCCGAACCGCGCGGCAAAGGGTACGGTCATCGAGGCAAGACTCGACAAGACCCGCGGCCCGATTGCAACCCTTCTCGTTCAGAACGGTACGCTGCGCAAGGGGGACCTGATCATTGCCGGAACGTCTGTTGGTCACGTTCGCGTGATGATGGACGACAAGGGTCGCTCCATCCAGAGCGCAGGCCCGTCTATTCCCGTGGAAATCACCGGCTTGGCCGAAACTCCGGCTCCCGGCGATGAGTTCAATGCCGTTGCAGACGAGCGCATGGCTCGCCAGCTTGTGGAGCAGCGTAAGCAGGCCGAGAAGGATGCACAGGCTGCTTTGGCAAGCAAGGTCACACTCGATAACCTCTTTGCCAAGATGCAGGAAGGCGAGATGAAGGAACTCAAGCTCATCGTCAAGGCCGACGTGCAAGGCTCTGCCGAGGCCGTCAAGGCCAGCTTGGAGAAGCTCGCGAATGAGGAAGTCCGTGTGCGTGTCATCCATGCAGCTGTCGGTGCCATCAACGAGTCGGATATTCTTCTGGCTTCTACTTCGAACGCGATCGTCATCGGCTTCAATGTCCGCCCGGATCAGGCGGCAGCTGCCTCTGCGGCAAGAGCCAATATCGATATGCGTATGTACCGTGTTATCTACGATGCCATCGAGGAGATCGAGGCGGCTATGAAGGGTATGCTTGCACCGAAGTTCCGTGAGGCTGTCATCGGCCATGCCGAGGTTCGTCAGCTTTACAAGGTTTCTGCCATCGGCACGATTGCCGGCTGCTATGTAAAGGACGGCAAGATTACCCGTGATGCGCAGGTGCGTGTGCTTCGTGACAACATCGTTGTCTATGAAGGTGCCCTCGGCTCTCTGCAGAGATTCAAGGACTCCGTCAAGGAGGTCGCAAGCAACTACGAGTGCGGCATGTCAATTGAGAAGTTCAACGACATCAAGGAAGGCGACATTTTCGAATGCTTCGTCATGGAAGAAATACCGAGATAAAGGCTACAAACGGGAGCGGCTTTGCCCCTCCCGTTTTTTCTAAAAGGAGGATATTTTATGGCTTCTAATCGTTTGGGACGCATCAATGAGGAGATCCAGCGTGAGCTGTCGGAGCTCCTGCGTGAGATGAAGGATCCCAGATTGCATAAAACGCTGCTTTCCATCACCCGCGTAGAGACGACACCTGACCTGCGCTATGCCAAGGTCTATGTGTCGCTGCTGGACAAGCAGTTCACCAAAGAGGCACTTGCCGGATTGAAGTCTTCGGCAGGCTACCTGCGCCGTGAGCTCGGCCGCAGCCTGCAGCTGCGCTATACGCCCGAGCTGCATTGGCAGGCTGATGATTCGATCACCCACGGAGCGCATATCCTGGAACTACTGTCGAAGCTGGACATTGCGGAGGATGATGATGAAGGAACTGACGCTCCTTGAGATCGCGTCCTTTCTGAAGGAACACGACAACTATATTATGTTAACACATCGCCGTCCTGACGGCGATACCATCGGTTGCGCAGCGGCCTTATGCGGCGGCTTGCGCAAACTGGGAAAACGAGCTTGGGTATTGGAAAATCCACAGTTTACGCCCAAATATCGCCCTTTTTTGGATGGATTAACCATCAAAGCGCCTGTGGAGAATGCGGTCTTTGTCGCAGTCGATATTGCAACGCAGGAGCTTTTGCCTTACAATGCAACAGATTATGTAAACCAAATTGACTTGCGCATTGATCACCATGGCAGGAACATGGCTTTTGGCGTATGTGGCTATGTCGAGCCGAAGGCGGCCGCCTGTGGCGAGATCATTCTCGAGCTCCTGCAGACGATGCAGGTGCAGATGGATAAGCTGATCGCTGAGGCATTGTATCTGGCTATTTCGACCGATACCGGCTGTTTCCGCTACAGCAATGTTACGGCAAACACCCTCCGTGCGGCCGCACTTTGCAAGGACTGCGGTGCGGACACGTTTATGATCAATCAGGTCATGTTCATGACCAGACGCTTTGCGCGATTGAAACTCGATGCGTATCTGGCTGACACGATCGAGTTGTATGCAGACGGCGCGGTGGCGGTCAATATACTCCCGGCCCAAATCCGTACGGAATTGGGCATCACGGAGGATGACATTGACGATATTTCCGGTTTCGGCCGACAGATCGAGGGCGTGGAGATTGCGGCTATGATCCGCCAAGAGCCGGAGGGTGCAAAGCTTTCGGTGCGCACCTCGCCCAAATACGATGCCTCGGAGATTTGCTCGCATATGGGTGGCGGCGGCCACGCAGCAGCGGCCGGTGCAACGGTGAACGCTTTGCCTGATGAGGCCAAGCGACTGTTTTTGACGACTCTGACCGAAATGGGAGTGGAGCTCTGATGGCAAACGGAATTCTAATCGTAAACAAACCTGAGGGCTGGACCTCGCAGGATGTGGTCAGCAAGCTGCGCGGCATCTTTCATGAGCGCCGTGTCGGTCATGGTGGCACTCTTGACCCGATGGCGACGGGCGTTCTGCCTGTATTTTTCGGACGTGCGACCCGTGCGGTGGAGTTTTTTGAACATGCAGACAAGAAATATATTGCGACCTTGCGCCTGGGCACGGTGACTGACACACAGGATATCTCCGGAAATGTGCTGAAAAGCGACACGGTTTCCGTAACTCCGTCGGATGTCGATCGCATTTTGCCGCAATTTTTGGGCGCGATCGAGCAGATTCCACCGATGTACTCGGCCATCAAGCTTGGCGGTAAGAAGCTCTACGAGTTGGCCAGAGCGGGCAAAGAGGTCGAGCGCAAGCCTCGCAAGATTGAGATCTTTTCGCTGCGTATGACACCGCTGAACGAAACGGATTGGGCTCTTGAGGTGCATTGCTCCAAGGGAACCTATGTGCGTACACTCTGCCATGATATCGGAGCAGCGCTCGGTTGCGGCGGTTGCATGGCGGCCTTGCAGCGAGTGGCGGCGGGCGCTTACCATCTGGATGAAAGCGTTACCATGGACGAGCTGATCCAAAACGAGGATCGAGAGACTCTGCTTAGACCGATCGACAGCCTCTTTCCCGATGCGTCGAGCCTGACCTTGACTGCGGCGCAGGAAAAATGCGTCCGTAACGGCGCGAGCTTCACCATGAAGGGCGAGGCGGAACGCTGCCGCGTCTATTCTGCAGACGGAGAATTTTTGGCGCTGGCGCAGATCAAGGACGGGCGCCTGAGCACCATAAAAAGCTTTTTTGGAGTGTAGCTTATGAAACCGTGTGTTTTGGCATTGGGTTTTTTCGACGGTGTGCATATCGGACACGGCCGCCTCTTGCGAAGGGTCAGGCAGATTGCTGATGCAAGAAACATAACGGCGGCGGCCATCACCTTTGACCGGCACCCCGCCTCTTTCCTCAGCGGAGTACATACGCCGCTGATCAACACGGTGTCAGAGCGTGTTTTGCTGATGGAGCAACAATACGGCATCGATGAGGTGTATGTTTTGACTTTTGATGATGCGTTTTGCTCGATTCCGTGGCAGGATTTCGCACAAATGATCCGTGCGCAATACGGCGCAGAGCACATTGTCTGCGGATTTGACTATCGCTTTGGCGCAAAGGGCGAGGGAACCCCCCGACACATGGCGCAATTTTGCGAAGAAAACGGCATCGGCTTTGATGCGATTGGTGCAGTCGAGCTGGAGGGGACTGTGGTTTCCTCGACCTATATTCGTGCAGCCTTGCAGGACGGACGGATGCAGGAGGCGTGTCGATTCTTGGGACATCCGCATCTTTTGTCGGGGACGGTGGTCGGCGGATGCCGTATTGGAAGAACGTTGGGGATCCCGACGGCCAATATGCAGATCGCTGAGAGCATTTTGCTCCCGAAATGCGGCGTTTATGCAGCCAGGGCGAATGTGGAAGGGGAGTGTTACCCGGCGGTCGTGAACATCGGTATGCGTCCGACCTTCGACGGCAAAACGCTCACCGTCGAACCATGGCTACTGGACTTTGACCGTGATATTTACGGAAAAGAGATCACGCTGGAGCTGTTTTCCTATCTGAGAGAGGAACGACGGTTTGAAACAAAGGAAGCGCTGCAGACAGAGATCTATCGCAATGAGAAGACGGTTCGAGAATTATGGAAGGGACTGTGAAAGCATCCCTTTTTGCATAAAAAAATCCCTGCGTGCAAAGCTATGCTCGGAGGGATGAAAATGCAAATGTCCGATGCGGAATACGGCCGCTATGTTGAAGAACTTTCGCCGAAGTCGAAGAGCCTGAAAAACTGTTTCCATGCATTTTGGATCGGAGGAACGATTTGCCTGCTGGGACAAGGTCTTATGGCACTTTTTGAATCGATGCAGCTGGAAAAAACAACTGCTGGAACACTTGTCAGCATCAGCCTGATCGCACTGTCAGCGATCCTGACGGGGCTGGCTGTCTATGACGACATTGCCAAGGTCGCAGGTGCAGGCACGCTTGTGCCGATCACGGGATTTGCTAACAGCGTAGTGGCCCCTGCGGTGGAGTTCAAGACCGAGGGCGTGATTCTGGGTACCTGCGCAAAGATGTTTACCATTGCAGGGCCGGTGATCGTCTATGGAGTGACCGCATCCATTGTATATGGAGTGATCTATTGGCTCTCGACGCTGCTTTAAGCAAAGACAAAGGCACCGTTTTTGATATGCACCCCAAAAGTGTTTACCTTTTGGGGTGCATGTCATTTCACGGTGCCTATGTTTCATTTGCATTGACAGTGATATCTCCCGAGGCGGTGTCGAATTCATATCGATTTTTTCCGCTTCCGCAGACGAAGCGGTCTTTTTTGTGGCTGCCTATGAAGCCGTTGAAGTTTGCATCGCCCGAGGCGACATCATATTCGCACTCAAATTCGGATTCGGCCGGCAAATTCAGCACGATGTTACCACTGGCGGTATCCCCCTCGATCGAGGTGGGAGTGATGTCGGTCGTAATGCTGACATCTCCGCTGGCAGTATCAAATTCGATCTCTCTCAGACTTCCACGGAAGCTGATATCGCCGGATGCGGTGTCTGCCTCGCATGAGCTTACGGTGCAATCCTGTAGAGTGAAGTTTCCGCTCGCGGTGGTCGCTTCCAGAGAATCGAAGCTGCAGTCCGTTGCCTTGATATTGCCTGAAGCCGTGGAGAGCTTGGCGGTGGAGAAATGCAGATGTTCAAGCTTCAGATCCGCAGAGGCCAGCTCAAAGTCCGCGCGCGTCAGAGAAGCGGCCTGCGCCTGCGGAATCAGGATCTCCAGCGTTTTGCTCTTAAGGATGCCGACGTTGACGCCACTGGCCTGAGGATGTACGGTCAGGACTCCGTCGCGCAGGCGGAAGCGCATTTTTGCATCGGAGCGGTCGACCTTGCTCTCGGTCAGGATGATCTCACTGCCTTCATGGGTTTTGACCGTAACGCTGCCGCTGTGCCATTCGATGTCCAGCCTGCGCAGCTGCCCACTTACGCTGCCGCTTCCGACGGTGTAGCTTTCAGGTTCGCTGTAGTGCGTAATAGAACACCCCACAAGCATCAGCGGAAGGAGCGCACAAGGAATGATGAAGGAAATCAATCGTTTTAACATAGAATAACCCTCCTTTAAAATAGAGTATACCACAGCCGTTGTAAGCTGTCAAATAAAATGAATATATACATTGATATACAATCGACATTTGTTTAAAAAGGGATGGAACTATAAGTAAAAAAGCACCAAAATATCTATAAAATTTCCACATAAAACTGCAGAAAAATCGAATTAAGAGTATGCTTAATTTGAAACTTCAAGGATATTAAAATGCATATAAGTCAAAATGCACAAAAATGGGCGAAAAACTTTAGCGAAAATCACAATGTAGTTTTTATAGTTTTTCAACATAAAAATGAATATTTTTGCTTGTGTTTTCGTTGCCCGTGTGCTAAAATATGTATGCAAGTAAAAAACTACCAAAATTTTGCCTAAAATTGGAGTTGAAGTCATGAAGAAATTTACGAAACGCATGATGTCCCTTTTGCTCGTTATTGTCATGATCGCAAGCTTTTTTGCGGTGATGGCCACGACGACAAGCGCTGCCAGCTATACCTACAATTCCGGTAAGCGCGGCACTGTATGTACCTCTCTGTCTTCCAATGCAAAGTCCTACTGGAGCGGCTCTTATGCTTACTCCACGCTGAAGACCAAGGCAGCCAGCACCCTGCGTACGACCCTTCGCACCAAGATCAGCAGTGGCAGCACCGTCGGCTACAACGGCCTTCGTACCTACATGAAGTATTCTGACGCTTATCAGGGCAGCACCTCCAAGCTGATGCTGTTCTATTCCAGCGGCTCGACTACCAGCACTTGGGATTCCGGCAAGTCCTGGAACCGTGAGCATATGTGGCCGCAGTCCTTGGGTGGTAATGCTGTTGAGGGTGACCTCCATGCAATGCGCCCGACGGATCCGACCGCCAACTCCTCCCGTGGCAACCACAAGTACGGCGAGGTTGCCAGCGGCTACACCACCTTCAAGACTTCTTCTAAGAACGGCAGCTTGGTCTGCGGTTACTATAAGAGCGACATTTTTGAGCCGCTGGACAATGTCAAGGGCGACTGTGCTCGCGTTGTTCTGTATGACTATGTCAAGGCTTCTTCCATGAGCTCTGTCACCAAGGTCTTCTCCAGTGCTTCCACGCTTTTGACCTGGTGCAAGAATGACCCGGTAGACACCTTCGAAATGAGCCGTAATGATGCAGTTCAGTCCATCCAGGGCAACCGCAATCCCTTCATCGACTATCCCGAACTCGGCTGGGTCGTTCTGGGCAGCTCCATCCCCTCCGGCATGACTACTCCGTCCGGCGGCACGAGCAGCAGCTCTTCCAACTCAGGCTCCAACTCCGGAAACACCGGCTCCAATAGTGGCAATACCGGCTCTAACAGCGGATCTACTGGTTCTACCACTACCACCACATCCGGCACCGGCGGCACCTACACTCTGGTGACCTCCACGTCCGGCCTGACCAGCGGTGGTACGTATGTCATCGTCAGCGGCGGCAAGGTCTTCAACGCAAGCCTCAGCACGCTCGACGCAGCAAACAATTACGTCACTGCAAACACCTCTGGCAGTAACATCCTTGCAAACAGCAAGTATGCCTTCACGCTGACCAAGTCCGGCTCTTACTACACCATCAAGGCAGCTTCCGGCAAGTACATTGGCCGTAGCAGCAATGCCAACGGCATGAACTCCAGCTCCACGACTTCCTACAACAACACCATTTCCTTCAACTCCAATGGTACCGTGAATATTAAGGGTACCGGTGGCGCTTACCTCCGCTTCAATGCAACCAGCGGCCAGATGCGTTTCCGTTACTTCAAGTCCTCTGCTTACAGCTCCTACAATGCAATTTATCTGTATAAGCTGAATGGAAGCGGCTCTTCCACTGGTTCTGACTCTGGTAACACCGGTTCCAACTCTGGAAATACTGGTTCGAATAGCGGTTCCACCGGCTCTGGTAGCACCTCCTCTTCGTCCACGACCTTCAACAAGATTACCAGCACTTCTGCTATCGGCAGTGGCAAGTATATCCTGCTCGTTAAGGCCGGCGGCGCTTATAAGGGAAGCTACAGCTACTACATCCTCACCCGTCAAGCCACCAATACTTCGTATGTTCTTGCAACCGGCCAGAACTGGTCCTCTGTCCCCACAGCCCTTACCTGCGACCCATCGAGCACTCTCGTGTGGACTGGCAGCGGCTCGGCAAGTGGCTGGAAGCTCAGTAATGGTAGCAGCAGCGTCCTGCGTGCAAGCAGCAATTCGCTGTACTACGGCTCCGGTACGGCAACTTCTTGGAAGGTTACGTACACGAGCGGCTACTTCAAGCTCTCTTACAGTTCTCGTTACCTTGGTCTTCGTGACGATCTGTCCGGCACTGGCTCCAATGGTTGCCCGCGCTTCCGTTGCAGCTCCACGGCAAGCACTTCTTCCTATCAGTTCTACATCTACAAGCAGGCTTGATCTCATGATCGATTGCTTGAGTGCGGAGTCTTAAGAAAAAGTTCTGCGACAGTTCGAGAGGAACTGTAAAAAATTACTGAATTATAACTCCCGAGGGCAATGAACTGCACCCCATTTGTTAGACAAGTATGATATAATACTTGTACTAAGAAATGGGGTGCAGTTCAGCTATTTTTGAGTTTTATTTTTGCTACATCGATCGACTATTGTTCCGGAATCATTCATAAGTTCTTTGAACGCCCACAGACCCAGCCGGAAACGGATGAGTATACTGAAGAGTTTTATGCGCTTAGAGAAACGATGGAAAATGAGAAAGCACAAACAGAACAGACGACGGAATCCTCTTCTCACAGCGTTCCGGATACCTATCGCCGTGCTACGAATGCGATGTCGAAGTTTAACGATTTATCATCGAAGGATTTTTTGCTAAATCTCAACGCAAAAATTTGCAAAACGGCTGGAATGTCCTATATACCGGGTACGGCATTCATAAAGCTGGAAAGCGGAAACCTTGTGTTTTTGAGCGAAAATGACGATGATCAAAAAGAGATCATCGAGGAGCAGGTCATATATATTGATACCTTTGTCAAAGCCTTAGAAGATCGTGGAGTTGAATTCTTATATGTAGAATGTCCTAAAAAGAAACGTATACTGAAAGATGAATTTCCGTTTGGGTTCAAAGATACGGTAGATGCGACGAGATACCAATATATGCATAAGCTCTTTGCTGAGAAAAGGATTCCCTTACTGGTCTTATCAGACGAAATAATAAAGGATGATAAATACAAAGCTGCCATGTACTACAAAACAGATCATCACTGGAAAGGGGAGTGCGGCATTGATGCGGCGAAAAGTGTCTCAGAATATCTAAACATGTGGCATGGCTATGCAATCGATACACAAGTGTTTGAAAAATCGAAATATACGATTGATCACTACCCTTCTGCGCTTTGTGGAAGTGTGGGAATCAATGCAACACTATCGTTTACCGAAGCCGAGGACTTTGATGTTTTTATTCCCAAGGATGAGGGTGTCTATACGATCGAAATACCCACAAAAGGGATTAGTCTGAGAGGGAGCTTTGATGTACTTATCGACCACAAACGACTTGACGACAAGACAAAGTGGCCGGTCAATGCCTATGGCGCATACATTTATGCGAACAGTGCATATGTTAGAATTGAAAATGAAAGCATTGACGACGATCATAAGATTTTGATTATCAAGGATTCGTTTGCTAATGTGGTTGTGCCGTATTTGTCGCAAGCCATAAAGCGCATAGATGTAATTGACCTACGAAAAGAACAGCTGGATCACTACAACAGCAGTGTGCTGTCTCTAATTGATGAAAATGAATATGATATGGTCTTGTTTATGTATCAGGACTTGTCCGACCAATTCGACAGATTGTATTTGAAATAACACAAAGCTGTCGCCACGTTTGATGATGTGGTGACAGCTTTGTGCGATTTGTACAAAAAAGAGAGTTAAAAATCGTGAGATCGTTGGTTGAAAATTGGAAATGTTTCATGTTATGATATAAACACTAAGGTAAGCGCAGCTACTCCACAAAATAGCTGCGTGCTGCCGGAAAAGGAGGAATAACTTTCCGCAGGACTTGCGGTGCGGCAGTGTGGAGACCTGGAAGGACTACTGCCTCGCTCTTGACGGCACTGACTTCCTCAACGAGATGACCACCGAAGACTTCAACCTCAAGGGCGAAGACGGCAAGACCTACTGTGCTGGCTACTGCTACGAGGCATTCGGCATCATCGTCAACAACGAGCTGCTTGCTCAGGCTGGTTACACCGTTGCTGATATCACCGATTTCGCTTCCCTGAAGGCTGTTGCTGAGGACATCACTGCTCGCAAGGACGAGCTGGGCTTCGCAGCATTCACCTCTGCAGGTCTGGATGCCTCCTCTTCCTGGAGATTCTCCGGCCACCTGGCAAATATGCCTCTGTACTATGAAGGCGTCAATGCAGACTCCGCTACCATCACCGGCGAAGCTCTGGATTGCTACAAGAACATTTGGGACCTGTACATCAACAACTCCGTCGTTGAGCCTTCCACCCTGGCAACCGCTACCGGCGACCAGTCCAAGGCTGAGTTCGTTGAGAAGAAGGCAGTGTTCCATCAGCAGGGCACTTGGGAGTATGCAGGTCTGACCGAGGCTGGCCTCACCGACCTGACCATGATCCCCATCTACTGCGGCGCTGACGGCGAAGCAGAGGCAGGCCTGTGCTGCGGCACCGAGAACTGCTGGGCAGTCAATGCAAAGGCTTCCAAGGCTGACCAGGAAGCTACTCTGGAGTTCCTGCACTGGGTTGTTACTTCCGATGCTGGCACCACCATGATGGCAGAGCAGTTTGGCCCGATCCCCTTCAAGAACGCCAAGGAATCCACCAATGTTTTCTTCAACGATGCAAATGCTCTGATGGCAGAAGGCAAGTACACTGTTACTTGGGCATTCAACTACACTCCCAATGTTGACGCATGGAGACAGGGTGTTGTTGACGCTCTGATCGCTTACTCCGCAGGCAACGCAGAGTGGACCGCTGTTGAGACCGCATTCGTCAACGGCTGGGAGACTCAGTGGGCCATCCAGAACGGCGGCTAATTGAGCCAAAGAAATCTGACTGAAACCTATTCGGGCGGGCGTTTATCGCCCGCCCTTTTTAGAAAGTGCAACGCAAACCCTTCCTCCTCGGCGGAAAACTTTGGAATGGAACCATGTGGAAATCTATGGTTCCTGTCGTATGCGAAAATCTGGCTGCTATCTGAAATTACATAGCGAGCAAAGGACTGATGTTTATGAAAAAGAGAGCGAAAAAGTATGATCCTTCGTCGCTGAACAGTCGGCTGCTACGCAGACCGATCCAGCGATGCTTCCCCGTTTTTATTCTCCCGGCGCTGGTTGCATTTTGCATCGGCTTCGGTTACCCGTTTTTGATGGGTCTTTACCGTTCATTTTGCACATTCACCTCTCCGGTCGACTTCGAGTGGAGCGGTTTTGAAAATTATGAGAAGGCATTCAATGACAAGGGGTTCTTAAATGCCTTCGGTTTTACCTCCCTGTATGCGATCGTGTCGATCGTTCTGATCAATGTGTTGGCTTTTGCACTGGCCTACGCACTGACGCAGAAGCTCAAGGGATCCAATATTTTCCGTACGGTGTTCTTCATGCCTAACCTCATCGGCGGCATCGTTCTGGGCTATATTTGGAAGTTGATTTTTGATGCGGTTCTGACAAGCTTGGATTGGGAGCCTATGCTCACAAACAGCACCTACGGCTTCTGGGGCCTTGTGATCCTGGTTGCCTGGCAGCAGATCGGTTACATGATGATCATATACATTGCCGGTCTGCAGGCGGTTCCGGAGGACATGATGGAGGCTGCCAAGATCGACGGTGCAAGCCGTTGGCAGACTCTTTGGAAGGTCACCATTCCCAATGTCATGCCTTCGATCACGATCTGTACGTTCCTGACCCTGACCAATTCCTTTAAGCTTTTTGACCAGAACCTTGCCCTGACCGGCGGTTCTCCCATGGTCTATGAGGGAACGAACCAGATCCTTAAGACCGAAATGCTGGCACTGCATATCTTCAACACGAACTCTATCAACAACCGTTGGAAGGGCACGGCGCAGGCTGAGGCAGTTCTGTTCTTCCTCCTGGTCGGTACGCTGGCTGTATTGCAGCTTGTCGCAACAAGGAAAAAGGAGGTGCAGCAATGAATCATTCCAATACTTTGCGTAAGAAGAAGCCGGATATTGGCGGCACGATCATCTCGATCCTATTTGGCATTGTCTGCGTCATCTACATTCTGCCGATTATCCTGGTCCTGATCAACTCCTTCAAGGAGAACGGCTCGATCAATACCGACACCTTCGCCCTGCCAACGAAGCAGACCTTCATGGGCATGGACAACTATGTCAAGGGCATGACTTTCGGTAACTATCCGTTCCTGAAGTCTTTAGGCTACAGCCTTCTGATCACGGTCGTATCGGTTGCGCTGATCCTTCTTTGTACTTCTATGGCGGCATGGTATATTTCCCGTGTCGGCGGAAAATTCTCCAAGATCTTCTACTACGCCTGTGTATTTTCCATGATTGTTCCGTTCCAGATGGTCATGTATCCTCTGGTCACGGTCGCAAACGATCTGTCCCTCAATACACCGTGGACGATTCCGATCATTTACCTCGGCTTCGGTGCGGGCTTGGCGATCTTCATGTTCAGCGGCTTTGTCAAGAGCTTGCCGCTCGAGATCGAGGAGGCAGCTGCCATCGACGGCTGCGGCCCGCTGCGCACCTTCTTCTCGGTGGTTCTGCCGATGCTCAAGCCGACGCTGATCTCTGTCGGTATTCTGGAGGTTATGTGGGTTTGGAATGACTATCTGTTGCCGTATCTGGTTCTGGATATCAACGAATATAAGACCATTCCCATCCATGTGCAGTACCTGCAGGGTAGTTACGGCACGGTCGACCTCGGGGCGACCATGGCGGTTATGATGTTCAGTATCCTGCCAATCATTATTGTTTACCTCTTCTGCCAGAAGCATATCATCAAGGGTGTTGCAGCAGGCGCGGTCAAGGGTTAAGCAATGACGATCAAGGATCTGGCACGGGAGACGGGCTATTCTGTGGGCACTATCTCCCGTGTCCTCAACGGTCAGCCGAATGTCAGCGAAAAAGCACGGAAAACCATTCTTGCATATGTTGAAAAATGCGGTTTTCAGCCCAATGCCAATGCAAAGTACCTGAAGCAGCAGTACGGTGACGGTATCTTGGCAGTGGTTACGGGCACGTCAAATGGCTTGTTTGCAAATATGATCGAGCATATCCAGCGTGAGCTGGCATCCACGCGCTATCCCTTGATGGTCGACTATGTCGAGGAGACCGGCGATGCGGTGCAGCGAGCATATCAGCTCACAATGGAGAAAAAGCCGCTGGGAATCTTGTTCCTCGGCGGCGACGCAAGACTGTTTGAAAGAAGCTTTGAACATATTTCTCTGCCGTGTGTCCTGCTCACCGCAGATGCCTCGGCACTGAACTTTCCGAATCTGTCGTCGGTTACAACCGACGACCTTTCGGCGGCAAGATGCGCTGTGTCTTATCTGTTTGAGATGGGGCACCGCAATATCGGAATCATAAGCGGCGACCTTGGTTGCTACGGACCGAGCCGTATGCGTTACGACGGTTGCCGTCTGGCCTATGCCGATCATGATGTCCACTTTGATGACAGCTGTTGTGTGCAGGCGAAGTACTCCTTCTCCGACGGCTATGCCGCGGCGAAGAAGCTGATCTCGCGAGGCGACTTGACAGCGATTTTTGCCATGTCAGACGTTATGGCGATCGGCGCGATTCGTGCGCTCAACGACAGCGGCCTGCGTGTGCCGGAGGACTTTTCCGTCTTCGGCTACGATGGCATCGAAATGGGTGAGTTTTATAATCCGAAGCTGACGACCATCCGTCAGCAGGCGGAACTGCTGGCACACCGTGGCGTGACGCTTTTGCTCGAGAGCATCGAGCAGAAAGCAAAAGCAAATGTTCGCCACGAAAAAGTGCCTTTTGAGCTGGCGATGAATGCCAGCGTGAAAAGGAAGGATTGATTTATCATGAGAGCAAGCGGTATTCTGCTGCACATCTCATCTTTGCCCTCTCCCTATGGCATCGGCACTCTGGGTAAGGCAGCGTATGATTTTGCAGACTTTCTGAGGGCGGCGGGTCAGCACTATTGGCAGATTCTGCCGATCGGCCCGACCAGCTACGGCGACAGTCCTTACCAGTCGCCCAGCACGTGTGCCGGCAACCCCTATTTCATTGATCTGGATCTGCTTGTCGAGGACGGACTTCTCGAGCAGGAGGAGTTGGAAGAGATCTCTTGGCCGACCAATGCCGAGCGCGTGGACTACGGGTTCCAGTTCGGTGTTCGCTATGAGCTTTTGTACAAGGCATTTTTGCGCGGCCGCGATCGCTATGCCGAGGAAATTCTCCGTTTCCGCGATGAGAATCCATGGCTTGAGGACTATGCCCTCTTTATGGCGCTCAAGCGCAGCAGAAACATGGAGTGCTGGGCACAATGGCCGCAGGAAATTCGTCAGCGGCACCCGGGTGCGATTGCAAGCTACGCAACTACCCTGGCCGAGGATATGAACTTCTTCATTTTTGTTCAGTTCCTCTTCTATCGTCAGTGGAATGCACTGCGCAACTATGTCCATGAGCTCGGGATTGAGATCATCGGCGATATCCCGATCTATGTGCCGTACGATTCGTGCGATGTGTGGGCAAACCCCAAGCTGTTCCAGCTCAATGATGACGGCTCGCCGATCGGTGTGGCAGGCTGTCCACCTGACAGCTTTTGCGCAGACGGCCAGCTTTGGGGCAACCCGCTGTATGACTGGAAGAAGATGAAGGAAGACGGCTACGGCTGGTGGAGAGCACGCATTTGTGCCGCTTCGAAGCTCTTTGATGTCATCCGCATTGACCATTTCCGTGGCTTGGAGAGCTATTGGTTTGTGCCGAGCACGGATGATACGGCGAGAAACGGCCACTGGGAGCAGGGGCCCTCGTATGACTTTATCAACACCCTGAAAGCTGCGTTCCCGAATCTGCGTCTAATCGCGGAGGATCTTGGTTTCCTGACGCCCGAGGTTGTGCGTCTGCAGAAGGATTCCGGTTTCCCCGGCATGAAGATCTTGGAATTCGCATTTGACCCCAGAGAACCGAGCGACTACCTGCCGCATCGATTCGAACATAACTGCATCTGCTACTCCGGCACGCATGACAACGAAACGCTGGTGCAGTGGCTGCAAGGACAGAGCAAGGAGACCGTGGACTATATCAAAAAATATGTCTATGAGGAAGCCGATGAGAAGCTGCCGTGGGCGATCCTGCGACTTGGCATGGCGAGCGTGGCCGATATCTTCATTGCACAGATCCAGGATTATCTGGAGTTGGATGGCTCGGCCCGTATGAACGAGCCCGGTGCGGTGAGCACCCAGAACTGGACATGGAGAATGCGTGAGGGGATGCTGACGAGCGACCTTGCAGAGCGCATTCGCGCCCTGACGGTTCTCTACGAACGATAATAAAAGGGGTTGTCTCAAAACTAAATAGCTCAGCACCCACCCCTAATGAATAGGCGAAGACAAGTTGTGCACAGAAAATCATGGTTTTGTGCATAAAAATTGGATTTTTCCCTAAAAAAGACACACCAAATCAGAGTGGTAGAGCTTACCACCCTTGGTTTGGTGTGTTTTCGGTTGGAGTTGTGTCTAAGCCGCCCTTGGCTCTATCAGGTGTCTTCCCAACCGACCATTTTGTATTTTATGGTGCAGCTTGAGAATGGTATTATGGTCAGGTGGATTATGTCCTTCCAGCAAGTACATATAGTTTATATTCTCACGGCAAGCCCTTTCGATGCCTCTCGAACTATATGTCTTTCTCATGTAGGCATAGGTGACTACTTTGAACAACAAACGCGGCGGATACTCGATTCTCCCCATACGAGAGTAGGTTGCCATCAACTTTGTATAATCCATCTCCTCCATGATAGCACTGAGTAATCTCACCGGTTCGTCTGACGGGATTAAAATTTCTGTGTTTATTGGCAGGAATACTTGATTTCCAGCCCCGTATACTGTATAATCTACCTGACTACTTTGAACAACAAACGCGGCGGATACTCGATTCTCCCCATACGAGAGTAGGTTGCCATCAGCTTTGTATAATCCATCTCCTCCATGATAGCACTGAGTAATCTCACCGGTTCGTCTGACGGGATTAAAATTTCTGTGTTTATTGGCAGGAATACTTGATTTCCAGCCCCGTATACTGTA
This sequence comes from Oscillospiraceae bacterium, assembly GCA_015067565.1. Classification (GTDB taxonomy): domain Bacteria; phylum Bacillota; class Clostridia; order Oscillospirales; family Oscillospiraceae; genus JAZOXB01. The sequence goes on along the minus strand of SVMF01000014.1, from coordinate 15,877 downwards.
TAATCTACCTGCGTGTTGTTATTATTCACACCATAATTATACGCCATCGACCGGCATTTGTACAGCTCTTTGTACAATGCCGGTCGATGTATTTTTCTGGGGCTGCCCCATTTTTAATGAGACAGCCCCTTTTATTTAGTTGTTCAGTACGCATTATTTATTTTTGCGCCACTGCTTTTTAGGCATATTTGGGTACGGCACAACCGTATGCTCCGGAAGGCCTACGGCAATTTCTGTGATGTGATCCATGCAATAAGTGCAGATACGCTTGCGTTCGGTCTCGATGGACTGTGCGGGATCAAAGGAGATCGGCGTTCCGAGGTATATGGTCCTCAGCTTCGGCGCAAGATACATCGGCACAAATTGCAGCCGCTTACCCGTCCTGCGATAATACAGCCGTGCAACATCCACAAAATTTTGCTGAAACTCATACACAATGTGATTGTAGGCCACTTCATGTTCGGGATAAATGATCACATTCGCACCATCTTCCAGACATTGTAGAGTCTCCTTGAAGGTGGACATGATGCGTGCGTCGCGATATACGCCGATGGTACGAGCATTGGTGAAGATGCAAACAGCTACCGGCACGATCATATGTGACAGCAGCTTGTAAAATGGACGCAGCCACTTGGGCTTTTTCGACCAAAAGTCTTGATAGGCATAGTCTGCAACTGTCTCCTTATGCATCATCTCTGCAGCGCACCACAGATAGTGCTCCCCGGGAAAACGCAGCTCCCCGGCCAACGGGCCGGTCATCTGTGCGTGGTTTCCGACGACAATGACGGGCTCCTGCGGCATGTTTTGCAGCCCTTCGACCTTGAAGTCCGGATAAACGGCGTTGACACACCAGCGAATTGCCCTGTAAATTCGGGTTTGCTTTTTGCGCATGAAGATTACTTCCTGTTCCGTATTTTGCCATATTATAGCAGAATAGATCGCTTTCGTAAAGCAATGTTACAGAATGTTAAAAAACAATTCATCTGTAAGGAACAGAGGATGGTTTTGCCTTTGATGAAGGAGCAGTGACAATCATTATTGACACGAAAGGGCGCTCGTGGAGAGTGCCTTTTTGTGCATTTTGAGCATTTTCGATGTCGTTTTTCGTTGCTTTTGACGGGGACTTTTCGAGACTTTTTCCTAAGGGAAATCTTGAAATAGATGCAGGAATATGTTAGAATAATAACAGCCCAATCGACAGAGCATTCAGCCCCTGCGAGATGGGCAATTTTTACGATTGTAAGGAGGAAATTCGCATGAAACACAGAGTTCTGTCATGGCTTTTGGTCTTGGCAATGCTTCTGTCCATGCTGCCACTGACGGCCTTCGCCGAGGGGAATGCAACGGCATGGACGAAGATCGCATTTGAGGACATCCTACCCGAAGATTCGATCGCAATTACCATGACAAAGGAAGGCGTGACCTACGCTCTGCCTACGGCCAATCTTGGCACCAGTGAACAGCCGCTGGCCGACACGGCGACCGTAAGCGATGAAACGCTCACCACCGCAGGAGAAGCCTACGGCTGGAACCTCGTTCCGACCGAGGGCGGCTTCTTTCTCAAGAGTGGCGAGAAATATCTGTCGATCACCGCGACAAATAACGGTGTACGCATCGGCGATACGGCCTGTGTGTGGACACTGATCGACGATGGCTATCTGTCTGCGCTTGATCCGAACGGCACGCTTCGCTACCTTGGTGTTTATGCCGGTGCGACACCCGACTGGAGATGCTACAAGGCATACCTGACGGGCAACATTGCGGGGGAGACCCTGGGCTTCTGGAAGCTCGATCCCAACGCGACTCCCGTGGAGCCGACTGAACCCACTGAACCGAGTGAGACGGAACCCTCCGATCCGACTGAGCCGCCTCAGCCCACTGAGCCGTCTGAACCCGAAGCGGGTACGGCAGAGCTTCTGACCGAGCTGACCGACGGCGCAAAGGTCTATATTTACAACCCTAAAAACAAGGCAGCTCTGACCGCAACGGTGAGTGGCACACAATTGGCGGCCGTTACGGCGGAGGTCGAAAACGATCAGCTTGCTGTTACGGAGGAGATGGAAGCTCTGACAGCTGTGGTCGATGGCGACGGCAATTTCAGTTTTGTCAACACCGCCGGCGAGTATCTGACCTACGGCGACAGCGCAAACAACTTGACCTTTGAGGCTGCGGAATCTGCAAACAGTGCATGGAGAGTCGAGGCGGCCGAGGGCGGCTTCTACATCCACTGCGCAAATGTGGAAAAGCTTGCGTTTGAATATTACAAGGGCAATTTCACGATCTATTCGTTCCAGTCCTACAATACCGGCGCCTACCTGATGCAGTTCTTCAGCGCAGGCACGGCAGGTGGCTTTACCGATACGATCGCCGCAGGGGATCGGGTCGTGATCTACAACCCGACAAACTCCATGGCATTGTCTACCGTGATCCAGAATGAGGAAAAGCAGTATGACTTCGTCGGCACGGAGCTGGTACTCTCGGGTGAGGAGCTCACGGGCTACACGGATGAGAACATCTGGACCGTCGGTGCCAACGACGATGGCAGCTACACCTTCACTGCCGCAAACGGCCAGAAACTGGCAGTTGTCAACCGTACGCACATCGGCTTTGCCGAGGAAGGTACTGCCTGGACATTGCAGCTGATTGAGGGGAAGACCGATGAGTACTTCGTCAGAAGCGAGGTCGGCACTTACCTTGAGTATTACACCAAGGACAGCCGCTGGGCCGCATATTACAATCCCACCGAGGATATGTACGCTATGCGCTTCTACCTCGTCGGCGGCAGCGTTCAGCCGTCGAATGTGGTCGCAACTCCGAAGGCCAGCGTCAAGAGCGGTGTGATCGATGCCGGCACGAAGGTTGAATTTACCTGCGCAACCGAGGGCGCAACCATCCTTTACAAGATTGGTGAGGGCGAGTGGCAGACCTACGAGGCACCGCTGACCATTACCGAGGACACGGTCATCACCGTCAAGGCAGTGATGGATGGCAAGGAGGACAGCAAGGAAGTCACCTTCACCTACACGATCTATGTGCCGCCCGTTCTGGGCGAGAAGCAGGCGCAGCTTGTGACCGATGTGTCTGAGCTTGCTTCGGGCGATCAGATCATCATCGTCACCAAGGACTATGACTATTCTCTCGGCATTACACAGAAGTCGAACAACCGTGACTACGGTATGGTCGTCAAGGCATATGACCGCTGCAGCTACGACGAGGGTACACAGATCATCACCCTGGAGTCGGGTGTGGAAGAGGGTACCTTTGCACTGTATGCCACTAACGGAGATTTCCCCGGCTATCTGTACGCTTCCAGCGAAAGTGGCAACCTGTTGCGCACGCAGGAGGGCAAGGATCTGAACGCTTCGTTTACCATTTCCATCGCCACAAACGGCGAGGCGACCATCACCTCGAAGGTCAATAAGAGCTCCAACACGATCCGCTACAACACCGTCGGAATTTTCTCCTGCTATGGTGCGGGCGGCCAAAAACCTGTTTGCATCTATAAGCTCGACGGCCAGGAACGTCCCGGTCTTCCCGAGGAAAATGACCTCGTCGTTATCTACAACCAGGGAGCAAAGGGCGTTGTTTCTGAATACGGTGTCATTGAGCACAATGATGCTACCTACAAATGCATTGTCGTTACAGCGGCTGAGGCTAAGATATCTGAGAGCAAGGCGATCTGCGACAATGGAGCATTCGTGTTCAAGGTCGAAAAGAACGGCGAATACTACCGCTTTGTCAATGAGTCCATGGGATATCTTGCGTCCTGGGGCCCCGGTTTGTACACCATCGACTATAAGCTGCCGGGTGAAAGCAACGAGAGCGAGACTGACTGGACTTTGGAAGAATTCAACGGCGGCTATCGCATGGTGCAGGCGCACAAACAGGGCACGGGCGTGATGCGCTACTGCGCAGAAAATGCGTTCACACTTTCTGATGAAGCGGATGTGACGGACAAGGATACGGTGACCTTCCACTTCTATCCCTGCGCCAATGAGACCGTGACCGAGGGCATCGTCAACGAGCCGCGCGCCGTGTTTGGAAACCTCCCGATGGCCTATGCAGGTCAGAAATACTCCCTGAGCTTCACCGTGGAGGCTTTCTTCGGCGTCAAGGAGTTGAAGGTCATGCTCGGTGAGACAGAGCTGGAATACACCTACTCCGGCAGCCGATATGTCGTCACAATCCCTGTTGAGATGATCGTCGGCGAAAGCCTGACGCTTCGCGTTGTCGGTGTGGATACCAAGGGCGTTGCCATCAACAGCAGCGTGGTCATCCCGGTCAACGATGAGCCGACCATTTTGGAAGTAACTCCGATCGCAAATGCTCAGATTAAGGACACACTGCGTCCTGTCATCTCCGCAAAGCTCAACAACGTCGGGGAAGATCCTACCGTGACTATGACGGTCAACAAGGAAGAGGTCGAGGCTGTCCTTTCCGAAGGTATCGTCAGCTACACCCCTGCGCAGGATCTTGCCGAGGGCAGATATTCCGTTACACTTACCGTTGTCCGTGCAGACGGCAAGACGGCTGTGAAGACCTGGGGTTTCTATATCGGTGAAGCCAAGTATACCCTGATGTTTGGCCAGCTCCACTCCCATACCGGTGAGTATTCTGACGGTAATGGCACGCTCAAGGACGGCCTGAACTACATCGCAAACCTGCCCGAGGAAGCAAATGTTGATTTCGTGGCCTTCACCGACCACTCCAACTACTTCGATACCTCCTCGGCTCCGAACCCCGAAGGCGCTCTGTTTGATAAGTCGCTGTGTACCGCGGGCTCCTGGGCACTGTGGAACACCTACAAGACCACCATCGCTGAGTTCAACGCATCGCACAGGAATGTGATTGCCATTCCCGGCTTTGAAATGACCTGGTCGGGCGGGCCCGGCCACATGAACACCTTCGTGACCGAGGGTATCGTCTCCCGTAACAATAAGGTATTGAACAACAAGAGTGCCGATGCAGGTATGCGTGCGTATTACGAGCTGCTCGCTACCGATGCAGGTGTGGATTCCATCACCCAGCTCAACCATCCCGGGTCGATGTTCGGCAACTTCACCAACTTTTCGTACTTTGATCCCGAGACAGACACCCGAGTGCATCTGGTTGAGGTAGGCAACGGCGAGGGCCCGATCCATGGTAGTGGCTACTACCCGAGCTATGAGCAGTACACTCTGGCACTGGACAAGGGGTGGCACATTGCTCCGACCAACAACCAGGACAACCACAAGGGCAGATGGGGCAACGGCAACGAGGCCCGTGATGTCGTTCTGGCTGAGAGCTTCAGTGAGGAAGCCATCTACGAGGCTGTGCGTAACTATCGCGTGTATGCCACCGAGGACAGAAACCTCGAGATCATGTATTTCATCAATGAGCTGCCTATGGGCACGATCATTGAATCTGTCCCCGAAACGCTGAACTTCAACATCTCTCTGGCAGATCCGGATGCAACCGATTCTATCGTCCGTGTCGAGCTGATTGTCAACTCCGGTAAGGTCGCCTATATCTGGGACGATCCGGCAGAGCTGGCAGGCGGCAACCTGACTGCAGAGCTGAAGCCTGAGTATTCTTACTACTTTGTGCGTGTGACCCAGGCGGATAAGGACATCGCTGTTACCGCACCCATCTGGGTCGGTGAGAGCTTGAAGGTCGGCCTGCGTGAGATCACAGTCGATCCTTCCGCTCCTGTGACCGGTGAAGAGGTCACCATCGCAACAACACTGTACAACGACGAGGGCTCCGATGCTACTGTCAAGAGCGTGGTCTACACCCTGAACGGTGCCGAGGTCCTGTATGTCGATTCCACGCCTTACATCGTGGCTGCAGGGGAGAGCACTACCATCGAGTGGAAGTACATCCCCACCATCGCCAAGCTCAGCACCATCACCGTGGTCGTGATCATGGAGCACGAGGGCAAGGAATACACCTTCAACACCTCTATTGAGCTCGATGTGATGAATGCAGGCGAGCTGACCTATGTCGGCATCGACGCTTCTCACAACAACGAGTATGTCACCGGCTACAACAAGGATCTGATGAAGAACTTTGTCACCATTGCAAATGAGATGGGTATCCGCGTGGAGCTTTTGACCAGCTCTGAGGCTCTGATCGCCGCTTGCGAGGACGAAAAGTTCTCCACCATCATCCTCAATGCACCGTCGCGCCGCACCTCTGAGATCAAGGACTATAGCGATGAGGAACTCCTTGCACTCATGAACTTCTATCAAGACGGCGGAAATCTCATCATCACCGGCGGTGGTGATAGCAACGACAAGGCGACACCGCACATCGCCGCAACGCAGAACAAGCTGCTCAAGGCACTTGGAAGCCAACTGCGCCTGAGCGATGACGGCCTGTATGAGGGCAGCTCCTATGCCCTGAGCTTCGATGCCTATGGCGACCATCCCGTGACCGAGGAGCTGAACCAGGCGATCAGCTACTACGGCGGTTCCTCAATCTATATGGTCGATGGCGAAGAAAAGCCGACGACCGAACTCATAGGTTCCATCCAGCCGCTTCTGTTTGCAAATAGCGAGACGATTTCGAAGGATGCTGACAATGACGGCTTGGGCGGAGATGCTCCGAAGTATGCCTATGCCGAGGGCGATACCCGTTTGATGGTCATGGCAATGGAGGGCTGCCCACATGTCGGTACCCTCGTTGTCAGCGGTGCAGCATTCCTGAACGACTATGATCTGAAGATTCCTGCAGAGAACGGCAACAACGCTCTGTGCGAGAAGCTGCTCGAGTTGCTGCGTCCGATTTATGTGACTGACATTGCCGAGGTTCGCAAGCAGACCGAAGAGGGCTTCAAGTTCACCATTGAGGGTGTTGCGACGACCAATGCCTCCGGCTATGACAAGGAAACTGCATTCTTTGACTGCATCTATGTGCAGGATGAAACCGGCGGTATCAATTGCTTCCCTGTTGCCGGCAACTATCAGGCAGGCGACATCCTGCGTGTGACCGGTACGACGGACTTCTACCAGGGTGAAATCGAACTGCAGGTGACGGAGATTGAGATCATCGGCCACAGCAATGAGGTCAACTTCCTGAATATTACTGCTGCGCAGCTCAACGACCGCAGCGTCGAGGGTATGCTTGTCAGCCTGAGCGGTACCGTGACTGAGATCATCATGGCCAACGGCCTTGTCGAGTCCATCTATGTCAAGGATGAGAAGGGTGACATTGCCCGCGTTTTCATCGATGGCTATATCACACCGACCAAGACCATCGAGAATCTGGTCGTCGGCTCGAAGATCATGGCCCGTGGCCTTGCGTCCTACGACGATACCTACGCAATTGCACATGACAGCTATGCACGCATCCGTGTGCGTGACCGTGGCGAGATCTTTGCGGAAGCTCCGGAGGAGATTGAGCTGCCGTTCACGGATGTCCCCGAGAATGCATGGTTTGAAAAGGCGGTCGAATATGTCTACCGCAACCGACTGCTGCTCGGCACCTCTGAGACGACCTTTGAGCCTGAAACGAAACTCAACCGTGCGATGTTGATCACCATTTTGTACCGCATGGCGGGTTCTCCCGTGGTGGAGGCCAACACGCAGTTTACCGATGTTCCGCAGGGACAGTGGTTTACCGAGGCTGTGGCCTGGGGTATTGAGAACGGCTTGGTGAAGGGCATCAGCGAGACTGAGTTCGGCCCGTATCTGCCTGCGACCCGTGAGCAGACGGTGACCTTCCTATATCGCTATGCACAGCTCATGGGCTGCGACATGGAGGTTGAGACCGATTTGAGCAGCTTCACTGATGCAAACGCCATCAGCGACTATGCCCTCGAGGCCATGCGCTGGGCGATCGGCAACGGTCTGGTCGTCGGCATGGACAAGAATCTGCTCGTGCCGCAGGGCACCACGACCCGCGCACAGGCAGCAACCTTGATCATGCGATTTGATATGCTTGTCAGATGACAAATAAACATCGCCACGGTCGCAGCTGCGACCGTGGCGAACGACAACAACGAACGGAGGCTTGCTTATGCTGAAACAAAAGCGCACATGGTTGTCACTTGCGATCCTGCTTGTGCTATTGGCATTCTTTTTGGGTTTGTTTTTCTATGCACATGAGGATGATACGACCGGTGCGGATGCGGCCTCTTTGTATGAAACGGCAACGGTCAAGCAGATCCTGACCGACAATTGCCAAGTGGATGAAGCGGCAGAAAATGCTTACCGGGGCGAGCAAAAGCTTCTGGTCGAGGTTACGAGCGGGAAATACAGCGGGCAGACCTTCTTGGTCGATAATGCCGTTGGCATTCTGACCGACCAGGCTCCGGCGGAGGTTGGACAGGAGGTCGTGCTGCACATCAGTGTCTACTCCGATGGCTCAACCGCAGCGACCGTGCACACCCCCGATCGCGAGTGGATGGTCTACCTGGTTCTGGCACTGTTCGTGCTCATTACGGTTCTGGTTGGCGGTAAAACCGGCGCAAAGTCGATCCTGGGTCTGATTTTGACCGTGACAGTGCTGATCTGCATTTATCTTCCGCTTTTGGCCAAGGGTTGGGAGCCGATCCTGACGGCATTTTTGCTCTGTTCCCTGGTCTGCGTGGCCTGCTTTGTCATACTGGGCGGTTGCAGTAAGAAGATCCTGTGCGCCTGCATCGGTACGATCGCAGGGATGGCGCTGGCAATGCTCTTTGGACTGCTTGCACAGAAGCTGCTGTCGGTCGATGCTTATCAGGCGGAATATGCCGATGCGCTTTACAACGAGCGCCTGACGGGAACACCATTCAAAATCCGCGGTCTTGTTGTGGCGGGAGTCATCATCTCCTCTTTGGGCGCGGTGATGGATGTGGCCATGTCGATCTCCTCTGCCATGCGTGAGCTGAAGACGGTAGATCCGGGGCTGGGGGCAAAATCTCTGTGGCGCAGTGGCATGAACATCGGCAGAGATATGGTCGGCACGATGACCAACACGCTGATCCTGGCCATTTTGGGCAGCAGCCTGATGCTGATCCTGTACATCTATTCCATGAATCTGAGTTGGCATCAGTTCATCTCATCGTCCTTTGTAGCCGTTGAGCTTGTCAGCTCTGTGGCCAGCGCCATCGGTGTCATCCTGGCAGTTCCCTTGACGACCTTGACTTGTTCCCTGATCTACGGTATGAGAAAATAGAGAAAACCTCCTGCAAATGTAGCGTTTGCAGGAGGCTTTTTTGGAGGAAAAACTTATTCGTATAAGGGATATTTCTGATTAAGAGCTGCAACGGCTGCGAGAACTTTTTCTCTTGTGCCTTCAAAATCTGCGGCAGTATCATAGATGCACTGCGCAATGATAGGCATATCCTCTGGCATGAAGCCACGCGTGGTGATGGCGGGGGTTCCGAGACGCAGACCGCTGGTCACAAAGGGTTTTTCCGGATCATTGGGGATGGCATTTCTGTTTGTGGTAATATTGTTCTCGTCCAGACGGAACTGCAGCTCCTTGCCTGTGATGTGCAAGGGTCGCAGATCGGCAAGCATCAGATGATTGTCTGTACCGCCTGTAACAAGACGGAAGCCTTTTTGCATCAGCGCCTCGGCCAAGGCCTTGGAGTTTTCGACGATCCGGTGAGCGTAGAGTTTGAATTCCGGCCGCATCGCTTCCTGGAAGCAGATGGCCTTTGCTGCGATGATATGCATCAATGGGCCGCCTTGCGTGCCGGGGAAAACAGCGGAGTTGAGCTTCTTTCCAAACTCCTCCTTTGCCATGATGATGCCGCCACGTGGGCCTCGGAGAGTCTTGTGCGTGGTGGTCGTCACAACGTCGGCATAGGGGACAGGACTCATATGTGCACCACCGGCGACCAGACCGCCGATGTGCGCCATGTCGACCATCAGGAGTGCGCCGTTGGCATGGGCAATGTCGGCAAAGCGCTTGAAATCGATGGCTCTGGGATAAGAAGAGGCACCGGCGACGATGAGCTTCGGCTTGTGCTGCTCGGCCAGCCGTGCAACCTCGTCATAATCGATGCGCTCGGTCTCGGGATGGATGCCGTAGGAAACGACATTGTAGATCTTGCCTGACTGATTGGCAGGCGAGCCGTGCGTCAGGTGTCCACCGTTGGCAAGGCTCATGCCGAGGATGGTGTCACCCGGCTGCAAAAGTGCGGCATAAACGGCCAGATTTGCCTGCGCACCACTGTGAGGCTGCACATTGACAAATTCACAGCCAAAAAGCTCCGTGGCGCGGGCGATCGCCAGACGTTCGACCTCGTCGACCACGTGGCAGCCACCGTAGTAGCGCTTGGCGGGCAAACCCTCAGCATATTTGTTGGTCAAAACCGTTCCCATACAAGCCATAACGGCAGGGGAGGTGAAGTTCTCCGATGCAATCAGTTCGATGCAGCGTCTTTGACGAAGCAGCTCTCCTGCCAGCAGGGAAGCAACTTCCTCGTCAAATCGTGCGACGTATTCTATATTCGGTGCCAGTTCATGTATGCTCATAACAGCCTCCAAAAGAAAAAAGAGTACAACCAATCTCCGGTTGCACTCAAAAGAGATTCCACAGGTGTGGAATGAATCCTCTGTCCTTTTGCCTGAGAGATTCGGCAGGAACCTGCCTTGCACCTTCGGCACTCAAGTCAATGAGCTTCTCCAGAGATTCCCTACACGGTTCGGTCTGTTGTTCCTGAGAGTTTTGCTCCTTCGGAGGGCCGTTCAGCCGCTTTCCCGAGCCGTTTCGACGGGTCTTTGTTTTTACTACATTATACACCTCAGATAAAAAAATGCAAGCACTTTTTTGAAAAAAGTCGGTTTTTGAAAAAAATACCAAAAACAAGCAAAAAAATATCAAAAAAGCATAGCATTTTGAAGGGAATTATGCTATGATTAAACTGTATAATTGTAAACTGAGGTGATGCAAAATTATGGCACACTCTTTCTTTGGCGGTGTCCATCCGAAGGGCTATAAGGAGCTGAGTTGTGAGGCACCGATCACTCCCATTCATCCGAAAATGGTCAGCATTGCGCTGTCGCAGCATATTGGTGCGCCGTGCAAGCCGCTTGTCTCGGTTGGCGAACGTGTTTTGCTCGGTCAGAAGATCGGTGACGGACAGGGCCTCTGCGCGCCCGTTCACGCATCCGTGTCGGGTACGGTCATCGCAATCGAGAAGCGCTACTACCCCTCAGGGTGGTTGATGGATTCTGTGGTGATCGAAAGCGATGGAAGGGATGTTCTGCATCCGAGCGTGAAAAAGCGTGAAAACGCAGATAAACTGAGTGCGGAAGAGCTGATGGACATCATCCGCGAGGCCGGTATCACAGGCATGGGTGGCGCAGGCTTCCCGACGCATGTGAAGCTATCGAGCGGCCTGGATAAGGTCGATACTGTGATCATCAACGGTGCCGAGTGCGAGCCGTATATCACTTCCGATGACCGCCTGATGCGGGAGACACCGGAACGGATCATTGGTGGTCTGCGTGTCATTCAGAAGATCCTCAAGCCGAAGCGCACAGCCATCGGTGTGGAGAGAAACAAACCCGAGGCCATTGCTTCGATGCAAAATGCGCTGCACGGTGAGGCGGAGCTGCTTGCTCTGAAGGTTCGCTACCCGCAGGGCGCAGAAAAGCAGCTGATCCAGTCTGTGACGAAGCGCTGCGTGCCGCCCGGAGGACTGCCTGCAGCGGTCGGCTGTGCGGTGTTCAATGTGGCGACTTGTGCGGCAATCTATGATGCGGTCTACGAGGGAATGCCATTGGTGCGCAGAGCCATTACCGTGACGGGAAAGGCCATCAAGAATCCGTGCAACCTGCTGGCACCCATAGGCACGCTCTTTGAGGATCTGGTGGAGGCTGCAGGCGGCTTTGCCTGCCCACCGTACAAGATCTTTGTCGGCGGCCCGATGATGGGCATTGCACAGCACACGCTTGAGACATCATCCATAAAGGGGAACAATGCCTTGACCTGTTTGTCTGCGGAGGATCAGCACCAGATCGACGATCCGCACTGCATCCGCTGCGGAAAGTGCGTAGATGTCTGCCCGATGCACCTGATGCCGATCTTCCTGCACAAGGCGCAAAAGAGCGGCAATCTCGAGAAGCTCGAGAAGGGCAATATCATGGACTGCATCGAGTGCGGCTCGTGCGCATATAACTGCCCGGCAGGCATCGAGCTGGTGCAGAGCTTCCGTACCGCGAAGAATTTGCTGCGCGAGGCACAGAAAAAGAAGGAGGAGAAGAAGTGAAGTATCCGAATCTGAAACTGACCATTTCCTCGTCCCCCCATGCCCACAGCAAGAATAATACGAAGACAATCATGCGTGATGTGTGCATTGCGCTTTTGCCTGCGCTGGTGGCAGCGATGTACTTTTTCGGTGTACGCGCACTGACCATGACGGCGGTCTCGTGCATTTTCTGCGTGATCTTTGAGTGGGGTTACCGCACGATCATGAAAAAAGACCAGACCATCGGTGACTGGTCGGCGATGGTTACGGGTATGCTCGTGGCCTTTGTTTGCCCGGCAAGCCTCCCGATGTGGGTTTTGGTGATTGGTGACTTCTTTGCCATCGTGGTCGTTAAGCAGCTCTTTGGCGGTATCGGCATGAACATCGTCAACCCTGCCCTTGCGGCCCGTGCATTTATGTTTAGCTGGCCGAGTCTGATGTCAGGAAATGCGTTCCATGTTACGGGCGGCACGCTCGACGGCATGACAAGCGCGACCCCGATGGAGAGCCTGGCAAACGGCACGCTGCCGAACGATTCTCTGCTCGACCTGTTCCTTGGCAAGATCGGAGGCTCCTTTGGCGAGGTCAGCGCACTGGCACTGATCCTCGGCGGCATTTACCTGCTCGTCCGCAAGGTGATTTCTGCGAGAATTCCGCTTGCATATCTGCTGACGGTTGCGGTTTTGGCATTTATATTCCCACTCGAGGGTAACGCGCGGATGGATTGGATGCTCTGTCAGCTTCTTTCCGGCGGCCTGATGCTTGGTGCCATCTTTATGGCGACCGACTATACGACCTCTCCTGTCACCCACGGTGGTCAGATCGCCTTCGGCGTCGGCTGCGGTGTGCTGACGATCGCTCTGCGCTACTTTGGCTCCTATGTTGAGGGTGTGAGCTATGCGATTCTGATCATGAATTGCTGCGTCGGCTTCTTTGATAAGATCGGCATTCCGAAGCGTTTTGGCCTTTTGAAAAAGAAGAAGGGCGGTGAGGCAAAGTGAAAAGCGTTGGCTATATTTTGCGTCTGACCCTCGTCCTGTTCTTGATCACAGCGGTCGTTGCCGGCCTTCTTGGTTGTGTTAATTATCTTACGAAGGGGCCGATCGCTGAGAATACGGCGAAGAAGGCACAGCAGGCCATGCAGGATGTTCTGCCTGCTGACAGCTATGAGCCGCTCGAACTGACGAAGAAGAATCGCGATGGCGGCATCACCGAGGCCTATGTCTGCGAAGACGGCTATATCGTCCGGCTCAATGCAAGCGGCTTCGGCGGTTCGATCGATATGATGGTCGGCATCGATAATGAAGGCAAGATTGCAGGTGTTTCCGTGATTGGTCACGCAGAGACGGCATCTCTTGGCTCGAATTGCACTCGCCCGGAATGGCAGGCGCAGTTCCTCGGTTCTGATGCGCCTCTGGCTGTGACGAAGGATGGTGGCACGATCGATGCACTTACGGGGGCAACCGTAACGAGCCGCGGTGTGACGGAGGCTGTGAATCTTGCAATGGCCTTTGTGAAGGAGGTGCAGGGATGAATTTCAAGAAGCAGTTTCGCGAAGGTCTTTTGACCAATAATCCCGTCCTTGCACAGCTTTTGGGTATGTGCTCGACGATGGCGATCACAACCACCCTCTTTAATGGCTTGGGCATGGGCCTTTCCGTTACGATCATCCTGATTTGCTCGAACGTTGCCATTTCGATCCTGAGAAAGGTTATTCCCGACAAGATTCGTATTGCAGCCTATATCGTTGTCATTGCAGGCTTTGTTACGATGGTCGACCTGATGCTGAAGGCCTATTTACCGGCCTTGTCGGAGTCGTTGGGTGTGTTTATCCCGCTGATCGTCGTCAACTGTATCATTCTGGGACGTGCGGAGGCTTATGCGTCGAAGAATGGTGTGCTTGCCTCTGCAGTCGACGGCTTGACGCAGGGGATTGGTTATACTGCCGCACTGGTCATTATGTGCGTTGTCCGTGAGCTTCTGGGCAGCGGCACCTTCGGCGCGGGCGTTTTTGGCGATGGTATCCGCGTGATTGACGCGCAGTATCCGGCGTTGCTTGTGATTCTGCCCGTCGGCGGCTTCCTGACGCTGGCCTGCCTGATCGCTTTTTCTCAGTGGCTCAACCATAAGCTCGCAGAAAAGGAGGAGACAAAATGAACATCTTTCTGTCGTTGTTTTCCATCTCCTTGAGTGCGATTCTGGCGGAGAACTTTATCCTTGTCAAATTTTTGGGCATCTGCCCGTTCATGGGTGTTTCGAAGAAGAGCGATACCGCTTTGGGCATGGGTATTGCCGTTATTTTCGTCATGACCATTGCCTCGGCTGCAACATGGGCGGTCAATGAGTACCTGCTTATTCCCTTCGAACTGGATTATATGCAGACGGTCATGTTCATCCTCGTCATTGCCGCGCTTGTGCAGTTTGTCGAGATGTTCCTGCAGAAGGCTCTGCCGGCGCTGTATCAGTCCCTCGGTATTTATCTGCCCCTGATTACGACCAATTGCGCTGTTTTGGGTGTCGCTTTGCTCAATATCCAGAACGGCTACAGATTTATCGAATCCGTGGTCTACGGTCTGACCGGAGGTATCGGCTTTACCGTTGCGATCTTGCTGTTCTCCTCGGTGCGCGAGCGTCTGGAGGAATGCGATTGCCCAAAGGCCTTCAGGGGCTTTCCAATCGCGCTTCTGGCGGCCGGCCTTTTGGCCTTGGCATTCATGGGCTTCTCCGGCTTCAAGATCGAGTTTTAGGTAGGAGGTAGTTATGGAAAATATTCTCTATGCCGTTGCCGTGCTTGGTATTATGGGTGCGGTTTTTGGAGCGATTCTGGCAATTGCCTCCAAAATTTTTGCGGTCAAGACCGATGAGAGATTGCCGCTCCTGAAGGATGCATTGCCCGGCGCCAACTGTGGCGGCTGTGGCTTTGCAGGCTGCCAAGCTTATGCACAGGCAGTGCTCGACGGCACAGCGGAACCGGGACTTTGTGCCGCCGGCGGCACAGAGGCTGCCAAGAAGATGTCTGAGATCATGGGTGTTGAGGTCGTCGAGGTCGAGCGCAAGGTCGCCATGGTCAAGTGCCGTGGCCGTCACCATGTGATGAAGGGCATCTACAAGGGCATTCACGATTGCCGCAGCGCTATGCTGATTACGGCCAACGGCCCGTCGGCCTGCCCGACAGGCTGTCTGGGCTTCGGTACCTGTGTCAGCGTCTGCAAATTTGATGCCATCCATCTGGAGGAGGGGGTTGCCAGAGTCGATCCCGATAAGTGCACCGGTTGTATGCAGTGCATCGATGTATGCCCCCGTAAGGTGATTATCCCGGTTACCTATGATGCAGACATTATAATCGCCTGCTCAAACAAGGAGCGTGGCGCATATGTCCGCAGATACTGCGACATCGGTTGTATCGGCTGTCATTTGTGCGAACGGCAATGTGAGCATGGTGCGATCCATGTCATCAATAATCTCGCGACGATCGACTATACAAAGTGTGTTTCCTGCGGACGCTGCGCAGCGGTTTGCCCGAGACATATCATCTCTGATTCGAATCTGCGTACCGACATGGACGCAGCTCCCGTTTGACTCCGAAAGGGGCTGTCTCATTAAAAATGGGGCAGCCCCAGAAAAATACATCGACCGGCATTGTACAAAAAGCTGTACAAATGCCGGTCGATGGCGTATAATTATGGTGTGAAAAATAACAACACGCAGGTA
>SVMF01000028.1 GCA_015067565.1 Oscillospiraceae bacterium | reverse complement strand
AGATGAGAAGACTCATCACCGTCACTCTGTACGACGGCGACACTGCCATTACCGATACCGTGACCTGGAGCGTTGAGAGCTATGTTGCAAAGACTCGTGCAACGAGCACCGACGCAGGCCAGATCGACCTCGTCAACGCAATGCTCACCTATGGTGATGCCGTTGCTGCCTATATGGCAACGCAATAAGAATTACGAAACCGGGATAGGCCAGCCTATCCCGGTTCCATTTGTCGCACGCGGCATCCTTGACACGCACTACAACAGTGCGTGCAAAAACACATATCAACCCCCGGGAATCGGCTTTGACCGATTCTCGGGGGCTTCTTACTTTTTTCAAACTCTCTGCAGGAGAAGCAAAAGCGCACAACAGCAGGCCGCCATTCTGTTCTGTTCGCGGTCCCCCTTCAGATCAAGTTTTTGGCACACACAGCCATCATAATCTGCGACGGCGACATAAATCTCGCCCACATTCGGATTCTTCTCATCCGAGCCCGGGCCTGCGTTCCCCGTGACCGATATGGCATAATCCGCATTCAGCTTTTGCCGTGCATTCTTCGCCATCGAAACTGCGACTTCTTCGCAGACAGCACCTTTCCTCTCAAGCAGCGACGGATCAACATCAAGTAGTCGTTCCTTCAAGGCATATGCATAGGTGATTACACCGCCGAGGTACACCGCCGAAGCACCGGGGACGTCTGTCAGCAGCTTTCCCAAAAGGCCACCCGTGCAGCTTTCCGCCGTCACGAGGGTCTTTTTTTGCTCTGTCAGCAATCGGATCACCTTTCTTGCCTCATCCATTCCAACGCACCTTAATGAGTTCGGTATTGGCGATGGCTCTATCGATCAGACCGTCAAAGTCCAGCATTTCGCAAGCCTTATCAACCTGTGCCTTCGTCGGCTTTGTCTTCGGATGACGGGGTGTAAAGACCGTGCAGCAATCCTCATATGGCAGAATCGAGGTTTCCATCGTGCCGATTTTGCGGGCGATGGTAACGATCTCTTCCTTATCCATGCCGATCAGCGGCTGGAAAATCGGCAGTTCAACAGCAGAAGCCGTAACAGCCATCGCCTGCATGGTCTGCGAAGCTACCTGACCGAGGTTTTCGCCCGTGACCAGTGCGCCACAGCCGTGATCGTTTGCGATGCGCTCGGAGATCATCATCATAAAGCGGCGCATAATGAGCGTAAAGAATTCTTCTGCGCAATTGTCACGGATCGCCTCCTGGATTTCCGTGAAGCCGACGATATTCACCGTCATTCGTCCGCAGTAACGAGTCATCAGACGAGCAAGTTCCAGCACCTTATCCTTTGCCAGCTCACTGGTGTACGGATAGGAGAAGAAGTGTACGCATTCAAGTTCCACTCCGCGCTTGGCAATCATATAGCCTGCAACGGGAGAGTCGATACCGCCGGAGAGCAGCACCATCGCACGGCCACCGACGCCGGTCGGAAGACCACCTGCACCTGCATCGGCCGGGCCATGGACATAGGCCGCTCTGTCACGCACTTCTACATAGACCGTGTATTGCGGGTGATGGACATCTACCTCAATCTCGGGCACAGCCTCAGCAATTCTACCACCGATCTCCTGAGACAGCTGGATGGAATTGAGCGGAAACCGCTTATCCGAACGCTTGGACTCGACCTTGAAGGACTTGGCTGCACGCAGATCGTCGCCAAGGTACTCCATCGCCGTCTCGAAAATGGCATCCAGCTCTTTTTCGCACGGGCGGCAACGGCAGCAGGAGACGACACCGAAGATATAATGGCAGGCCTCCCATGCGCCGTCGACGTCACAATTTTCGTTTTCAGGTTCAATGTAAACCGTAGACTGTACGATCCGCACTGAGAAATCACCAAACGGGCGCATTCTGCGCGAAACATTGGTTTTCAGGCGGTTTTCAAATTGAAAGCGGTTGCCGCCCTTTAGGACGATCTCGCCTAATTTCAGCAAAAAAATCTCGTTCATAAGCATCTCCTTACGCATCATTGATAAGTTTATAGCTTCTGTATTGGATCGCCTCAGCGATATGCTGTGGCTGAATCTTCTCACTGCTGTCCATGTCAGCAATCGTTCTTGCGACCTTGCGGATACGGTCGTAGCTTCTGGCTGTTAGGCCGAGGGCTTCAAAGGCCTGCTTCATCAGCAACGAGCAAGCCTCGTCGAGCTCGCAGCACTCGCGCAGCTCCCGAGTCTGCATATAGGCATTGCACAGGCATTTCGTACCTTTGAAGCGTTCCTGCTGTACCCGTCGCGCTGCATCTACGCGCTTTTTTATTTCGCACGACGGTTCCGGTTGCGACCGATTCTGTAGCTTCTCAAAATTCAGGGCAGGAACCTCGACAATGATGTCAATACGATCCATCAAGGGGCCCGAAATTTTGGACAAATACGCATGGACAGAGGCCTGAGAGCAGATACAGCGTCTCGACGGGTCGCCGTACCAACCGCAACGGCATGGATTCATTGCGCAGATCAATTGAAAGTGGCTCGGGAAGCTCGAAGCACCGCTGGCTCTGGAAATGGTAACCATGCCATCCTCGAGCGGCTGTCGCATAACCTCCAGAACTTCCTTACGGAACTCGGGCAATTCATCCAAAAACAGAACGCCCTTATGCGCAATGGAGATCTCGCCCGGACGCGGTGTCGAACCACCGCCCGTCAGACCTGCAGGTGAAATGGTGTGGTGCGGTGATCGGAACGGCCGCTGCCGCACAAGCGGTGCATGGCTCGGAAGCATCCCCATGATGGAATGCAGCTGCGTAACCTCGAGCGCTTCCTCCTTGGTCATGTCCGGCAAGATGGACGGCATCCGCTTGGCAAGCATACTCTTGCCCGAGCCGGGAGGGCCAACCAGAAGCACATTGTGCCCACCTGCCGCAGCGATTTCTAGGGCTCTTTTGACGTGCTCCTGCCCCTTGACATCAGCAAAGTCAGGATAATGCTCCTCGATATCCTCCGGGATCCATGGCGGCTCCGGCTCTATTTTTTCCGCTCCGCGCAGATGGGAGATTAGCTGCGTAACACACTGCACCGGAATAACCGTCAATCCATCAGCGAGCGTCGCCTCTCTGGCATTTTCCGCTGGGACATAAATTGTTGTAAATCCAAGCTTTCTCGCGGCGATGGCCATGGGCAAGACACCCTGCACGGGTCGAAGCTTTCCTTCCAGACTCAATTCACCCAAAAAAGCCGTCTTTTCCTTCGGAAGCTTGCACACATCCCCTGCCGCCAAAATCCCGAGCAGGATCGGCAGGTCATAAAGCGTGCCGGACTTTTTCGTGTTTGCAGGCGCAAGGTTCAGCGTAATACGGCTGACCGGAAACTTAAAACCGCTGTTCTTGATCGCCGCACGCACACGCTCTCTGGCCTCCTTTACCGCCGCATCAGGCAGACCGACGATATCGAAGGCAGGCAAGCCACTCGAAATAAAGCACTCAACGGAAACCGCATAGCCCTGCACGCCGTTGAGCCCCAACGATTCCAAATAGCTGATCATCCGTCTGTCACCTCCTTCTTTCGCCCATATCATACCTTATTTTTCACCAAATTACAAGCATTAAGTGATAAAAGAAGAGAGGGGCTTGCCCTCTCCTCTTAATTATGAATCCTATTTTTCAAGTGTTTTTACGAAACGCATCAAGATCATTGCCACTTGTGCGCGCGTCGCATTGCCCTGCGGCAATAGCAGCAGTTTTCCATTTTCATCACTACCGCTGATAAGACCTGCGGCATTTGCCCAACTCATCGCATCCGTTGCATAATCACTCACCTGTTTCGCATCTGCAAAGGATGAGATGTCCGTACGCGCCTCGGTATCATATCCCTTATAGCGTGAATAGCGCAGCATAATTGCCGCAATTTGCTCTCTGGTCACATTGCCGTCAGGGTTAAAGCTTTCTTTGCTCACACCATTGACAATGCCGTTTTCCGCAGCCCAAGAAACCGCATCAGCATACCAAGCACCGTTCTTGACATCAGCAAAGGTTGTTTGTGCCTGTGCGGTCGGTTCACCTTCCAGACGCCACAAAACCGTCACAAGCATTGCGCGGGTCATCGTACTGTTTGGAGCAAAGATTCCGGGTGCTGTGCCGGAGAAAAGCTTGTTTGCTACGCAGTATTCTACTGCCTCAAAGTACCAATCCCATTCAAAAACGTCTGTGAATGACGGCTGTATAGGCTTTTCCATCGGATAGTAGCTTAGGATACCGTACTTATTTCCAATACAGTATGTTGTAATAGAGGCGCTTTCTCCTCCGCTCGGAGGCATGAAGCTGACAGCCCCGTCAAAGCCTTGCTCATTTTGCTCTTTTGCCGCAGCATTGACCAAATACCACTTTCCGTCTCGACATGCGCTGAGCAAGCCGATCGAGCAGGTTCCATTCTCATCGATCTGTTCATAGACATTTTCACCGACCGTCTCGCCGCTCAGGCTCACAAATACATAACCGGCCTCTGTCTGCTCATACAGCACGCCGTCTTTGCATTTTACGTGCTTTCCCTCTTCACGGCTGAAAAGGAGTGATCCGCTCTTGCTGCAAACCAGTTGTTTGCCATCTTTTGTGTAAATGATCAGATAGTCATTCTTAACATCGTAGCTTTTGACATTCTCCACCGTAAGCATCTGGTTCATTTGCATATCATAAAGCGTACATTCATTCGCTGTTTCAATCACAAAGCCCCAACGAGGCTCTTTGCCGATCGTCCACATAGTCGATTCAGCAATCGTACACATTGCGTTCTGCCAAGACTTCAGCGTCTCACCTTTTTCGTTCATGAGCACCGAGGAGCCGTCTTCCAGCGTAAAGAATACCAAGTCATCACTAATAATCGTTGCTCTCTTAAATCTGATGTCATTATAGGTAGTCAACAAATTCAATTCCGTATCGTACAGATAGCAAAAACTATACGTCTTTGCGTCTAATTCCGGATCAGATGGCGGAATCACAATCGTTTTGGTGATGAAATAGCGCCCCTCAGAAGGTGTCAGCTCCAATCTCACCGAACCACCGGCAAGCACTTTGCCGTCACTTCCGACAAACTCAGTGCCATATCCAGGGTTTGAAAATGATACAATATTTTCCGTCTCTTTCGACGCCGTTCCCACGATATTGGAACGCAGCACAGTGCCATTCCAATCGCAGATCTGATACTCGTATGGGAGGAAAGCTTCGGGGTGATAGTTGCGGCGCAGGAGCATCGCATCGTTGCCAAGCAGATCATAAAGTGTCCAACCGGCAGGAGCTTTGTGGGCAGAAATCTTTTTACCATCGCTTGCCGAATAGAAATCATATGTGCCGTCTGCGCGTTCTGCACGAATCAGCTCGCCGGTCTTTTCCGTTTCAACATAAATAAATTCAGACATTTGTCTTTTGCCATTATAGATCGCAACCTTGCTACCGTTGGTTACAGCCAGAATTTTCCCGTAATAAAATTGGACATCATATGAGCCCATTGGGAAAATCTGATTGCCAAACGGGTCTAATGTCAAATGGCAATTGCTTTGCGGCACAACGACATAGTAGTTCTCTACACACGAAATGTCAACAATCCCCGTATTTACCAAAACCGGGTCGGTCAGGAAATACACCTGCGCATCCTCAGGGAGCTTTGTTTCTTCCGCAGCAAAAACATACGACATCATCGTCATAAGCGTCGCAAGAACCAAAACCAGAGATAAAATACGTCTACTCATTTAAAACTCCTCCTTTTTGATTTTGTTTATCTCCGCTATTTTTATAATACCTTGTAGCGTTACATTTGTCAATAGGAGTCCCGCGCTGATACATCAGGGTTTTCAAAAAACATATATGTATCGACGAATGATTCCGCCATTCTAAAAAAAAGTATCATTTTCTCGCTTTTGGAGCATTTTTCTCATTTACAAAATGAAATTTTAGTGGTATGATATCTGTGTTTGAAAACAAATGCTAAATGGAGGTATTTATTTTGGCAAGAAAGTTCAAAACCATGGATGGCAATACTGCCGCCGCTCATGTCAGCTACGCGTTTACCGAAGTAGCAGGCATCTACCCCATCACCCCGTCCAGCCCCATGGCCGACTATGTCGATCAGTGGGCTGCTCAGGGTCGCAAGAACATCTTCGGCAACCGTGTCAAGGTCGTCGAGATGCAGTCCGAGGCCGGTGCAGCCGGTACCGTTCATGGCTCCTTGGCCGCCGGTGCCCTGACCACCACCTACACCGCTTCTCAGGGTCTTCTTCTGATGATCCCGAACATGTACAAGATCGCCGGCGAGCTGCTTCCGGGTGTATTCCACGTTTCTGCCCGTACCCTGGCTACCCACGCTCTGAACATCTTCGGTGACCATTCCGATGTTTATGCCTGCCGCCAGACCGGCTTTGCGATGCTCGCAGAGACCAATCCGCAGGAAGTTATGGACCTCGGCGCTGTCGCTCATCTGGCAGCCATCAAGGGCCGTGTTCCCTTCATCAACTTCTTCGACGGCTTCCGTACCTCCCACGAGATCCAGAAGATCGCTATTTGGGATTACGAAGACCTGAAGGAAATGTGCGACATGGATGCAGTTTCCGCATTCCGTAAGCACTGCCTGAACCCCGAGCGTCCTGCCATGCGTGGCTCTCACGAAAACGGTGACACCTTCTTCCAGCACCGCGAAGCTTGCAATAAGTTCTATGATGATCTGCCCGAGATCGTTGAAGAGTACATGGGCAAGGTCAATGCCAAGCTCGGCACTGACTATCAGCTCTTTAACTACTACGGCGCAGCTGACGCAGATCGCGTCATCATTGCCATGGGCTCCATCTGCGACGTGGCTGAGGAAGTCATTGACTACATGAACGCTCACGGCGAGAAGGTCGGCCTGATCAAGGTTCGCCTGTACCGTCCGTTCCGTGCAGACAAGCTCCTGGCTGCTATCCCCGAAACCTGCAAGAAGATCGCTGTCCTCGACCGTACCAAGGAGCCCGGCGCTCTGGGCGAGCCTCTGTACCTCGATGTCGTCACCGCTCTTGCAAACGCTGGTCGCATGATCCCCGTCATCGGCGGTCGCTACGGCCTCGGCTCCAAGGATACTCCTCCCGCTTCCGTCTTCGCAGTTTTCGAAGAGCTGGCTAAGGACGAAATGAAGCGTCAGTTCACCCTCGGCATCAACGACGACATCACCTTCCTGTCTCTGGAAGAGAAGCCGTCTCCCAACACCGCTGCAGAAGGCACCATCGAGTGCAAGTTCTGGGGTCTCGGTGGCGACGGTACCGTCGGTGCAAACAAGAACTCCATCAAGATCATCGGTGACCACACCGACAAGTATGTTCAGGCATACTTCCAGTACGACTCCAAGAAGACCGGCGGCGTTACCATCAGCCATCTGCGCTTCGGTGACAAGCCCATCAAGAGCCCGTACTACATCAACAAGGCTGACTTCGTCGCCTGCCACAACCCGTCTTATATCACCAAGGGCTTCAAGGTCGTCAACGACGTTAAGCCTGGTGGCGTTTTCCTCATCAACTGCCAGTGGGATCTTGCTGAGCTCGAGCATCATCTGAGTGCCGAGGCAAAGCGCTACATCGCAAAGAACGATATTCAGCTCTACACCCTCAATGCCATCGACCTGGCTGAGAAGGTTGGCATGGGCAAGCGTACCAACACCATTCTCCAGTCCGCATTCTTCTCCCTGGCAAAGGTTCTGCCCGCAGAAGACGCCATCAAGTACATGAAGGCCGCTGCTGAGGCTTCCTATGCCAAGAAGGGCATGGACGTTGTCGAAAAGAACTGGAACGCCATCGACGCAGGCGCTACCGCTTTTGTCAAGATCGACGTTCCCGCAGCATGGGCAGAAGCTGCCGATGCTGCCGAAGACATCGCTCTGGAAGGCAAGGAAGAGCTTGTCAAGATGGTCAAGAACATTCTCCTGCCCGTTGGCAAGATGGATGGTGACAGCCTGCCTGTCTCTGCATTCATGGATCATGTTGACGGCCAGTTCGAGCTGGGCGCAGCCGCTTACGAAAAGCGCGGCGTTGCTGTCACCGTTCCCGAGTGGGATGCTGACAAGTGCATCCAGTGCAACAACTGTGCTTATGTCTGCCCGCACGCTACCATCCGTCCCTTCGCTCTGAGCGAGGCTGAAGTCGCTGCTGCTCCCGAAAATGCAAAGATCCGCCCGATCAAGGCCGGCAAGGGCAAGGGTGTCTATCAGTACACCATGGCTGTTTCTCCGCTCGATTGCATGGGTTGCGGCGTCTGTGTCGGCGTTTGCCCGACCAAGGCCATCACCATGGTTCCGCAGGAGAGCCAGCTGGCACAGCAGGAAGTCTTCAACCACATGGTTGCCAAGGTTTCCCAGAAGCCCGAGATCGAAGACCTCACCGTCAAGGGCAGCCAGTTCAAGAAGCCGTTGCTTGAGTTCTCCGGCTCCTGCGCAGGTTGTGCTGAAACCGCTTACGCTCGCCTCGTAACCCAGCTCTTCGGCGATCGTATGTATATCTCCAACGCTACCGGTTGTTCCTCCATTTGGGGCGGCCCCGGTGCTACCTCTCCCTACTGCACCAACGACAAGGGTCATGGTCCTGCATGGGCAAACTCCCTGTTTGAAGACAACGCAGAGCATGGCCTCGGTATGCACACCGCACAGAAGGTCATCCGCGAGAGCCTTGCAGAGAAGGTCGCAGCCATCATGGAGCGCACCGAGTCTGAAGAGCGCCGTGAGATCTGCAAGAATTACCTTGAGACCATGAACGACGGCGAAGCCAACAAGGCTGCCACCGCTGCTCTGATTGCAAACCTCGAAGCGAACGTCTGCTGCGACGACGTCAAGGATATCCTCAACAAGAAGGAATACCTTTCTAAGAAGTCCGTATGGATCTTCGGTGGCGACGGCTGGGCATACGACATCGGCTTCGGCGGTGTTGACCATGTTCTGGCTTCCCACGAGGACGTCAACATCTTCGTCTTCGATACCGAGGTTTACTCCAACACCGGCGGTCAGGCTTCCAAGGCTTCCAACATCGGCCAGGTTGCTCAGTTCGCAGCAGCCGGTAAGGAAGTCAAGAAGAAGAGCTTGGCTGAAATCGCAATGAGCTATGGCTATGTCTATGTTGCTCAGATCGCCATGGGCGCAAATCCCGCTCAGACCATCAAGGCAATCGCAGAAGCTGAAGCTTACAACGGCCCATCCCTCATCATCGGCTACGCTCCGTGCGAAATGCACTCCATCAAGGGTGGCATGATGCACTGCCAGGACGAGATGAAGAAGGCTGTCGAGTGCGGTTACTGGAACATGTTCCGCTTCGATCCGTCCAAGGAAACCGGCAAGTTCACTCTGGATTCCAAAGCTCCGAAGGATGGCTACCGTGAGTTCCTCCTCAACGAGGCTCGTTACAGCCGTCTGACCCGCGAGTTCCCCGAGCGCGCAGAAGAGCTGTTTGCACGCAATGAAGCTGCTGCCAAGGAGCGTTACGATCACCTGCTCAAACTCGTCGAGCTGTATAAGGACTAATATAAATAGTGCCCACGGGGAAACCCGTGGGCATGTTCCATCCGGAGGAATTATGAGAAAAAATTTGGGTGCAAAGACTGCCGTTTATCCGATGCCGGTGTTTATGATCGGCACCTATGATGCATTTGGAACGGCAAATCTTATGAATGCCGCCTGGGGCGGCATCGCAGAGGACAAGGAGATTTCCATCTGCGTCAGCGACAACCACAAGACGACAAGAAACATCCTTATGACGGGCGCTTTTACCGTCAGCATGGCCACGGCCGACTATGTCAAAGAATGCGACTACCTCGGTCTCGTTTCGGGCGACGACGTACCGAACAAGGTCGAAAAATGTGGCTTCCATGCCACCAAGAGTGAATTTGTCAACGCACCGCTCATTGACGAGCTACCAATGGCCATCGAGTGTGAGGTGATTTCTTACGACTCCAAGACCTGCCGACTGCATGGCCGCATTGTCAACATCAGTGCAGACGAGAGTGTCCTGACGGACGGAAAAATAGACCCCAAGAAGCTCCGCCCAATCACCTACGATTCTTTTAACCACCACTATCTCGTCCTCGGTGAAGTCGTCGGCAACGCTTTCTCCGACGGCAAAGCAATCCGATAGATTCCTACATCGCAATCCGTTGGTCGGCCTGAGCATTATGTAACGGTTGCTGTTAGATAATTATTTTGCAGAAAACACAACTTGCAGTCATTCCACCAGTTGCATTTTTAATTTTTTGTGGTACATTCGCTGTAGTTGCGAAAGGATATGATATTTATGGAAAAGGTTAGCGTGATCATTCCCGTATATCGGGTAGAGCATTATTTGAAACGCTGTGTTGAGAGCGTCCTGAAGCAGACTTATCACGATTTTGAAATCATTCTCGTTGACGACGGCAGTCCCGACCGTTGTGGAGAAATCTGCGATGAATACGCAAAGCATGACCCCCGAATCAAAGTAATTCACAAAGTCAACGGTGGCTTGTCTGATGCAAGAAATGTCGCCATCGAGTGGACACTTGCAAACAGTGACAGTGAGTGGATCACCTTCCTGGACAGCGATGACTGGCTGCATCCGAAGTTCCTTGAAAAAATGCTGGAAGCGAATAAAAAGCTCGGAACAGATGTCAGCGTCTGTGTTTTCCACGACTCAGACGGAAGTGACGTCGATTATTCCATAGATGAGCAGCCGGCCTATCTTATCACGCCCTTGGAACGCTACAAAAAGCTCGGGTGGCTCACCAATTATGCCTGCGGAAAGCTCTATCGCAAATCGTGCTTTGAAACAGAGCGTTTTCCAAAGGGAAAAACTTACGAGGATCAATACGTTACCTATAAAATCTTGTTTGCGCAGGAGAAATATGCCGTCTACAACGAGGGCTATTACGCATATTTTTACAATCCCGAAGGGATCACAAAGGTCACATGGTCCGTCAGCCGTTTGGATATGCTCGATGCGTATTGGGCGCAGTTTGAATTTTTCTCCAACAATGGCTATAAGGAGCTTCTCTCACAAAGCTTATCCCACTACATATACTATTGCATCAACAATCTGCGGCATATCCGCAAGAAAAAGGATCCTGCGTTAAAGCCCCACGAAAACAATTTGAAGAAGCGCCTCCGCGAAGCACGCAAAATCGCCTTCAAGCGCAGAATCAGTCTTCTCCCGCTTTTCCGCAGACTCACAAAAACACTGCTTGGAAAGGGTAAATAAGAGGCCAAAAAAATGTCGCTTTGCAAGCCTCTCCCGGCAAACTCTCGCACGATGTCTTTCTGTTTTGCTTCTTCTGTCTTCCTCTTTGTAATCATGCGTACCTTTCGAGACGAAGCATAGAGAAAACAAGGGATTTTGAGATTGCTGCGACCATCCATTCGATGATTGTAGCAATCTCAAAACAGCACTTACTGGACACGCTCGTAGCCTGCAAATGCAGGCTTTTTCTTTTACGGATAAATATATTCCTTTCGAATCGGGTCAAAATAGCATCCCTCATATTCCTGCCACAGATATTCCGCCCAGATAGCAAACTGGGCCAGCGGATCGTCCACAAAGCTGCCGTTTCCACTGAAATACTCGATGCCGTCATCGGACACCATCACCTCAAAGAGTGTTTCTTTCCCCTCATACTGTACCTTAAAGAGCAATCGATAAACTCGTGTACTGTCCTCCTCGTATGCACCAATCGAAATTCCCTTGTACTCATAGTCTCCGATACCGCCGTTCTCCTCGAGTTTCTGCGCATATTGCAGAAAGATCTTTCGAGCATCCTCCTTTATATTTGCAAGCCTCGACTCGTCAAACCAACTCGAGAGCCACTCCTCCTTCAAACCATCCACATCGACCATTTCAAAAGCTTTCTCGTAATCCCCCTCCGATATGCATCGCATAAATGCCTTTCCAAGCCTCAGCTCGTCCATATTGCTGTAGTGAACTCCTTGCAGATGATATTGATTCCATCCAAGTACAACCAGTGGCACAAGAACGATCACTGCCAACACAGACAGCCACCAGCGTCTGCGAATCTTTCGTAACCCCTTTTTTACCACCTGCTCTGTGGCAGGTTTCCCCTTTACCGCCACAATATCCACCCTCGAATTCTCCGCCAGCGCCCTGCAGTGCTCACAATCGGCCAGATGCTCCTGCACCATTCGTCTGCTCTCATCGGAGCACACTTCATCCAAATACAGCGGTAGCAAGTCTTCAATAATCTTACAATTCAGCTTCATTTCATAACCTCCCGTAGAATTTGTTGTTTTGCTCTGAAATACGTAACCCTTGCCCAGCTCTCGCTCTTACCGTAGATCAACGCAATCTCCTTGAGCTTGACCTCACCGACAGCGTGAAGAATGAACACGTCCCGATATGGCTCAGGCAATCTTTGCATCACAATGCAGGCCTTGCGATATAATTCCTTGTCGGCCAACTGTTCCTCGAGCGAAGGCTTACCATCTGAGATTGACAAATTTTCCCAGGGAATTGTGCTGTATTTCTTATCCTTTCGGCATGCCTTCAGCCAAGCATTTTTCCCGATCTGGCAGAGCCAGGTATACAAACTGCATCTGCCTTCAAAGCGGTCGATATGTCGGAACGCCTGATAAAAGGTTTCCGATAAAAGCTCCTCGGCCAAATCCTCGCTTCCCGTCAGTGAAAGCAGGAATCGATAAACCGAGCGCGCATATTCTTCATAAACGTTTTGAAAGGTAGCCACCAACATTCTTCCTCTCTGAAACAATTCCATGTATATTGGAGAACCAACGAAAGCTGCGTTCCGTAATCATCATAAATCCTGCCGTAATCAAGATGTAACAAGGCCACGGCAGTCTGTACGGACGCAAGCAAAGCACGAACGGTGCATGAAGCAAATACGAATACATGGTATCAGTCCCGAGCTTCGTAAATATAAACCGTCGTCCCGGCATAAGGGCAAGCAAAAATAACCCGAATCCTCCGGCGATCAGGTAGCACACCAATCGGTGTACCGCCCCGATTGGATCGGAATAAGCCGTTGCCTGATATAAAAGCGAAACCGAGATTTTCTCGTCAATCCACAACATTAGCGCACCTGCTGCCGCCAAGGTCAACAAGGCTATGCGTCGCAGTCTGTCCCATCGAAACTGCGGATTGCCGATCAAACCAAGCCAGAAGTACGGAAAAAATACCACCGTTCTGGAAAGGGAAAAGTCTCTTCCGATAAACGAAGCATATCCAACAGCGCAGCCTGCTGCAATCGAAGCAACCAAAACAAGCGTTTTCCCCTTGCCGTAAAAGAATCGATGCCAGGTCCATGCGATTGCAAGCCAAATACAGTTGCTCAGCAAATACCACAGATGCCAATACGGTGTCAATAGCCGAATCTCACCCCCAGAGCAAATCACTGCAAGCGTCTGGAGAACAAGGTACAACGGTAGCATCCGCACAAGCTGCTGCCCGCATTGCCCTGCATTTGTCAGAAACAATCCCGAAAGGAAACTGAACATCGGCATATGGATCATATAGATCCATTTGTATTGTAGCATAAGAAATTCTGATTGCCAAATCTCACGCTCGATCAAATGGCCGTATATCACCATAAAAATCAGAATCAGCTTCAAATTGCAGTAGTACGCCGAGCGAAGCTTAACCATAAAATCACCTTCCTGTATATTAGATACACACAAGGACAAAATGTTACAAAAAACAGCTCGAAATCTAACGATTTCAAGCTGTCAGTCTGTCGAAAAAGCTCAGTTAATACTGGGCTTTTTCTGCATTATATGGTATAATAGTTGCGGGTGATGAAAGATGTTAGAACGCGGAAAGATGGAACGAGGAATATTTGAAATCGTGGACAC
>SVMF01000013.1 GCA_015067565.1 Oscillospiraceae bacterium | reverse complement strand
GCATGGGTATGTGGATCGTATGCCATAGGATAATGGTCATGTGGGTTCGAGTGTGCATTCCCGTATCCGTGGTCAGTTTCATGACGAATTGCAGTAGCCCAACCATCATCGCCATATTTCACCTGTGTCCAGTATCCACCTTTGCCCGTAGGAATAAAGATTCGCTGTATGGTGTTAGGTGGTCCAATAAAAATCATATCATTCGGCTTGTTGGAATTTGGTTTCCATTGTCCGCCGTAGGCGCTGCCCATGCCTTTTGCAGTTGGCATAATATATCCTCTTTTGATAATAATACCACTATTTTCGGGCAAAGGCAACTCCCCAACAATATATTTTGCGTAGGGTGACAGTTCCAAATCTTTTTGATATTTCCAAGATGATAGCTCGTAATCCACATAAACGATGTTGCCTTCCATCTCAGGAAACGGTGTGTTGTAGCAAATGATTCTCTCCGGTTCGATCCTGCGCAGCATTTCCCGATAACCCTTTAGAAAAAACTCCTTTTGATCACACCGATTATCATGTTCCGAAACCATATAGGTAGACACCGCTACCGTGCTGCCTTTCGGTATTCCAAGAAAGCAAAAGTCAAAAGTGTTTTCCGCTCCCCAGCTTACAGTCGGAATTACACGCAAACCTTGATCTGCCCAAAAAGCTCCGCACCATCGATTGCGGAAAGTGTTATAAAGCTGCATCGTCGGATTCATCTCCAAATACATACTGAAGTCAGGAGATAACACAGCGCGATAGTTTTGAAGTCGTTTTATGTCCTGCTCAGGATCCTTCCAAACTCGTTCAAATTTGTAATCGTACAGAAAGAAATGCACCATACGGTCGCAATTCTTGTCATCATCCTCCCTTGCACGGTCAAAGCCAATCAAAAGTAGGTTTGCAAAATCACTTTCCGTAAAGCTTGCCTTTGGGATGATAGGGATCTGAAAAATCCCATCACCCTGAAACTGATTACGCAGCATAGCTTGTCCGGTTCGGTATTGATAGTTTTCTTCTGTCATAGATAAGCCCCTTTCAACTTGATATTCTCATTCTACACATATCGTGTAGCAGAAATCTGTCGAAAAGTGTGTGCTAATAAAAATTTTGTATCATCATAAAAGCATTCACTCAAACCTCCGTCCCACTGTAGATATGGATCTATTGGTGCGCCGACGGCGGCGACGGCCGAAATTGGGGAAATGTTTGATAACAGAGAGCAATAGATGGAAATAGGCGAAAAATAGCAAAGAAGCCCTTGGGATTCCGAAGTTGTTGGAATTCCAAGGGCTTGCGCTTGTTTTGGGCAGGCGATCGTCGCCGAAACGACAAAAAAAGAAACAGCCTTTCGACTGTTTCTTCTGGTGGGCGAGGCGGGACTTGAACCCGCACGTCCGGAGTGGACACTAGAACCTGAATCTAGCGAGTCTGCCAATTCCACCACTCGCCCATATTGTTGCGCAATCACTGATTGCTCAAATAATATATCACATCCGTTTGCGTTTGTCAATCATTATTTTTTACATTTTCCTGATTTTTTTGAAACCGATGGTCGGGGGAGATAGGGACTACATATGGCGACTATGCTTAGTCGGCTGCGATATGTCGCTTGAAGAATGAGCATACCCATACGAAACGCAAAAGCGACCCGGACGAATCCAGATCACTTTTCCAATTACCCATTACAACAGCTTTTCTGCGCGTTTGAGATATTTTCTGATTTCCAGATTCTGCGGACAGAGGTTCTCACAAGCACCGCAGTCGACACAGCTTGCAATCAGACTTGTGTCAGCCTCGAACGGACGACGCAGCTTTCTGTCATTATAGGCGGCGAAGATCTCGGGGATCGGAATGCTGCTCGGGCAGCCGTCCGTGCAGTAACGACAAGCGGTACACGCGATCAGCTCGGTTTGGCGAACGATGGCACGCAATTGATCGCTGAGAGCGAATTCTTCCTGCGTAAACGGCTGCAGGGATTGGAATGTCGCGACATTCTCCCGCATCTGATCCAGGGTGCTCATACCTGAAAGCACCATCTTGATCTGCTCGAAGCTTGCGCAGTAGCGAAGCGCAAAGGTGGCCTCGTTCTGATCACCCAACAGTGCTTTCCCTTCCTCGGGCAGATTTGCGAGAGTGCCGCCCTTGACGGGTTCCATCACGATAACGGGTTTGTCAAATTTTTTACAGACCTCGTAGCATTCCAGCGCCTCAACATCGGGATTGTCGGTATCTGCGTAGTTGAACTGCAGCTGCACCAGCTCGATTTCGGGGTGATGCTCAAGCACCCAATTCAAAAACTCGGGGGAGTCATGGAAGGACATACCGATGTGGCGGATCTTGCCGTCACGTTTGAGCTGCTTGACGATCTCAAAGGCATTGGTGCGCTCGAACTTGTCGTAGTAGTTGCGGCGCATAGCGTGGAAGAAATAGTTGTCAAAATATTCCACACCGCAGTCTGAAAGCTGCTGTTCAAACAAAGGTAGAATGTCTTCTTCATTTTCGTAGCAGATGAAGGTCAGCTTATCGGTCAGTATGTAAGAATCTCTTGGATATCGCTTGACCAGAGATTCTCTTAAGGCGATTTCGCTTTTGCCGCCGTGGTATACATGGGCGGTGTCAAAGTAGTTTCCGCCTGCGGCCATAAAGGAATCGACCATGGCACACATCTCATCGAGGCGGATTTCATCGCCGTCTTTCGGCAGACGCATACAACCGAAGCCTAGCTTGATTTTTGAACGCTCAAACATATGTGTATCTCCTATATTCAGTGGTCGTAAACTTCCCGGGGGGGGGAAGTCTACGACCGGGGATGCATCAATAATTCTCTGCTCTGAGCTCGAAATATGCCTGCGGATGGGCGCAGACGGGGCAGAGCTCGGGCGCCTTCTTACCCATGACAAGATGGCCGCAGTTGCGGCATTCCCACATGGCTTCGCCGGCCTTCTCGAAAACGGCTTTCAGTTCGACATTGTTCAGCAGTGCGCGATAGCGCTCCTCGTGGGATTTCTCGATCAGAGCAACACCGCGGAACTGCTCTGCCAATTCATGGAAACCTTCCTCGTCGGCATCCTTGGCAAACTGAGCGTACATATCCGTCCATTCGTAGTTCTCGCCGGCAGCGGCATCGGCGAGGTTTGCGGCGGTATTGCCGATTCCTTCGAGGTGCTTGAGCCACAGCTTGGCGTGTTCCTTTTCATTTTCGGCGGTCTTGAGGAACAGGGCAGAGATCTGCTCATATCCCTCCTTCTTTGCCACCGATGCGAAATAGGTGTACTTGTTGCGAGCTTGGCTCTCACCGGCAAAGGCGGTGCGGAGATTGGCTTCGGTCTTGGTTCCTGCGTATTTCATGGTAAAACCTCCTAAATTTTGTTTGCACTATCATCATACTAAAAATTTTGCGAAAAATCAAGTGCAATCATACACAAAAGCTTGACAAAATGTAGGGACTGTGTTTTAATAATAAAAACTGTTGAAGGTGTGTAAGTAGGCGCGACTGGAAGCAACAGAGAGCCGCCGTTGGTGTAAGTGCGGTGCGGAGGATCGTGTTGAATGGGCATCGGAGGGCGAGCCGAAGTGAGTAGGTGAGACGGAGCAGACACTTCGTTAACAAGGTCAGCGTGTAAAAGCGCGCAGAACACAGCGCATTGCGCACGCAGGGTGGCACTGCAGGAATGATATTCGCTCCTGTCCCGGCAGATGTTCGGGTCAGGAGTTTTTCTTGTCCCAAGCGAAAGGAGAAAAATCGATGAAGATCCCGTATAAGATTTATTTGGAAGAATCGGAAATGCCGATGCATTGGTACAATGTCCGTGCGGACATGAAGAATAAGCCCGTACCGCTTCTGCATCCGCAGACGAAGCAGCCGATGACGCTCGATGAGCTGTCGCAGGTGTTTTGCTGTGAACTGGCGCGGCAGGAGCTTGACGATACCACGGCCTACATCCCGATCCCTCAGGAGATCCGTGACTTTTATAAGATGTACCGCCCGTCTCCGCTGGTGCGCGCATACTGCCTAGAGGAGAGGCTCGGAACGCCTGCACATATTTACTACAAGTTTGAGGGCAACAATACCTCCGGTAGCCACAAGCTCAATTCTGCCATCGCACAGGCCTATTATGCAAAGATGCAAGGCCTCAAGGGCGTAACGACGGAGACCGGCGCTGGTCAGTGGGGGACTGCTCTTTCGATGGCTTGCTCATATCTCGGCCTGGAGTGCAAGGTGTTCATGGTCAAGGTTTCTTATGAGCAAAAGCCGTTCCGCCGTGAGGTCATGCGTACCTACGGTGCATCGATCACACCCTCTCCATCGAATACCACGGAGGTTGGCCGCAAAATTTTGGAGCAATTCCCGGAAACGGGCGGCTCTCTCGGCTGCGCGATCTCCGAAGCCGTCGAGACGGCAAGCAACTTAGACGGCTATCGCTATGTGCTCGGCAGCGTGCTCAATCAGGTTCTGTTGCACCAGTCCATTATTGGCTTGGAGGCCAAGGCTGCAATGGATAAATACCATATCAAGCCGGACATCATCATCGGCTGTGCAGGCGGCGGATCGAACCTCGGCGGCCTGATTTCGCCCTTTGCAGGACAGAAGCTGCGCGGTGAGGCAGACATGCGCCTGATCGCTGTAGAGCCGGAATCCTGTCCGAGTCTGACACGCGGCACATTTGCCTATGACTATTGCGATACGGGCATGATCTGCCCACTCAGCAAGATGTACACCCTCGGTTCGACCTATATGCCGGCCTCGATTCACGCAGGCGGCCTGCGCTATCACGGTATGAGCAGCGTCGTTTCGCAGCTGTATGCCGATGGCCTGATGGAGGCGGTCAGCGTACCACAGACGAAGGTTTTTGAAGCTGCGGAGCTCTTTGCCCGTGTTGAAGGCATTCTCCCTGCACCGGAGAGCAGCCATGCGATTCGTGTGGCAATCGATGAGGCACTCAAGTGTAAGGAGACGGGTGAGGAGAAGAACATCGTTTTTGGCCTGACGGGAACGGGTTATTTTGACCTGTATGCGTACAAGCGATTTAACGATGGAGAAATGTCTGACTATGTGCCGACCGATGAAGAAATTGCAGCAAGTGTTGCAAAACTTCCGCAAATCTGATAGGAAACCGCCAATCATTCCGATTGGCGGTTTTTATATGCCATATTTGTTTTGCAGACGGCGCAGTTTCGTAAGCATCGGCTTTGCAAAAAGATACAACGTGATAGCGCACGAGAGCGCGTGCATAGTGTTGGCAAACAAACCTGCGGCAAAAATGCCCAAAACACCCTGCCATGTCAGCTCGGAGAGGAACAGAAACACCGAGCTGCAATCCAGCACGGGGCCGACGATCAATCCAATGACCGCAAAACCGAATCCGGCTAGCCAAAGTGGCTTCGCCTGCTGCCGCTTGTGAAAACAGAGTCCCCCGAGCAGACCGCACAGACCGTAGGCAAACATCTGCCACGGTGTCCAGAAGCCTTGCCCAAGGATAAAATTGCTCGCCAAGGCAGACATTGCACCTGATAGAAAGCCTGCCTGTGGGCCAAAGGAGATGCCGCAGAGCATGATGATGGCGGTGATCGGCTTGAAGTGCGGTATAAAGGCAAAAATGAGCCTTGAAACGGCGGCCAGTGCACTCATGACGGCAATCAAAACCAGCTCCCGTGCCTGCGCTCTGCGGTGTTCGAAGGTAACGAAGAAGGGGAGCATGGCCTCGACGATAAGGAGTGTGCTGATGAAATAATAGCTCTTTCTTTGCAATA
The DNA here is from genome assembly GCA_015067565.1 of Oscillospiraceae bacterium. Classification (GTDB taxonomy): domain Bacteria; phylum Bacillota; class Clostridia; order Oscillospirales; family Oscillospiraceae; genus JAZOXB01. Next base: position 74,312 of record SVMF01000013.1, on the reverse strand, counting down.
AGCTGCCGAGGACGAGAGTCAGCGGAATGCACACAAGCACGGTAAGAAGCGTAAACAGTCTGGAACGATTCATGGTGCCTCCTTTGCGCTTGCGAGACAGGCCTGAAGCAGCTCCTGCGTCGATACTGCATTTTCAAAATAACCTCGGCTCATGCGAGCAGCGGCTGTGGTGTAGAAGCTGTTTTGCGAGAAAAATCTTTGCCGCATATCTTGCGTGATGAGCTGCCCGTCGAAGAACAAGGCTGCAAGATCCGCATACTCAGCGCAGAATTCAATGTCATGACTGACCAGAAGGATGGTGGTTCCTTTCTGCTTTAGTTTACATAATATCTCTGCAAAGCGTTTTTTCCACACCTGATCCAGACCCTTGGTCGGTTCGTCAAGCAGAAGGAACCTTGGCTTTGTCAGAAGCACCTTGGCCAAGGCCAGTCGCTGCTGCTCACCGCCTGAAAGATCGTGCGGATGCATTTGCAGCACAGATGACAGCTCGCAGAGCTCGGCCATTGTGAGTGCAGCGCCAGCATCCATTTCCTTCAGCTCATCAAGGACGGTATCTGCGGAAAAAAGGTTCTTGGGATCCTGCGGCAGCATACAAAGCCCATTGCGAAACAGCTCTTTTCTGTACTTTTTCTGTGTTTCTCCGAATATTTCGACCCTTCCGTGATAGGGGCGGCAGATTCCGCAGATGGACTTGAGCAGCGTGGATTTTCCAGTGCCGTTGCCGCCGACCACGGCATAAATACAGCCCTTCGGCACGCGCAGGGTGACACCCTTGAGAATGTCAGGCGAGTCCTTTTCATATCGGAACCACACATTTTTCAGATGCAAGCAGACTTCGGAATTGAACTGAGGCATATTGACCTCGACTATGATCGGCTTGTTGATGTGTTGCTCAATCCAGCATCGACCCTCGCGGACGGTGATGGGCATTTCGGAGGAATTGCAGCTTAGCGACACACGCAGCGGTGTCGGCACGGCAGAAAACATCGGATGCGTCTGTGCAAATAAAAACACACCGACACGGGCAGGGAAGTCATCTGCCAGAATGCAGCCTTCATCCATCACGATGACGCGGTCGGCAATGGGGAAGACTTCCTCCAATCGATGCTCGCTGATAATGACCGTGATGCCCAGCTCGCGATTGAGTCTGTGCAGCGTGTTTAAGAAATCGGCAGCGGCCAGCGGATCGAGCTGCGCTGTCGGCTCATCCAGGAGCAGCAACTTCGGCTGCATGGCAAGCACAGAAGCTAAATTCAGAAGCTGTTTTTCTCCGCCTGAGAGCAGACTTGTATCACGGTGGAACCATGCTTCGATGCCAAAATAGCTTGCCATTTCTGCGACCCGAAGGCGCATTTTGCTCTGCTCACAGCCGATGCTCTCCAAACCGAAGGAGAGCTCGTGATTGACGCGATCGGTAACGATCTGATCATCGGGATTTTGCATCACGAAGCCAATGTCTGCATTGTGGCGATCGGCACACAGCGGTGCTCCGTCATAGCAGATTCGGCCGCTTTTTTCTCCGTGTGGTGCCAGCAACGGCTTCATATGTCGCAAAAGGGTGGTCTTTCCGCTGCCGCTTTGTCCGCACAAAAGGATAAATTCTCCTTGCTTGACGGACAGAGAGATGTCGCATAGACACGGCTTTTGGGCATTGGGGTAGGTGAAGGTTAGATTTTGGATCTCAAGCTGTGCCACAAGAGCACCTCCTTCGCGTGTAAAATGCTGGGAAGAAGCGCCAAAACAGCAAATGCGGTAAACTCCCACGAAATGTTCAGGATTCGGATTTGCGGTGTGTATAGCACATCGGTTCGGCCGAAGAAGATGACAACGGCCATGCTCGCAGCGAGTAAAGTGAGCAATAAGCCATCTTGCGGGCCGAAGCGATGGCAAAAAAAGCAGGTGCGCTTTGCGCTGCCGTAACCGCGGGCACGCATGGAGTCGGCAGTGACGATACTGCCGTCGAGCGCATCGTCCGTCACGGCCGACAGCACCCGAAATGCCTGTTTTCTTTCGGGCGGAAGGCCGATACAGCGTCTGGCATTTGTGATCTGCTGTGTCTTGCGACTGAGCCGTGGGATCATCCGAAGAATCATAACAAGCAACACAGAGATCGAAAGATTTCCGAACAGTGCAGTAAATTTGTCGCTGGTCATGACTTGCTGATAACAGGCAAACCAGACGATCACACACACAATGCCAAGCGCAGTTGCTGCACCGTAGCACAGCGCTTCAAGCGTATAGGGGCGGGAAAAAAGCCGAAATAAAATCGTTGCGCCTGAGGTGTTGAAAAGTGGGTTAACCAGCGTGACGATCAAAAACAGGGGCAAGGAGAGGCCGAGTGTTTTCCATGCCTTTTGCCCTTGGAGACAAAGCAGGTACAAAAGTGCCCCTACAAGGCTGACGGCCAGATAGAAGGGGTGACGGATCACGACGCTGCAGCCGATCACGCTGAGAAAGTATATGAGATTTACCCACGGATGGCAGGTGGAAAAAGCATCATGTTTCAAGAAATCACCTCCAAAAAAATTGCGTCCTCCGCAAGAGGACGCAAAAAGACATGACAAAACATCCGACGGACTGTCCCCAAGAGTCTGTCGGGTGCAGACAATGCTCTGTATTCCGACTCCGGGCGCCATGATGCGGTGTGCCTTCTCGGCCTTTGCCAATGACACACTGCGGCCTATGCCCGTCTACGGCGGCTTGGTACCGTTGGGATTTTCCCATTCCAATCTTGCATTGCCTTGATTATCTTACCACAAAATATGAAATTTAGAACTAAAACAGAGCGACCTCGTCCTTGGCTGGTTCGGCAGGAAGAACTTCCTTGGCGGTCAGGATCGGGCCAGTGCCGCGATAGATGGCGTGGAAACGGGTCTGAACTTCGGCTGTGACCCATACCCAAGTGCGCGCCTTGAGCTGTTCGGAGCCGTCATATTTGCAAGGGATGCCCATAAACTCAATATCATCGACACAGCAGGTCATCACAAAACGTCCCGGGGCGAAATAGCCGCTTTTTTCCTTGCGGAGCTTGGCGACCTGCGCCTTGAAGTGGACGGTTTTTCCGTTATATTTCTTGGGTTCCTCCGTCAGATCACGGTAGAACAGCGCATAATCCTCATCAGCGATTTCAATGATGGGTGCGTTGATGTCGTAGGGGAGAGGATCTTCAATCTCGTCGAACTTCGTTGTTCCGTCAGCATACTCGTAGATGATGCCTACACGGCGATTGACTGCGCGGGCGAGCTTGTGCAGCGGCATGATGTCACTTCCGACCGGAACACGATTGAAGCATACCATCTCGCATCCGCTGAGTTTATCGACGACCAGGGAGCGCATATTCTGATTGTAGGTCAGGATGGTGTTTGCATCGGCAAACATGACCTCCTGCGCAATGACCCAATCCTGCGGCATTTTCTGATAGAACACATCGGCTGTCAGCATGCCGTTGAGCTCAAGCACCACACGCTCGGCACGGTGCTTCCTGAACAGCGCATCGAGCTCAGCGGTCGTGACGGATTCCTCGTCGACGACTTCCAAAAAGACGTTCTTATGCGGATACGGAGCAAGGTCGAATTCCTCCTCTCCCTCTTCGCACAGCAAAAGAAGCGTTCTTTCGCCGCCGTTGAAGCGAGGGTCGCAGAGGGTTTCCTGAATGAACTTGGTTTTGCCGGCATCCAAAAAACCGGTGAACGCGTATACGGGAATCTGCATGGGAGCCTCCTCAGATACCAAAGCGGGTTTTCAATGCGTCTTCGTTCAGCTTCGAGCCGATGACGCAGATGCGGCCGATGGGAGCGGCGCAGCCACTGCGAACCTCGTGCTCCCCGGGCACATGGTCAAAGTGAAGCCAGGAGCCGTCGTGAGCCTGTACGATGCCCTTGGCGCGCAGGACGATGCCGAAGCGGTCTGCATTATCCAGCTCGGCCAGAATGGCAGCGAGTTCCTCGGCGGTGTAGCGCTGTACGGTCTCGACACCCCAGCTTGCGAAGATCTCGTCTGCATGGTGATGGTGGTGATCGTGATGATGGTGATGCTCGTGATGCTCTTGGCAGCGCGGGCAGTCGCAGCCTTCTTCGTGATGGTGCTCATGCTCGTGCCCATGCTCGTGCTCATGCTCGTGCTCATGCTCGTGCTCATGGCAATGCGGGCAGTTGCAATCCTCATCGTGATGATGCTCTGCCTCGTGCATAAGCTCGTGGAGCTCATGCTCCAGCGTGTTGTGATGTGCGGCGGTTTCTGCAATTTGCTTACCGGTCAGCTCGTCCCACGGTGTGGACAGAAGCACGCAATCCTTATCGCCGAGCGCCTCGGTAATGAGGTGAAGCGCGTCGTGCAGCTTCTGCTCAGAGAGCTTGTCCGTGCGGCTGAAAATGATCGCATCGGCATTTTCGATCTGGTTCCGATAGAACTCACCGAAGTTTTTCAAGTAAACCTTGCACTTCGTTGCATCGACGACCGTGATGCTCGCATTAAGCTTCACCTCATCGCTTTCGACACGGCGTACCGCACCGATGACATCGGACAGCTTGCCGACACCCGACGGCTCAATCAGAATTCGGTCGGGATGATATTCGTCGATGACCTGATGCAGCGCCTTGCCGAAATCACCGACCAGAGAGCAGCAGATGCAGCCGGAATTGATCTCGTTGACAGCAATGCCGGCCTCCTGCATGAAGCTGCCGTCAATGCCGATCTCACCAAATTCGTTTTCGATCAGAACGAGCTTTTCATCTGAATAAGCCTCCCGGATCATCTTCTTGATCAGCGTGGTTTTGCCGGCACCGAGAAAGCCGGAATAAATATCGATATTGGTCATAAGAAAATTCTTCCTTTCGCGTTTCAAAAATTCCAAATCATTATAGCATTTTTTCTTCGCAGTTGCAAGTATGCATTGTTAAAATGAAAAAATCTGTTGATTTTTAGCGCAAAAATGATATACTGTTGTAAGACAGAAGGAAAGGAGGGACTTGGCTTTAACGTATGAAGCGAGCCTTATTGGATCGGCTGAAGCAGACGATGACGAAGCAGAACTATCGCTTGCTGCTCAAGTGTGTGCTTGCAGCCCTTTTGATCGTGATTTGTGTCGAGATTCTGGCAAGACGATCTGTGGATGCTACGGTCGTGTTCATGACGACAAGACCGCTGACATATCTCTATAACGCGTTTTTGGTTTTTTTGAGCTTGTGCTTTGCGCTGCTGTTCCGAAGACGATCCTTTTCTCTGTTTGTAGCCGGCGGTGTGTGGATCGGTGTTGCTATTGCTGATAGCATTCTGATCAGCTATCGCTCCATGCCCCTGACGGCTCCCGATATCTGGCTGATGAGCTCGGTGCGGACGATCTTCCACAAGTATCTTTCCCTGTTTGAACTGGGACTGCTGATGTTCCTGATCGCAGTGGCGATTGCGGGGATCTGCTATGTCCTCTACAGGGCCAAAAAGCATCGGGCGATGTTCTCCTTTGCGGCAACGCATTTGGTGGCATTCATGCTGCTTCTGCTGGCGCTGACTCCGCTTATGACCAAGATGGGTGCGCTGCAGAGCACGGAGGATTTTCACAATCTGCCCCGTGCCTATCGAGACAACGGCTTCTGCTATTGCTTCGCGGCCAGTCTGATCACCGGCGGTGTCGGAGAACCGGAGGACTATTCCAAAACCACGATCGAGGACATTAAGGAGGGCACGAGCGTGCTTCCCGAGACGGCGCAGGATCCTCCGAACATTGTCTTTGTCCAGCTCGAGAGCTTCTTTGACCCGACATATCTTGATGATGTGAGCTATGAGACCGATGCCGTACCGAACTTCCGCGCATTGCGCGAAGCCTACCCGAGTGGCCTTCTGTCCGTACCCTGTATCGGTGCAGGTACGGCCAATACGGAGTTTGAGGTCCTTACGGGCATGAACCTGAGCCATTTCGGTGTGGGTGAGTACCCGTATATGTCCATCGTGGATGCCGCCTGTCCGCAGACCCTGGCCTCTAGCCTGCTGCAGATCGGATACCGTACCCATGCCATTCACAACAATAATGCGACCTTCTACGACAGAGATCTGGTCTATGCCAACTTGTCCTTTGAGACCTTCACCTCTCTGGAGTATATGGATCTGGATCCCGAGAAGGACTTCACACCGACCTTGTGGGCCAAGGATGCCTGCCTGACAAAGGAAATCCAGAAATGCCTGACGGCAACGCCGGAGTCGGATCTGGTCTTTACCGTTGCGGTGCAGCCGCATGGAAGGTACCCCTCGGAATACTTGGAAGGTTATGATTATCTTTCCTGCGAGGGCATGGATGAGAGCCGAAAGATCGGCTTTGAGTACTACCTTTACCAGCTGATGCAGACCGATGCCTTCGTGGGCGATCTGGTCAAGATCCTGCAGGACTATGACGAGAAAACCGTGGTCGTGTTCTACGGCGACCATTTGCCGAGCTTCAATATCCAACCCGAGGAGTTGACCTATGGAAACGAGCAGACCACGGAGTATGTGATCTGGGCGAATTTTGACATCGGCAATGAAAAGCGCGATCTGCAGACCTACCAGCTTGCTGCGTATGTGATGCAGCTTTGCGGCATATACGAGGGCGAGATCTTCCGTCTGCATCAGAGCAACGATTTCCCACCCGATGAGGATCTGCTGTTCCAGAAGGATTTGCAGAATCTGGAATATGATATGCTTGAAGGTGAGCATTTTGCATCTCAGGGCATGATCCTGCCGACCTCGCTGCGCTTTGATGTGGAAGACATTTCCATCTCGTCTGTGATTTTGCTCGACGGAGTATATCATGTCTACGGACAGAATTTTACACGTTACAGCCGTATTTATGTCGATGATGAGGAATGTGTGACAGAGTTCGTCTCCAAAAGCCATCTGATCGCGCGGGGGCTGCCGCTTTATGATGGTTCGTTGATCGACATTCGCCAGATTTCCGCAGGAGATGAGCTGGAGATCCTAAGCAGAACCGAGCCGCATGTTTGGAACGCACCGAGAGTGCCGGACAGCGGGGCGGACGAAATGAACAATTGATCTCGCGGCAGAGAGATAAAATAGTCGAATCATCCTCTGCTTGATGCAGAGGATGATTTTTTTAGGAGGCACTATGGTAATTTTTGATTATTTGGAACGAAATGCCAGACTTTACGGTACACAGACCGCGCTGGTTGAGATCAATCCGTCGGAGGAGAGAGACCGGGCCGTCACATGGAGAGACTTCAGCCTGATCGAGAATGCCACCGGCGATCAGCCGTACCGCCGGGAGATGACGTGGGAACAGTTTGATCGTGATGCCAACCGATTTGCCAATCTCCTTCTCAGCAGAGGGATTCGCAAGGGACAGCGAGTGGCAATTTTGATGATGAACTGTATGCAGTGGTTGCCGATCTATTTCGGTATTCTGAAGGCAGGCGCACTGGCGGTGCCGATGAATTTCCGCTACAGCTCGGATGAGATTGAGTATTGCATCGATCTTGCTGATGTGGACATTTTGGTGTTTGGCCCTGAATTTGTCAGCCGTATCGAGCCGATTTTGGGCAAGATCAAGCGCGTCAAATACAAATTCTTCGTAGGAAAGGATGTTCCGTCCTTTGCTGAATCCTATGACGAGCTGATCCACTACTGTGCGATCACGCCGCCTCCGGTGCAGGTTAGCCTGGAGGACCATGCTGCGATTTATTTTTCCTCGGGCACGACGGGATTCCCTAAGGCGATCCTGCACAATCACAGAGCCTTGCTGTCTGCCTGCCATACCGAGCAGGCGCACCATGGCCAGACGCACGACGATGTGTTTTTATGCATTCCTCCGCTGTATCATACGGGAGCAAAAATGCACTGGTTCGGCAGCCTTGTTTCCGGCAGCAAGGCGGTATTGCTGCGCGGTGTGAAGCCGAAGTGGATTCTTCGCGCGGTGACCGAGGAAAAATGCAGCATTGTTTGGCTCCTTGTTCCGTGGGCGCAGGATCTGCTGGATGCTTTGGAAAGCGGCGAGGTGAACCTCGATGAATATATGCTCGACTCCTGGCGGCTGATGCACATCGGTGCACAGCCCGTGCCGCCGAGCCTGATTCACCGCTGGAAGAAGGTGTTTCCGAACCACCAATATGACACAAACTATGGTCTGTCTGAATCTATTGGCCCGGGCTGTGTCCATTTGGGTGTGGAAAACATTGGCAAGGTGGGAGCCATCGGAAAGGCCGGCCACGGTTGGCAGACGAAGATCATCAATGACGACGGCAACGCAGTTGCAAGAGGTGAGATCGGAGAACTGGCGGTCAAGGGCGACGGTGTGATGCTGTGCTACTACAAAAACGAGGAGGCTACCTCGGAGGTGCTGCATGATGGCTGGCTCTACACAGGCGATATGGCCAAGGAAGATGACGACGGCTTTATCTATCTGGTTGACCGCAAGAAGGACGTCATCATCACCGGCGGTGAAAATTTGTATCCGGTGCAGATCGAGGATTTCCTTCGCGGCCACGAAAAGATCAAGGATGTGGCGGTCATCGGCCTGTCAGACAGCCGACTCGGCGAAATTGCAGCCGCTGTCATCGAGGCAAAGGAAGGCGAGAGCCTGAGCAAAGAAGACATCGACACATTCTGCCTTGCTTTGCCGAGATACAAGCGCCCCAAACGAGTCATTTTTGACACGGTTCCGAGAAATCCGACCGGAAAGATCGAGAAGACTGTCCTGCGCGAGCGTTACGGCAACGGAAGACTGGTCGAAATGCAGACGACAAACTGAATTTTTGTTGAATTTTGACGGATTTTCCAATATAATAGATTATCGCTTTTCAGAAGAGAGGTTTTACATATGAAACAGTTGATGCTCGGCAATGAGGCCCTGGCTCGTGGCCTTTACGAGGCAGGCTGCAGCTTTGTTTCGAGCTATCCGGGAACTCCGAGTACGGAGATTACGGAATATGCTGCCAAGTATTCGGAAATTTACGCGGAATGGGCACCGAATGAAAAGGTTGCTATGGAGGCTGCATTCGGCGCATCTTTGGCCGGAAAACGCAGCTTCTGCGGTATGAAGCACGTGGGTATGAATGTGGCGGCCGATCCGCTGTTTACCATCGCCTATACCGGTGTGAATGCGGGTATGATCATTGCTGTGGCTGACGATCCCGGGATGCACAGCTCTCAGAATGAGCAGGATTCCCGTCATTATGCACGGGCGGCGAAGCTTCCCATGCTCGAGCCGTCGGACTCGGCCGAAGCGTTGGCCTTTGCCAAGCTCGGCTATGAGATTTCCGAGCAATACGATACACCGCTTTTGATGAAGATGTGCACACGCATCGCCCACAGCCAGAGCGTGGTCGAAACGAACGAGCGCATCCTTCCCGAGCAGAAGCTCTATGAGAAGAATCCGCAGAAATATATTATGATGCCCGGCTATGCGAGGTTGAGGCATCCTGTTGTGGAGGAGCGTCTGCGCAAACTGACGGAATTTGCTGACAGGACAGAGCTTAACCGCATCGAGGGTGGCACCGACAGTTCGATCGGCATCATCACAAGCGGTACGAGCTACCAGTATGTTAAGGAGGTCTGTGGTGACCGCTACAGCGTCTTGAAGCTGGGCATGGTTTGGCCGCTGCCCGTTGAGAAGATCAGGATGTTCTGCAAGCAGGTTCGGAAGGTTGTCGTGGTCGAGGAGCTTGACAGCTTCATTGAGAATCATTGCAGACAGCTTGGGATCGAGGTGGCTGGAAAGGAACTGTTTTCCAACATCGGTGAGCTGAAGCAGAGTGACCTGGCAAGGGCTCTGAACATCCCTTTTGACGAGGGTCGCAGCTTGACCGAATGCATTCCTAATCGCCCACCGGTGATGTGTGCGGGCTGTCCGCACAGAGGTCTTTACTATGTGCTCTCCAAGCTCAAGGTTCATGTGATCGGCGATATCGGCTGTTACACGCTCGGTGCGGTTGCACCACTCAATGCCGTTGACAGCGTTATTTGCATGGGTGCATCTGTTTCGGGCATCCATGGTTTCAATAAGGCCAATGACGGAGCGAGCGAGTCGAATACTGTTGCGGTAATCGGTGATTCTACCTTCATGCATTCGGGTATGACGGGACTGGTCAACATCGCCTATAACGACTCGAACAGTACGGTGATCATTTTGGACAATTCCATCACCGGCATGACGGGCCACCAGCACAATCCAACCACGGGGTACAACCTCAAGGGAGATGTTGCTGCGAAGGTGGACCTCGAGGCACTGTGCCGTGCGCTGGGCATCGAGCGCGTCAGCGTGGTCGATCCGTATGACCTGAAGCAGTGCGAGGAGGTCATCCGCCGTGAGCTTGCCGTACAGGCTCCATCGGTGATCATTTCCAGACGGCCGTGCGCCCTTTTGAAATATGTCCGTCACAGAAAGCCGCTGCAAATCTGCACAGACAACTGCAAGGGCTGCAGGATGTGCATGAAGGTCGGCTGTCCGGCCATCCGCATGGAGCAGGGAAAGGCCGTGATCGACAGCACACTTTGCACGGGCTGTGGTGTTTGTATGCAGCTTTGCAAATTTGACGCATTGCGGGAGGCGGAAGAATGAATACGAAAAATATTATGATCGTCGGTGTCGGCGGACAGGGAAGCCTTCTTGCAAGCAAGCTGCTGGGAAAGCTGCTCTTGTCCAAGGGATATGATGTCAAGGTTTCCGAGGTGCACGGCATGAGCCAGCGCGGTGGAAGCGTTGTGACCTATGTCCGCTTTGGCAAGAATGTCTATTCTCCCGTGATCGACCGCGGTGAGGCCGATGTGATCGTCTCGTTTGAGCTTCTGGAGGCGGCACGCTGGACGTGCTATCTCAAGCCAAACGGCAGGATCATCACCAATACGCAACAGATCAATCCCATGCCCGTGATCACAGGTGCGGCGGAATATCCGATGGAGCTGGTAGAGAAAATGCAGCTGCTCGGCATTCAGGTCGATGCGATGGATGCGCTCAGCCTTGCACAGCAGGCCGGCTCGAGCAAGGCAGTCAATCTGGTGCTGATGGGCAGATTGTCGAATTATTTCGATTTTACCGATGAGGAATGGCAGCTTGCCATTGAGCAGAGCGTTCCTCCGAAATTTTTGGAACTCAATCGAAAGGCCTTTGCCTTGGGCAAAGCGGACAAAGTACGATGAAGAAATACTATACTCCTGAAATTGAGACGGCTTCTCGGGAGACTATCGTTGCGCTTCAAAATGAGCGCCTTGTGGCCATGGTCAGACGAGTTTATGAAAACGTTCCGTTCTATCGCAATAAAATGGCGCAGGCAGGTGTCCGACCCGAGGACATCCGCTCTATCGAGGATCTGCACAAGCTGCCGTTCAGCTACAAGCAGGATCTGCGCGATACCTATCCCTATGGACTCTTTGCCGTGCCTCTGAAGGATGTCGTCAGACTCCACGCCTCGTCCGGCACGACGGGCAAGCAGATTGTTGTTGGCTACACCAAAAACGACCTTGAGGTCTGGGACGAATGTGTTGCCCGTGCGCTGACGGCCGCGGGCTGTACGGATGAGGACATTGTCCACATTTCCTATGGCTACGGTCTGTTCACGGGTGGCCTGGGTGCCGATGGCGGCGCAAAGCGCATTGGTGCAACGGCGATTCCGGTTTCTTCGGGCAATACGCAGCGGCAGGTCACGATCCTTAAGGATTTCGGTTCGACTATTCTGTGCTGCACACCGTCGTATGCGCTACATATTGCAGAAACGATGCAGGCCAACGGTATAACGAAGGACGATATTTCCCTGAAGGCGGGTGTTTTTGGTGCAGAGCCGTGGACAAACGAGATGCGTGCACAGATCGAAGAAATGTTCGGCATCAAGGCATTCGATATCTACGGCTTGACCGAGATCATCGGCCCGGGTGTCGCCTTTGAATGTGAAGAACAGACCGGTATGCACATCAACGAGGATCACTTCATTGTGGAAGTGATCGATCCGGATACGGGAGAGGTGCTGCCTGACGGTGAGCAGGGCGAAATCGTCTTTACCTGCATCACGAAGGAAGCCTTTCCGATCCTGCGCTATCGCACCCGAGATATCGGTGTGATCGTGCGCGGAACCTGCTCCTGCGGCAGAACGCTTTGCAAGATGACCAAGCCGCGCGGCAGAACCGATGATATGCTCATCATCCGCGGTGTCAATGTATTCCCCTCACAGATCGAAACGGTTTTGATCGAACAGGGATACAGCGCAAATTATCGCATTGTGGTTGACCGCGCCAACAACTTTGACTCCATCGAGGTGCAGGTGGAGATCAGCAATGAGATTTTCTCCGACACGGTCAGAGGCCTTGCGGTTCGTGCCAAGGAATTGGCGGCCGCACTGAAAAACCTGCTGGGTGTGAATGCAAAGGTCACTCTGATGGAACCCAATTCCATCCCGCGCTCTGAGGGCAAGGCTGTCCGTGTGGTAGATAAGCGCAAGCTTTTGGATTAAGGAGGTAAGCCATGGTCAAGCAATTGTCTGTTTTTTTACAGAATAAGTCCGGAAGAATTGCCGGGATCACAAGGGCGCTTTCCGAGGCAGGAATCGACCTGCGCGCTCTGTCCATCGCCGATACCACCGACTTTGGCATTTTGCGTATGCTCGTGAGCGATGTTGAAGGCGCAAAGCAGACGCTGAAAAAAGAGAACTGCATCGTCAGTGTCAATGAGGTTGTTGTTGTAGCTGTGCCCGATGAGCCGGGCGGTCTAGCACGCATCCTGACGTGGATGGCGCAGGAGTGTATTGACATTGAGTATATGTATTCGCTGATCGAGCGCAGCGCCGAGGAGGCCTATATGGTGTTTCGGGTTTCCGACGAGCCGAAGCTGCTGCAGATGCTTGAACGCCACGGCCTGCATTCGGTCACGGCGCAGCACCTCGGGATGAAATAAGGAGGCTTTCCAATGCAGGAACTGAGTAGAAAAACACAGCATTTTACCGATTCTGTGATCCGCAGGATGACGAGAATTTCCATTGCGAGCAATGCCATCAATTTGGCGCAGGGCTTCCCGGATTTTGATCCGCCCAAGGCCTTGACAGACCGCTTGGCAGAAATCAGCGCCATCGGTCCGCATCAGTATCCCATTACTATGGGTGCGCCCAATTTCCGCCGCGCTCTGGCGAATAAATGTGGCCGCTTTATGGGACGTAGCATCGACCCTGAGAACGAGGTCGTGGTTACCATCGGCTCGACCGAGGCAATGGTCGATACGCTGTTTGCCTTGACAAACCCCGGTGACAAGGTTATCATGTTCTCGCCGTATTTTGAAAACTACCGTGCGCAGACTCTGCTTTGCGACTGCGAGCCGATCTTTGTGCCGCTGATGCCGCCGACCTTCCATTATGATGCAAATGTCCTGGAAGATGCGTTCAAGCGGGGGGCAAAGGCGATTTTGATCTGCAACCCCTCCAACCCGAGCGGAAAGGTCTTTACAAAGGCAGAGCTGGAGCAGATCGCAACGTTGGCGGTCAAGTATGACACTTATGTGATCATGGACGAGGTCTATGAGCACATCGTTTACGCGCCGCATCAGCACATTTATATGAATAGCTTGCCGGGAATGTGGGAGCGCACAGTCTCATGCAGCTCACTGTCGAAGACCTATTCCATCACCGGCTGGCGTCTCGGCTATGCCATTGCGCCGAAGCACCTGATGGATCGCATCAAACAGTTCCATGACTTCAACACCGTCGGAGCGCCTTCGCCCTTGATGGAGGCTGCGGTTGCCGGCCTTGAGATGCCGGACAGCTACTATGAGGAATTCGGTGCGCATTATGCGCATATGAAGAAGCTCTTCACGGAAGGCCTTGATCGCATCGGCATCGAGTATACCGACCCGCAGGGCGCGTATTTCGTGCTGGCTAACATCGGCAGATTTATGAAAAAGGGCCAGAGTGATGTCGAATTTTGCGAGCAAATGGCACAAAAGGTCGGTGTCGGTGTGGTGCCGGGTAGCTCCTTCTTCATGGAGAATGTAGGAAATATCGTGAGAATGCATTTTGCAAAGAAGGATGAGACGCTCTACGAGGCGCTCAACCGCCTGTCAGATCTCAAAACCAAAATGGGATAACAGAAACAAGGGAACGGGGGACCGTTCCCTTCAGTCTGTCGAAAAACTCGTTTTTCGACAGACTGTCAGAGTTCAAAAAGGCGGCAAGACGAGCAAACCGAGTTCGTCGGCGTACGATGGTACGGTAGAGCTCGGTTTGCGATGTAAGTCAAAATGCCTTGCGAAGCAAGCATTGGAAGTGTTTTGGCTTATATTAGGGTTCTGCTCGCAACAGTCTATTGGAACACAGATCGCCAACCGTCAAAAAATTAGCATTTTGACGATTGGCGACTTTTTTGACACTCTGAAGGGAACGGGGGACCGTTCCCTTGTTTCTGCACAAAAAAAGCCTTCTTTTTTTAAAAAGTTTGTGGAAAATTGCTCTTGCGGAAAAGGTGCTGCAGTGCTATGATAGCCGTCGGAAATTTTGGAAAAAAGAAGGCATTTTATGGACTATTTAATCTCTCTGTCGGTTGCAATGCTCGGCGGTCTGATGCTCTCGCGTTTGGCCAAAAAGCTGCATCTGCCTGCTGTTACCGCTTATCTGGTCGCAGGTCTGCTCTTGGGGCCGTTCTGTATCGGTGTATTGAAGATCAAGGGTATCGGCTTTGGATCCTTGCATGAGGTTGAGAGCCTCAGTGTGATCTGTCAGGTTGCCCTCGGCTTCATCGCGTTTACCATCGGCAACGAATTCCGCCTGAGCCAGCTCAGGAGCATGGGCTCGCGTGCCATTACCATCGGCATCGCGCAGGCGGTTGCGACAACCATCGTGGTCGATGTCGCCTTGATCGTTCTGCATTTTATCGCACCGAATGTCTTGTCGGTACCTGCAGCTCTGGTGCTTGGCGCAATTGCATCGGCAACTGCTCCGGCAGCGACCTTGATGGTCGTTCGCCAGTATAAGGCTAACGGCCCGCTGACGAAGCTTTTGATGCTCGTCGTTGCCATTGATGATGCGGTCGGTCTGCTGCTGTTCTCTGCATCGTTCGGTATTGCAAATGCCATCGAGAACGGCGCGCTCAGCATCAACGGCATTTTGATTGAGCCAATCATCGAGATCGTGCTGTCGCTCGGCGTCGGTGCTTTGATCGGTCTGGCGCTCGATCAGATCGAACGCTTCTTCCACTCGAGGAGTAAGCGTACTGCGATCTCTGTGGCCTTTGTGCTTCTTGCCGTTGGCCTGTCGGATATCAAGTTTACGATCGCAGGTGTGCATTGCGGTTTTTCACTGCTGCTTCTGTGCATGATGGCCGGAACCGTGTTCTGCAATGTCTGTGACTTTTCTGAGGAGCTTATGGGCCGTGTGGATAGCTGGACGGTTCCGATCAGCATTCTGTTCTTTGTGATTTCCGGTGCGGAGCTGGATCTGAGTATGCTGATCAAGCCCTATATACTGCTGATCGGCGGAATTTATATCCTGTCCAGGACGTGCGGTAAATACTTCGGTGCACGGTTGAGCTGCAAGTTGACACATTGTAATCAGGCAATTACCAAGTATCTCGGAATCACGCTCTTCCCACAGGCCGGTGTAGCTCTTGGTATGGCACTGACGGCCGCAAGCCTTGCTGACGGTGAAGTGGTTCGCAATGTTGTGCTGCTCGCGGTTCTGATCTACGAATTGGTTGGTCCTGCGCTGACGAAGATCTCGCTGACAAAGGCCGGAGAGATCACGCCCGAGGGTAAGACCAGCGCAAGAAGGCCGAACGACCCGAAGCCTCCAATTGTGATTCACAAGGAAAAAGATGCAAAAGGCTGTTGATACTGTCACCAATAAAGACCTTCGTCATACTATGGAATGAGCGAACTGCTCAATCCATTTCAGGAGGTTTTCGTTATGTGTAACAACAACGGTTTTGGTGGGTGCTGGTGGATCATCATTCTGATCCTGCTGTTCTGCTGCGGCTGCGGCAACAACGGTTTGAGCACGACTTCCAACGGCTGCGGCTGTGGCGGCTGTGGATGCGATAACAACTGCTGCTAAATATCTTGCGGAGGGGCATTGCCTCTCCGCTTTTTTTCTTGTATTTCAAAATTATTTGTGGTATAATACTTTCAATATTGCCGAAGGAGGCATGAAAATGGACGAAAGAGAAGCTTTGCAGGAGCCTTCCGTGGAAGAGGCTCTGAAACAAATCAAGAAGAAACAAAAGCTGGATCAGAAGCGCAAGCACACCATCGGCGCCATCGCATTTGTGTTGGCGATTTTGGCGGGATTGCTGGTTCTGGCGGTGCTTGGAAATGCGCTGCTGAAGTATTTTGACAAGAACCTGCAGCTCAGTCACATTCAGCTTGTTATGAAGGGCGTGGTAGCTGCGGCAGTGCTGTCGGCCGTTGCGCTGATCTTGTCTGTGGCGGCCTATGCCCTGAAGAACCAGAAAAAAGGCTTTGCAGTTTGGGCGACTATTTTTTCAATTCTGATCCTGTTTGGGTCAGTCGTGGCGATCTACGGATACAGCTATATGTTCGGCGCGATAGAGCAGGACAAGGAATTCAACGAGCTGTCACATGAGGATCTGCATGTTGTGCAGACCGAGCAGGATGGCGAGATCGACCGCGATTGGCAACGACCGATCGGCTCGGCTTCCCGTGAGGATATCGAGAGCGTCATACAGGAACAGAAGGAGGAGAATCCCGACCTGACGATCGAGTGGGAGCATATCACAAACGAGGAGCTGCCGAAAGAGGCGCTTGAGAAGATGAATCTGGGTGAGCCGACGGGAAAGAGCTACCTGACGGGGGATCATTCGCAGATCGTCAATTTTGCCTTATTCGGCCTGGACGAGATCGGTTCATCTGACTCGATTATGATCTTCTCGTTTGATCGTGTGCATCACAAGCTCAAGCTGATCTCCATCCCTCGAGATTCGTATATTCAGGTGCCTGCCTGGGGCTCTTATGCCAAGCTGGCCTATCCGTATTCCTGGGGCGGTGCGCAGTGGGCGGTCGGTACGCTCAACCACAATTTTGCTATGAATATCACGGAGTATATCGCCGTGGATATGATGCAGCTTGCGACCATAATTGATCTGGTCGGTGGTGTTGATGTCGATCTGGATTATAACGAGGCTTGGTGCCTGCGTGGATTCAGCAATATTCACATCGGAACCTGCCACCTCGGCGGTGAGGCTGCGGTAGAATATGCTCGCCTGCGTAAAAGCTCTGCAACCGACAATGAAGAGCAGAGAACCGGCCGCCAGAGAGAGGTTCTGATCTCCATTCTTAACAGCCTTCAGGATATGTCGTGGACGGATTATCCAGAGTTTATCCGCGCATGTCTGGGAATGTGCACGACCTCGTTTGACAATGAACAACTGCTGGAGATCTGCGCGGAGGTGGTGCAGAACGACTACACCATCGAGCAGTATGCGCTCATTGAGCATATGGATTACTGGGGCGGTCGCCTCGGTGCTGAGCAGTATTTCTATGTTGTATACGACCTCAACCGGGCAAGCGATTACTTGTATCGGATCATCTATGAGGATCTGTATATTTCCGGTTTTGAAGAGTGAGAAAAAGAACGACTCTGTCATCATAAAAGTTGGGGTCAGGCGTATGCCTGACCCCAACTTTTATGATGGAACCTAAAACCTTAGCTTGGTATTGCCGCATCAGCGGTGTTTTTGCATCTTACTTTTTATAAGCCTTCAGGATGTTTCTTCTTGTAAGCGGAACATTTTTCAGCTTGGATACCTCGAAGAATTCGCCAAGATCGGAAAAATGCTCGAGCGTCAATTTTTTGTTCGGGTGGAACCTCGCATAAGCTCGATATCCGCGCTCTTTCATGAAGAGCCATGCACCGGAATAGACATGGGCAACGGGAATCTTGTTTGTCTTTTTGACGCCTTGCAGGATCTGTTCGATGCGCTTGTCCACAGTAGCCTCCCTCGGCGCAAGGAAGGCGGCGAGCTCTCCCAAGGTCATGGGCTTGTCGGGACGCAGGGTGTTGTCGGTGTACAAAATGGCATGGTCATCCAGCAGACCCTTGAATACAGCGAAATCAGGATCATCGTCGCCGACATCGGTGAAGGGGAAGGCATTGACCAGCTCGGAGACGTTGATGACTTTATATTGCTTCTCCTGAAGAACAGCCAGCTGCTTTTCAAGGCCGTCAACGACGGGGGCACGGAGCGCCATGTTCAGACCATCCTTCTGGAAGATGATCTGACCGCACAGCTCATCAGGATTGTTACCGAGAACTCGCTTTAAGGGTGCCACCATGGCATTGACTTCTTCGTCATAGTTGGCCAGGGGCAGCCAACCTGCGCCGTCAAAGGACGCTCCGAGATACTGATACCCGAGGTAGGCATACAGATCGTAGGAGGTGAGATTCTTCGTGATCCGATCAACATAGTGAGGCGGACGGGACATCGAGATGGTATAGCCGTATTGATCCTGCATGAAATCATGCAGCTTCTTAACATCCTCTGAAGCCTTTTCAAAGGAGGACAGATGATGACGCTTGGAGTAAATGATGCTCTTCTTTCCGAAGAGAATATGCGACCAGGTGTGATTGGTGATCTCATGCTTACCTGCAAGGATCCTTTCTACGAGCTCCGGGCAGGCCAAAGCACCTGCGTCGTCATCCTTTTTGAAGGAGGGATAATGATCGTAGGAAACACCGCTCCACGCAGGAGTGCCGATTTCACCCTCGGTGTCGGGATAGTTGTTTTTTGTGGTGCCTATGATATCGAAGGTACCGTGCGCACCATACTTTTCAAGCACATCGATCAGCTTTGAGGTCAGGGGTGCTCCATTTGCGACCTTGGTCGGGCCGTCGTCAAAGGTCATGGCGCACAGACGCTGTGTGGTTTTGACACGGTTGATTCTTCTGCACCAGCAGACATAGGGGACGACACCCTCGCCCAAAAAACATTTGGCCCTGCTTTTGAGGGACTTGTAGAGGCGGATGACAGTTACTTTCGACATAATTTATCTCCCATATCACGCATAAGACAGTAGAGATAGAACAATACTGTCTTACATTTGAATTTTTTCTTTTTTTTGTTTTTTACAAACTGGCTTTTCGCAATATAAGTTCTTTTTGAGTTCTTACAATGCAACTTAAGGGGATTTCGGATGCGATCTTTCAATTCGTCGAGGCTCTGAAAACCGTCATCAATTTCCATGTAGGCTGCGCCGAGCTCCTTTGGGAAGTGGGCGTCGCTTCCTGCGGAAGTCCTGATCCCGTACTTTTCGGCAAGCTTGAGCGCTTGGTTGTTTGCATTGCGGTTTTTATAGTTTGCTCTGGCGGATGCGGCTTCTATCAGATCGATCTTTGTGAGGAGCTCCGAAAGTGCAAGCTCTCTTTTTTCAAATGCGGTTGTCTGCTCGAACGGATGTGCCAGAATGGCGAGACCTCCGACGTTGTGAATGCTCCTCAAGGGGTCATTTTTGTCAATCTGGATATCTTTGTTCACAAACAGACCCAATATGTGGCCGTATTTAGTGGATAGCTCGATTCCCGGTATGATGTAAAATTCGTTTTCACATCTGGCCGGCGGATTGATCCTTACAGACAAGGCTTTCTCGATGCTGCCAAAGTGCGTATCTTGCAGTGTGCTATCGTGATTGCACACCGCAATGACCCTGATGTCGTGGGAAAGTGCAGCGGCAACCGCATCGACCAAGGACATGGACGAGCAAGCAGAATCGGATGTATGGACATGAATATCAGCTTTCATCATGATCTCCTGAAAAAG
The DNA here is from genome assembly GCA_015067565.1 of Oscillospiraceae bacterium. GTDB lineage: Bacteria > Bacillota > Clostridia > Oscillospirales > Oscillospiraceae > JAZOXB01. Next base: position 54,593 of record SVMF01000013.1, on the reverse strand, counting down.
TCGGAAATGGACGGCAACGGGTCCTTGATCGAAAACAGGGCGGATTTGATGCAGGGGTTGAAAAAGATACCCAGTGTGCGAAATGCAGCCGCAAAGCGCTTTCTTTTCACATATGAGACCGCTGCAGCCAAAACACCTCTTGAGAATTTCACCCTGCAATTGGCACGATAGATCGGCTCGAAGGGGTGCGGTTCCGTTTTAGATGCCTCAAGATAGCATTTAAGTATATTCGACGAGGCCTTTGCCGTGGCGGGGAAGCTGCCCCATACACGGGGATTGACTTCCAGGACATAGTACTTGCCTTGAGATTCCTTGAATTCAACCATGCCGAGACCGACAAAACCTGCAGACTCCAAAAAATGCTTTGCGCTGTGGATCAGATCGCTGTTTTCAAAGGTTTCCAGACAAGCTGACGGGCCGCCGTCGACGGGATATTCCAAAAGCCGGCGGTGGAGGAATGCGGTTCTCGCTTTTTTATCTTTGCCGAGCAAGAAGCTTGCACCGACGCCGTCTCCGCTGACGAATTCTTCCATAATAGGATCCGCGTCATAGGGGGCGAAGAAGGAAAGTGCTTTTTCCAACTCCTCAGAATTGTGGACGATCCTGTAACGCTCACTGGGCTTCAGACCGAATTTTTCCCCGCAATGGGGTTTGACGATGGCCGGGAAGGTGACGCTCTTGGCATTGTCAAAGGCTTTCGGCACGGCCAGACCGCACGCAGCGGCGAATTGCTTGACCCACATCTTGTCGTTCAAATTGGAAAGCGTTTGGCTGGAGGCGACGCAAAAATCAGCGACGCTTGAAAATTCCTCGAGATGTTCCGCCAAAATATTCTGGGTAAAAACACCGGTCGCAAAAATTGTCGGCCGATCCAAAGAGCGGCACAGGGCGAGTAATTCGGTCTTATATAAATCCCGATCGGAGGGCAAAACGATTTTCTTTGTGATCCTGCGTGACTTGAAGGCAGGAGGAGACGGCGTGTCCGTTGTGGTGACAGCAATGATCTCTTCTCCGAGTGCGGAAAACCCTCTGATGGCGGGAATGGAGCTTCTGTATTTACAATCGCAAACGATAACCATAGTTTCACCTCCGACGGTATGATTTTAACATAGAATGTAAAAAAGGTCAATTTGTTTTTGCTTGCGCCGTACCTGACAGAAAACGGGACTGTACGCTTTACAGTCCCGTTTGTTTTATGTTCTTCTGCGGCTGTAAAGCTTTGCCAAGCCGCCCTCGCTGGTTTCCTTGAACTTTTCGCTGATGTGATGACCCGTTTCCTTCATCGTTCGCACGACCATATCAAAGCTGATATTTCTGGTGCCGCAGAGGAAGGAGGCCAGGTTGAACGCATCCAGGGAACGCTTTGCGGCAACTGCATTGCGCTCGATACAGGGCACCTGCACAAGTCCACAGATGGGGTCACAGGTCAGACCGAGCTGATGCTCCATGGCAATCTCGGCGGCATATTCGGTTTGATCAATGGTCAGATCGAACAGTGTGCACAAAGCGGCAGCGGCCATGCTTGTTGCCGTGCCAATCTCAGCCTGACAACCGCACTCGGCGCCGGAGATGGAGGCATTGCGCTTGACCAGATTGCCGATCAGACCGGCCACGGCCAGCGCCTGCAGGATCTTTTCGTCAGAGAAGCCGCCACGCTCCTGCATATAGAGCAGAACTGCAGGCAGAACACCGCACGAACCGCAGGTCGGAGCGGTGACGACGATGCCGTTGTCGGCATTTTCCTCGGTGACGGCATAGGCATAGGAGCAGACCAAACGGAGCTCACGCACCTGTGGAATTTCGTTTTCGCGCTCCTGTGAGAAGATATGCTTTGCCTTGCGTTGTACCTTCAAACCACCGGGCAGGATGCCCTCGGTGTGCAGGCCCATGGAAATAGAGCGCTTCATTGCGCGCCAGATTTCGGCTAAGAAATCCCAGATTTCGGCCCCCTCGTTGAGCTCGACATATTCACTCAGACTGATATAGCGCCAAGCGCAGAACTGCTTGATCTCAGCAAAGGAATTCTCGGGATAAATCTCCGTCGCCTCGTCGTGCGGCTCTCCCTCAATCAGAATATCGCCACCGCCGACGGACAGAACACGCATGGTGCCGATCTCGTTTTCGTCGTCATCGTAGGCGAAGAAGTCCATCGTGTTCGGGTGAGGGAGCACTTCTTCGACATATTCACAGAACTGCACATCAGTGCGGCTCTTGCCCAGAACCTCATACAAGACACGGTCAGTACCGTGACCCCGGCCGGTCTTGGCCAGCGATTCATAGAGCTTGACGCAATAAGTTTTAGCGCCGGGATAGCGGCTTAAGAAAACTTCTGCCGCACGGGCCGGACCCATGGTGTGAGAGCTTGACGGGCCTTTTCCGATTTTATAAATCTCACGGATGGATTTCATTTGTGCCACCTCATTTGTTATATTCCAAGCTATTATAACATCTTCGAATGGAAATTACAATGACTTTTTCTGCAGCGATTCCAGAGAAAGCTCGGCGGCCAGCTTAAAAAGCGTGTCAGAAAGCACCTGCTCGAGCGGCAGATTCGCCTGCTGTGCGACTTTCGTATAGAACGCTGCGACCACAGAATCGAGCGTGATGGTGACACTCACATGAAATCCCTCCCATACGTTCCATTGTATGAATTTTTTCTTCACTTGCTACTGGAAAAGACTTGACACATATGGTATAATCTATGTTAGATTTTTGCCGAAAGGGAGATATGATTATGGCGAAGGAAAAGAAAGTAGAACAGATTACCGATATGGAGGTCGATTTTGCCCAGTGGTACACCGATGTGTGTAAGAAGGCAGAGTTGATCGACTATTCTTCCATCAAGGGTATGTTTATTTACCGCCCGTATGGCTATGCCATCTGGGAGAGTATCCAGCGTCAGCTCGATGCAGAGTTCAAGAAGACCGGCGCGGAGAATGTGTATATGCCGATGCTGATCCCCGAATCCCTCCTGCAGAAGGAGAAGGACCATGTCGAAGGCTTTGCACCCGAGTGTGCGTGGGTCACCTATGGTGGCAGTGAGAAGCTTGAGGAGCGTTACTGCATCCGTCCGACATCGGAAACGCTCTTCTGCGAGCATTTCCGTAATGTCATCCAGTCCCACCGTGACCTGCCCAAGATGTACAATCAGTGGTGCAGCGTCCTTCGTTGGGAGAAGACCAGTCGTCCGTTCCTGCGCCACAGAGAGTTCCTGTGGCAGGAGGGTCACACCATGCATGCAACGGCTGAGGAGGCTATGGCGGAGACTGAGCAGATGCTTAAGGTTTATGCCGATTTCTGCGAAAATGTTTTGGCAATGCCTGTTACCAAGGGTAAGAAGACCGACAAGGAGAAGTTTAACGGTGCAGAGGCAACCTACACCATCGAGTGTATGATGCATGACCGCAAGGCTTTGCAGGCAGGCACCTCTCACTTCTTCGGCGACGGCTTCGCAAGAGCCTTTGACATCACCTTTGCAAGCAAGGAAAACCAGAGAGCCTATCCTTTCCAGACCTCTTGGGGTGTTTCCACCCGTCTGATCGGCGGTATCATCATGACCCACGGTGACAACAACGGTCTCGTTCTGCCGCCGAAGGTCGCTCCTATCCAGGTTGTTGTCATTCCCGTTGCGCAGCATAAGGAAGGCGTTTTGGAAGCTTGCCGTGCAGTTGTCGAGCGTTTGAAGAAGGCCGGCATCCGCGTGAAGATTGACGAAAGTGAGCAGAGCCCCGGCTGGAAATTCGCTGAATATGAAATGAAGGGTGTTCCTCTGCGCCTGGAGCTCGGCCCGAAGGATATTGAAAAGAACCAATGCGTCTTTGCTCGTCGTGATAATGGCGAAAAGAGCTTCGTCTCTCTCGACGAGATCGAAGCAGTTGCAGCAGAGCTCTTGGAGAAGGTGCATCAAGGCATGTTCGAGAAGGCAAAGAAGAATCTGACCGACCACACCTACGATGCTGAGACTCTGGAAGAGGCAAAGCGCCTGCAGCAGGAAAACGGCGGCTTTATCCGCACGATGTGGTGCGGTGACGAGGCTTGTGAGATAAAGATGAAGGAAGAGGCCGGTATGTCCAGCCGTTGCATGCCCTTCGGTGAGCTGCCCATCGGCAACAAGTGCGCTGTTTGCGGCAAGGATGCTGACAAGGTGATCTACTGGGGCGTCGCATATTGATTTAAGCAATAAAAAACTGTGGAGCATTGCTCCACAGTTTCAGAGTGTCAAAAAAGTCGCCAATCGTCAAAATGCAAATTTTTGGCGGTTGGCGATCTGTGTTCAAATAAGCGATTGCGAATGTATCTCCGATACAGCAAAAAAGCACTTCAAATGCTTGCTGCGCAAGGCATTTTGACTTACATCGCAAACCGAGCTCTACCGTACCATCGTACGCCGACGCGCTCGGTTTGCTCGTCTTGACGACTTTTTGAACTCTGTCAGTCTGTCGAAAATCAAGTTTTTCGACAGACTGAAACTGTGGAGCATTGCTCCACAGTTTTTTTATAAAATCGCAGGAAGTGGCATTCAGGGTTCCCACGTCGCTGTGGGGTAACCGTGCCAGGATGGACTTGTCCAGCCGTTCTTTCCTGCGATATATCGCAGGGTGATCCTGCCGCCGCCGGCGTTGAATTCCTCGGGCGCATCACCCAGGAAGTAGATGTTTCTCAGCTGGTAGCAGTTTCTCCAATCCTGATAGCGTACGACACTCACTTCTTCGGGGACGACGAACGATTTCAGGCTGTAGCACTCGTTAAAAGCATACGAGTCCAATTTCGTGAGCCCTTTGGGAAGCGTGACCTGTTCCAATGAGATGCAGAAATTGAACATATCATACAAATCGTTTGCGCCTTCGGGCAGATCCACGCGTTTCAGCTTTGTGCATTGGTAAAAGACACCGTGGCCGAATTGATCGACGGTTTTGGGGAGCTTTATGCTCTGCATCGATCCACAATCCATAAAGGCATAGATGCCGATGCTGCGCACCTGCTCATGCACGGTGACAGAGGTTAGATTGCGGCAGCCGGAAAATGCGTAGTCACCGATCTTTTTGACCGTTTCGGGGATCGTGAAACTGCCACAGAGCGCTTCGTTTGCGTAAAGCAGCGTCGTCTGATCCTTGCTGTAGAGGATGCCGTCTTTGTCGCTGCAATAGAAATGGTTGCTATCATCGACCTCAATGCGGCACGGGAAGAAATTCTGGTACAGGTTGTAATCCTCTTCCGTGAAAATATTCTCTACACTTGCGGGAATCTTCAGGGAATTCAAGGCGGTGCAGTTGCAAAATGCGTCTGCAGCAAGCTCTTTAAGACCCTCGGGAAGCTGAATTTCCTGCAGGCTTGAGCAGTCGGCAAAGGCATTCGGCCCGATATAGACCAGACTTCCGGGAAGGGTGAGTCGCTGCAGAGAGCTGCAGCCCTTGAACGCATCTCCGTGGATTTTTTTCAGAGAATCGGGCAGTTCAACAGAGGTGAGCTTGGCGCAGCCGTTGAAGCATCCGTTCGGGATCTCTGTCAAAAACTTGCTCAAACGAACCGTGTGCAGATTCGGTGCGTCCATGAAGGAATAAGTGCCGAGCTGCTCGACGGAATCGGCCATTCGGACTTCTTGCAGCGAGGGGAGGACTTCTGTCAGACCGGACAAAGTGCTGACACCGTCTTCCACGATGAGGCTGCGGATAAAATTGGCCTGCTTGTACCAGTGCTCGCCTTCGGGATAGTCGGAAAAGTTGTCCCACATGGCGCCCTGACCGGAGATGGTCATGGTGCCGTCACAGCTGAGCGACCATGTTGCATTGTCACCGCAAGCGCCCGACGTGGCGATGACACCAAATTTTTCGATATAGCGGATTAAAATGGCGGCAACCTGCGTGCGTGTGGCAAAGCCGCCGGGCAGCAGCTTGCCGTCAGAGCCATTGATAAGACCTTCAGCTACGGCCCATTGCATGGCTTCGCGTGCCCACGGACTGACTTTGACCGCATCAGAAAAAGCGGACAGATCGGCCGCTGCGGAGCAGTCATTGCCCATAGAGGCTGTGTAGCGGTACAAGATGGCGGCCAGCTGCTCTCTTGTGACATTGCCGCTGGGATCGAAGCGGTTGTTGCCGACACCCCCGACGATCCCGTTTTCTGCTGCCCAGGATACGGCGTTGGTGTACCACTGATACGGTTCAATGTCGCTGAAGGTGGGTGCCTTGGCCTGCGGCTCGTAGTTGTAGCGGTACAAAACCGTCACTACCATGGCACGTGTCATGCTGCCCTCGGGATCGAAGCGATACTCCGAAACACCACTCATTAGACCTTTGTTCAGGACTTCGTGGACATATTCGTGATACCATGCGGCTTTGTCGACATCGAAAAGGACGCTGCATTCGCAGTTATATTCTTCCGCATTGGACAAATCGAGGTAACGCATGGAGAATTGATGACCGACATGGCCGCCCTCGTTGGCACCTGCGGGGAGGGAGAAGCTGTTTTGCTGGGCATAGTTATGGCCGTAAACACACAGAAGAGAGCCGTTGCCGTAGCCGCTACAGATGACGACATGGGGTGTTTTGCCGCAGGTTTCGCAGTAAACGAAGAGAAGGTCGCCGATGGTTACAGCATTGTTGTTCGGATGCTGATTGTAGGCATGGGTTGGGCCAAAACGGTTGTCTGTTACGAGAAGTGGGAAATCTTTTACGCCCGTATACGGCTTGCCAATGGCTCTGCAGGCGGCTTCGGCAAGGCCGGTCGTGACATAGGGCGATTCCTGAAGTCCGGATGTGCTGAGGTTCAGACCGCCGGCCTTCAGACAATTCCAAACGAACTCGGCGCAAAGGCCTTTTCCGCTGTTCCAGTTCGCCTCGGCATAGGCAATGGCCTTGTAAGGATCATAAGTGCTTGCGGCTTGTGTTTGAGGAGTGGTTGGACAAAACAACGGAAGAAGCAAGGCAATGCAAAGGAAAAACAAGAAATAGCGCTTCATAAAAATCCTCCTTTTTTCGGTTTGTTTTTTGATGATGTGCTTAGTGTGATGTGTTCAGAAGATATTCCAGCAATGCGGCACAGCCGACATCGACATCTCGTTCCGTGGCACGGAAATCTCTTGTGTACCAAGGATCAGCCACATCTCTCGGGCGATCCGTGTAGTCCAAGAGAAGGGAGACCTTACCTTGCGGATCGTTTGCGAATAGTCGCAGCATATTGCGGCGGTTGGCGCCGTCCATGCCGATGAAATAATCATATTTTTCATAATCGTCTCGTGTGAGCCGACGGGCGGTTTTGCCCTTGGTGCTGATGCCACGCTCGGACAAGAGCGCCCGCACGGGCGGATAGGGAGCGGAGCCCAACTCTTCATCGCTTGTGGCCGCCGAGGCAATCTCAAACAGATGCTCCAACCCTTGTGTTTGCACAAGTTCTTTCATGATGAATTCTGCCATCGGGCTGCGGCAGATGTTCCCGTGACAGACAAAAAGGATCTTCGTCATACAAAAACCTCACTTTCAAGCTCATTATACCATGCGGAGCTTGCGATTTCAATGGATAGGCCTTGAATTCTGTGCATGATGAGAGTATAATTCTATGTAATGTCTGCTGAATAAGTCGCTACTGCGGCTTATTCGCACGAGCATCGCAACGCTCGTGCGAAATGTGCAAGGTTTTTAGCGGTTTTACCGCCAAAACCTTGCACTCGAACAACGCAAAACAGCCCTGAAAGCTTTGGCTTGCAAGGGATTTCGCGTTGTTCAGTACGCATTATGTAGAATTGTGGATCGCACCCACCAATGTATGCAGGTCGAAAGAGGCAGCTGCGAAAGAATTCCGGGCAATGGGGGAAACGTATATGCAAACCAGAAAATTTCAACTCGAAAAAGATCTTCCGAAACTGGAATCCTATTTAAGGGAGCTGTATCTGGAGAATCACAATATGGCCTCATGGCTTCCGGAAAGGCTCCATGACCTGATTTACAGAATGGGAGCGCAAGAGACAGATGGCGGTAGAGAGCGATCTACAGACTATATCTTTTTGTGGGAAGAAGATGGCAAGATTGTTGCTTGCATTCTGCCCGATGGGGATGCCGTCTACATAAGCATTCAAAACAGCTATGAACACCTCTTCGAACAGATCCTTGCCTACGGCGAGAAAAACTGCTTGCCACTTTTTGAAAGAGAAGAAGACGGCTCGGTGGATTTTTTGGTTGTTTCCAACGACAGCCTGACCTATCGGCGGGATATTCTGATAAGCTTGGGATACGAAAGACAGCTTGAAGAGGACTATGATAACTATGTCCACCCTTTGCAGACAAATATTTCGATCGACTTGCCGGAAGGCTTTCGACTTCTCTTTGGCGAAGAATATGAAGAGGAAGAGAACAAGTGGAGTGCCTGCAATTTGGGATTTCATCCGAGTCTTGAGAGCCCTGACTACAGAAACGGCATGAACCCCTATCATTCCCGAAAGAACTCGTCGATGTATCCGGACAGCTTTGAATGCATTGTGGTGGATGAAAATGCCTGCGAACGAAATGCTGTTTGCGCCTATAGCTTCGTCTATGTGGACGAAAAATCAAAAACCGCATTCATTGAACCCGTCAGCACCAGAGAGAAATATCGGCACAAGGGCATCGGTACGGCAATGATGCATGGCGTGATACAGCGATGCAGAGAAAAGGGAATTGAAAAATGCTATGTCAATTCTTACGATTGGAGAAGGAAATTTTACAATGCTGCGGGATTTATTACCGAAGACAGCATTGGGTTCTGGCGCAAAAAGATCAGGTAAGATCGGAAAGTATCACACAACTGCATTTACAATAGAGGCGACTGTGCTGGTAGGATTCTGCCGGTTGAGGCATGCCTCAACCCTACCGTGGCTGTGCAATAACAGACAGCAAAATCGGAATTTGCTGCATACAGAAAGCGATAACTTTTTAAAAATTTTGTCAAAAATCTATAATGGCGGGCGAAGCTGAGAGAAATAACGAGCGCAAGGTGCGCCTCTGCGCGGCTGCTATGAAACTGCAAAAGGATTTTCATTATGAATTACACATTGCTGATGGAGCTTGTCTCCGAAATTGGCTGCCGCATTGCTGTCGGTGGCGGCGAAACATATCGCGTGGAGGAAAGTGTCAACCGTATCCTCACAGCCTATGGGGTGGAATCGAGAGTGTATTCCGTCCCCAACAGCTTGATCATTACCATATTGATACCGGGGCAGGCACCCATGACCCAACTTTGCCGCATGGAGCGCAAAGGAACGGACCTGGATGCGGTGGAGCAGTATTCCAATCTCGGAAGACGCATTTGTACCCAAATACCCGATCTGGAAACGGCAATGCAATGGGTAAAGGAAACGGAGAAAAAACGCAAGCAATATAAGTTACCGACACTCTTGCTGGGATATGTTTTGGTAGCGTGGGGGTTCAGTATTTTCTTTGGTGGTGGCATGATGGATTCTGCCTGCGCAGCGGCCTGCGGATTTTTGCTGGGTGTTGCGGAGTATTTCATGGGGAAACTGCAAACCAATGTTTTTTTTCAAAATATTGCCGCGGCATTCGTACTGGCATTTTTTGCCTACGGCATGAGCGAGCTGGGGATCGTGCCGAATGCGGATGCCTCTGTGATCGGAACGCTTATGCTTTTGGTCCCGGGTGCACTGTTCACAAATGCGATGCGCGACATCATCTTTGGCGACACCAATTCCGGTGTTAGCCGTGTGGTAGAGGCCTTGTTGATCGCTGTGGCGGTGGCATTGGGCACGGCTGCGGCATGGAATCTGAATGTGTCCCTTGGCGGCCTTCCACAGCAAGTGGATGCCATTGCCCATAGTCCTGCAATCACCTGCTTTGTCAGTTTCGTTGCTTGCGCAGGCTTTGTGATCGTGTTCAATGTGCATGGCTATGGAAGTATTTTGTGTGCACTTGGCGGTGCAATTACTTGGGGCGCATACTGCATCGCTTCGGCGTTGGGCTGCCATATGTTGATGTGCTGCTTTGCTGCCTCCTGCGTTGCTGCTGCATTTTCGGAGATTATGGCAAGAGTCCGCAAGTACCCGGCCATTTCTTATTTGCTGATTTCCTTGCTGCCCCTGATCCCTGGCGCGGGCATTTATTATGCTGCACAGCAAGCGATCCGTGGCAATATGGATCTGGCGGCCGACTATGGCCTGGAGACACTTTCTACGGCCGGTGTGATGGCAGCAGGAATTTTGGTGGTCAGTACGGCTGTGCGTATGTGGACGACTCATAAGAGAAACAAAGAGAGTTTGCAGAAAAAGGAGTAAGGGAGATGGATATATCCTACAAGCATGGCAACGGGAAATTCAACTACAGAGTTTGCGCTGTGATGATCTCGGACGGAAAGATTCTGGCGATGCATGATGAACGATCACCGTATTACTATCTGCCCGGTGGCAGAGTAAAGATCGGCGAAACAGCACAGAGCGCTGTGATCCGAGAGGTTCAAGAAGAGCTGGGCTTGACATTGAAGATCGTGCGGCCACTGTGGCTTAATCAAGCGTTCTTCCGGGAGGATGTGGATCGCTTGGATTACCATGAACTATGCATTTACTTCCTGATGGATGCAGATTGCATGGACCTGTTACAGAGGGGTGAAAAATTTACCACAAATGAGGGCGGTCATATCCATACATTTGAGTGGTTGAAATTCGAAAATTTGAAGGATGCGTATTTCTATCCACAATTTTTGAAGACAGAGATATTCCGTCTTCCCGAAACCTTTACCATACGAACTGAAATGGAGTGAATGGCATGAAAAAGAGATCAGAGGAACAACCGTCATTTCGCGTAGGTAAAGAGAAGCGGAAACGAAGTTAGCTATGGCACAGAGGCGATTGTGAGTATGTTGGATATGGCTTTTAATACTACTATCCAATTAAAAGTAGACACTTTTAATTGGACCTTATGTGCCCTGCTGGGCACATAAGCCGTCTTGTACGAGTTTCTACGCCCTTTCGGGCTATAGAAACTCAGTATAAGCAGTATGAAATGAACCGTGTTTCTATTGCTTGGTGGGACCGAATACCAAGGCGAAGGCATGCTGCTATTGCCTACATTGGACGACGCGATAAATTGGAACTTTGCGAACAAGCAGCCGCCCCCCTTACCGGAGGCGGCTGCTTGTTATTCAACTTCGCAAACGGTTAGCGTCTTTTCATTTATCTGGAATCGGACATCATGTCCTGCAAATTCCATGCCATAGATACGCTCAGGGTCGTCCTGATACGATGGCCTTGGGTCGTGCGCCAAAACGGCCAGCAGGGCGGCACGGCGATCATCAGGAATTTTTTTAAGGAGCTCCTCTGGGAAGTTTACGGTCAAAATAAAATCGTCAGCGTCCTCAGTAAACCCACCCACGGCATCGGGCTTGGCATCGGCATAGGGGATATAGGGCTTAATATCATAGATGGGAGTTCCGTCCATAAGATCAGCGCCCGACACGACAAGTACGGTGCCATGTTCTTCCGTTTGACGAAGGTCCACGAGTTTTACGCAGGACAGCGCCACAGGATTTGGGCGGAATGGAGAGCGAGTCGCAAAGACACCCAAACGGCGGTTACCGCCGAGTCTGGGCGGCCTGACGGTGGGGGACCAGGTTTCTCTTTTTGCCTTGGAAAATTCCCAGATTAGCCAAAGATGCGAGAACCCCTCCAAGCCGCGCAGCGCATCAGCATTGCGGTATTCCGGCTCGAAGATGATGGTTGCCGTCAGCTCTTCGACTAGGCCGCTTTGACGAGGAATGCCGAATTTTGTCGGGAAATCGGTGTGAATATGTGCAATATGCTTCATATTTTCCTCCTAAAGTTTAGAAAATACAGAACCTAAGGACTCGTGGAATACCAGATTTGCAAACTTGTCATATGGAGTTTCCTCTCGATTGATGAGAACAAGGCGGTCACCGTTGTAATACTGAAGCATACCAGCGGCAGGGTAGACGGTCAGGCTTGTGCCGCCGACGATTAGCAGATCAGCCTGCGAGATGGCTTGCGCGGCTGCCATGAGAATACCGCCGTCAAGCGGCTCTTCGTACAAGACGACATCGGGCTTGACCGTGCCGCCGCAGTCGCACATAGGAACCTCTTCGGAGTGCTTGATAAACTCTGCGTCGTGAAATTTTTTACATCTGACACAGTAGTTGCGCAGCACGCTTCCATGCAGCTCATAAACGGTTTTGGAGCCTGCCTTTTGGTGCAGACCATCGATGTTCTGCGTTACAACGGCTGCCAGGTGACCTTCCTGCTCCAGACGAGCCAGGACCTTGTGCGTGACATTCGGCTCGTAACCCAGAGGAATCATCTTCTCTCGATAGAAGCGGAAAAAATACGAAGGATTTTTTTGGTAGAAGCTGCGACTGAGAATTTCTTCGGGCGGATATTCAAATTTCTGATGATAAAGGCCGTCAACACTTCTAAAATCGGGAATACCGCTCTCGGTAGAGATGTGTTCGTTAGTCCACGTTTTTTCGTTGTACAATCCATCCGGACTACGGAAATCTTTAATTCCGGATTCGGTGCTTACTCCGGCTCCGCCGAAAAAGACGGCACGCTTGCTTTCTTGGATCCATTTCTTTAATACGCTGATCTTATTCTCCATACGCGTATGCTCCTATGAATTTCCTTATGTGCGGAATTTGATAGATTTAACGGTATTATGTTCAATATAAAGGGCTTCGATCACGGAACGCCACATTCTGCGTTTGTCTTCCTTTGATAGTGTTCCGTAGATTCCTTCAAAATCCGTGAGAAGGAAGGTTTTTAGGTGATCTATATCAATGGGGGCGGCTTCTTCGTCCACATTCCTTGCAACGTCTATCTCTGAACGGAGTCGCTTGGATTCGGCGGTATACTCCTCGTCTGAAATGTTACCGGCGATATAGATCACATTCAGACGGCGGAGCTGCTCTGATAGGGCGACAATGTCGTGAAGCCGTGGCTGTGCTTTCTTTTTTTGCTCTTGGATGTCCACATTTACGATAAATCGTTCTAATTCGTATCTTGTGTTTTCCAGTAGATACTTTTCAAGTTTTTTCTCCGAAGGGGTTCCACGGTAAGGGCACATTCGCAATCTTCCGTTGTTGCAACGGTAACTAAGATATTCCCTGCTTCGGTCGCTCGGATAGGTTTTGAATGTCCCTTTCAGTGTGTTACCACAGTCAGGGCAGCGCAGCATGCCTGTGAATAGATAGATCCGTTCTGGTTTCTGCGTTTTCTTGATCATAACATGCGATTGCGTGACATATTCCCAATCCTTGTGGCTGATATAGGCAGGGCAATACTCCTCAACGCCTCTGTAAGTGCCGGTATATAGTTCGTTGTTAGACATTTGTATCCATGTGCGATAGTGGCGGTTGATGCCGTATTTTTCGTTGCAATACATTCCGGCTTTGCGGATGCTGTTGTATTTGAGTACATAGTCCCAAAAGTCATTTACGATATGCTCGGTTTGAGGATCCTTAACGCATCGCTTTACGCCGTCTATGATCTCAGCGGTATAACCAAAAGGCTTGATCTTACCCGTAAAACAGTATTCTTTCCTCCTGCGCTTGGCCTCAAAAACAAATTTGATGCGTTCGCTTGTGCGGTCGGATTCGTTCTCTGCGACTGACAGCATGATATTGACCTTCAAGCGGCCGTCGGCGGTAGAGGTGTTGTAATCCTCCATCGTGGCTTCCCATGTCACATTATGCTCGTCAAGAATTGCTTGTACTTTATGATATTCACGCACATTGCGGAACCATCTGTCTAATTTGATGAACAAAATACGGTCGATCTTGCCGGCCTTTACATCAATAAGAAGCTCTTGCATGACCTTTCGTTTCATTGCAGACTTGCGTGCGCTGAAGCCTTCGTCACGATATATTCCGACTATTTTATAGCCTTTTTCTTCGGCATAGCTGACAAGCGCTTCTTCTTGTGCTTCAAGGCTGTAGCCCTTTAGCACCTGTTCCTCCGTGGACACTCTCGGATAAAGGGCAACTCTGAGTACGCCGCTCATGGTGCCATACTCCGTCTATTTGCAGAATAATATGTGTATTTCATTTGACTTTTTTCCTTTCATGTGATAGCATAAAAGGGTAGATATATCCCTTTGTATTTGACGGTGATTTTCTACACGACCGCTTCCTGTTGGCGCAGGGGCGGTCTTTTTTTGCTATTTTGCGTTGCATATGAAGCTTTTACTGCTTTGGCTGTTTCTTTTGCCGAATGAGACCTACGATTCCAAGGACGACGGAAATGATGCCTGCCAGTCCGAAAATGTTGGAGCCTATGAGGCTGGCAATGCCCGTAGAATTGAATGTGAATGTTGTTTCATGCTGAATACCCTGCAGCTCTGCTCTCTTAGCAGAACCGAAATAGGACAAAATTTGAACTATGATCAGAATGACGCCGCCTACGATCAACAGTATTTTGAAATAATGGCTTTCCTTTTGGTGTGAGGCGACATTCTTTTCGGCAAGCGACAGGGGTCTGTTTTTGTTGCTGTCATTCATTGCACTATCATCCTTTCTGTATGATTCTCTGTTAAAGCGGAAGATGGTTCGCTACAACTTAGTTGCTGCGCGGATAAAGTTCGATGGACTTTATAGCGATGATATCTGAATCTGCTTGGTGTCTAATATGTTCTTAATTAAATCTTCTCTGCAGAAAGATCGACCGTCCGGATTGATTACCTTGCTACTTTTGCAATAGAGATATGCGATATGGTATAGCTTGTGGTATCTGTATGTCTGTTAATAGTACACCTCAGTGGCCAAGTTGCCGTGGGTATAGTAGCAGACGGCCTTGCGGATGAAGTCTTCGGTGACACCGAAGTGATCTGCAAGATCCCACAGGTCGGTATGGCCATCTGCGATGGCGGCATCGAGCCTTGCTATCGGGATCAGTTTGCGGATCGCCCATTTATCTGCTTTATTCTCGTGGCGTTGACGCATATCAGCAGTGGAATAACGGTTATAAAATGCACCGGTCACGCAATGCCCGATCTCGTGCGCAAGGTGGACACGCTCTAAGGATTCACCGTCTTTCTTGCTATCGTCAATGCCGATATAACAATCGCCACTGTCGGTCATAATTGACATGGAGCTTGTTTCGGGCAGAGGAAACGACAATACTTCAATATTCTGTTTTTCTGCATACTGATAAAGCGATAGAATACTTTTCATCGCTACTCCTTCTTCTTTTGCGCCTCCCGGTTCTTGACAAATTCGGCAAACTGCCGCACTTCTTCATACATGGCATCGGTGATCTCACCTTCGCCTCCAAAGAGGGCAAATTTAATATCGTTATCATTGATCGGACGCTCACCTTCTGTGGTGGGCGTTTTTGTTTCTTTGCCTAAAAGATAGTCGATTGTAACTCCGAAAAAACGTGCTATGAGAATCAGCGTTTCAGAATTTGGCTCTCGCGCACCTTTTTCGTAGTTGACATAGGTGGTATATGGCATGGAGAGTCTGCTCGCCGCTTCTCTCATGCTGATTCCCATTTTCTTGCGGAGTTCGTTCATTTTGTTCATTTAGTATCACCCTACCTTATTATTACACAGGACGGGTAATTTGTCAATAAGAAAAACGCAATTTGGGTAAAATCTACAAAAATGATCTATGCATTTTGGGTAATTTTTGACTTGACATATACTCAAAACGAGTATATAATCCGTGGTGTACCCGAAATGAATAACAAGGAGGTGGAACAATGAGATATCCAAACATCGAAGCTGAACGTGCCAGAAAGGGCATGAGTGCAGAGGTGCTTGCTACAACTTTGGGGGTAACTCGTAAGACTTTCTATAACTGGTGTAATTGCGGGAACATTCCTCAGTCTGCACTTGTGAAAATGTCTGAGCTGTTTGATTGCTCTATCGATTATCTTCTCGCAAATCATGAAGAACGTGTTGCGAATTGAAATGTAGAGAAAGGGGTGAATGCGCAAGCGTGTACAACATTATCAAAGCATTATGCGAGGAAAAACAAATCAGCGTTGCACAGATGTGCAAGGACTTAGGCCTGCGGCAAGGGCTTATATCTGATCTGAAGCACGGGCGGTCAAAGACGTTGTCTGCGGTAAAAATGCAGAAGATTGCAAATTATTTTCATGTTTCTGTTGATGTTCTTTGCAATGTGAGTTCAGCGAATTGAGGTCCGTTGACAGTTCCATTATACATATTCACTGTCCGATATATGGGACTGTAGTCGAAGTTTTGTTGAAAGGTGGTGAAAAAATGGAGCAAACGGGAAATCGTTTGAATGTAAATCGACTTATGGCGGTGTTGTCAGAGATATTGAGCGAAAAGCATGGCGCAAAGATTACTTTGAGTGCTGTACCTAAGGAGAATGCTGATGCAGAAAACGGAATATCGCAAGAAAGGGCGCGCGTTTGAGCAGGGTGACATTAGCAATACCATGCGGTTTTGCATAACACATTTGCTGAGAAAGGAGGATTATACCTATGGACAACAGATTGGAAAGTGCGTTCTTGAAGCAGTTCAGAGCGCAGGGATGCCAGGTTGCGGTTTATCTGCGAAACGGCTATGGAATGGTCGGTAAGATCGTTGATTTTGATGATCATGTGATTGTGATCGAGACCGAGGGCAAACAGAAGCTTGTATACAAGGATTTTGTTTCGACGGTTCGTAAGTGGGACTGAGTGCACAATGACGCTGGACTGAGATTGCCACGTCGCTTCGCTTTGCGGATGCGGCCTACCCCTTGCGGGTGCAATGACAGGGCAAGGGGTGCAGATAAAGAATAAAAAAACATATGGAGGTTGTTATGAAAAAACAAAAAATGCTGCCGGAGAGGGCAGCGGATCTGAACGATGAACTTTTTTGGCAGATGCTTTCGGCAAGGAGTGAGGCCAGGGAGAATGCACGGAGACTTGCAATTGCGGAGGCTAAGCTGCAATTAAGCGAGGCTTATCGCAGAGAAGAACGACGTGCCGCACGCAAAGAGCTTGACGGCATGGTTGCCTTTGTTGGCGTCGTGAGCTGCATGGTTGTTTCGGCCGTCTGCATTCTTGCCGCTCCCATATGGACGGCGGTTCTGCCGACGGTGGGTATGATGGCTGTGATGAGAAGGGCGGGGTGGATCTGATGCGGGAAAAAATTGCAAAGCTGTTTCTTTCGCTCGGCATCCCACCGTGTTTGAAAGGCTTTCAGGCTGGTGTCTGTGCCATTGAGATCATTTTGGAATACCCGAATGTAATGGATCAGATTACAAAACGGCTCTATCCTGAGGTTGCAAAACGGATGGGGAGTACGGCAAGCCGTGTGGAAAGGGCGATTCGTCATGCGGTCGAGGTGATGTTCGATTATCAGGATTATGACAGAATCATCCAATTGCTTGGTCTTGAGGTCAATGTTCGGACCGGACGCTACAGGAACTCGGAGTTTTTATCGCTATGTGCGCTGAAGCTGAGGAGGTTGGAAGCATGAGCATCTGCGATAAGGACTGCTTCCATTGTCCGTATCCTGACTGTATCAACGATCAGATGGACCACGAGGACTACATAGAAGCATCAAAGCGTGACAAGGCATTGCGCTCAACGCCGAAGAGCAAGAAGCTCGCAGCTCAGCAGAAGGCGTACCGTGAAGCCAACCGGGAGAAGGTTGCAGCTCAGCAGAAGGCGTACCGTGAAGCCAACCGGGAGAAGCTCGCAGCTCAGCAGAAGAAAATCAAAGAGCTTCGTAAGGAACTGGGGCTGTCACTGCGAACTGCGGCGAGTATTTTGCACGTGTCGGCGGCAACCGTTTCGAACTGGGAACGGGGCTTGATTCCGTGCAGTATAAGTAAGGTCATCCGCAATCTGCGCGGAGCACAAACATAAAGGAGGCAACAGAATGTACTACCGTATTTGCCCCGATTGCGGCGCGTCTCTGGACCCGGAAGAGATCTGCAACTGCGAAGAAAATGCTCCTGCCGATGTGGAAGATCAGCAGGAGCATGAGGTAGAGCAGTAACGAACAACTCTATTTTCAATATAGCACAGTTTCTTGCAAAAATCAATAGAAAAATCCGCCCGGTGATGGGGAAGATCACCAGACGGAAAAGCGGTTGGTAGGACCGCCTTCAATATATCATACTTTGGAGGAATAATCAATGAAAAAAGTGAAAATTCTGTCGATGCGTTTGGAAAACTTCAAATGCCACACGCATTTGCAGCTTGATTTTATGGGGAAATCTGCTTCCCTCTATGGAAACAATGCCGTCGGCAAGACGACGGTCTATGATGCGCTGACATGGCTTCTGTTTGGCAAGGACAGCAAGGGTAACGGCGAGAAGAGCATCGACATCAAGCCCTTGGACCAAAACGGCAATGTCAGGGATCACGAGGCGATCACAAGTGTCGAGGCGGTACTGCAGGTCGATGATCAGAGCATGAGCATCAAACGCACGCTGCGTGAGATCTGGAGCTCGAAGAGAGGCTCGCTTGAGCTGACCTATGACGGAAACACGAGCGACTATTTTGTTGACGGTGTGCCGTGCAAGAAATTTGAATACGACCGCCGCATTGGGGAAGTTGTTGAAGAAGAGATCTTCCGTGTGCTGACGAGCATTACATATTTCTCTTCCGAGATGGACTGGAAGAGCCGCAGAAAGCTCCTGTTTGAAATCTCGGGTACGATGTCGGAAAAATCCATCTTGCAGACGGAAGAACGCTTTTTGCCGCTTTTTGAAGCTTGCGGCCATCTGAGCTGTGATGAGCTGAAAAAGAAGGTCAGCGCAGAGAGGAAGGGTTATTTGAGCGTTCGTGACGAAAATCCCGCAAAGATTTCTGCATTGCAGGAAATGGAACGAGAATTGAGCGGACTTGATTTTGCCGCGGCAAAATCGGAGATTACTTCGCTTGATGCGAAAAAAGAGTCTGTTTTGGGGCAGATCACCGCCTTGCAGAACGAGAGCGCTGTAACCGAGCAGGAAAAAGAGCTCCTTTCCGTGCGTATGCAGATTGCAGAGCTGGAGCGTGAAAATCAGGCATTTATGGCCGAGCAGAGGGAAGGCCTTCCGAATATCAGCGCACTCGAAGCGAAAAAAAGAGCGTTGGAGGCAGAGCTTGCTGCAAACCTCAGAGAGATTGCCGAGAAGCAAAATGCGATCAGTGGTGCTGAGCGGTCGGTTGAGGATGCCCGCAGGCGTTGGATCAACGTGCAGGGTGAGGTGTTCGAAGGCGGCAAGTGTCCGACCTGCGGCCAGGATTTGCCCATGGAGCAGCTTGCAGCTGCAAACGAACGCTTTGAGGAATGGAAAAAGGATCGCCTGGAAGAAATCGAGCGCACGGCCAACAGCGAAAAGGCAATGAAGCTGCGTCTTCAGGAGCGTGCAGAACATCTGCAAGCAAGAAATATGCAGATCGAAAACGAAATTGCCGAGATCGGTAGGACGATGCAGGCTGTGCCGCAGATCGTGCCAATGGAGGGCTTTGCCGAGCACAAAAAAGCTCTTTGTGAGCAGGAAGAGGAGATTGCTCGTCAGATCCTCAAGATCAAGGGTGACAGCAGAGCCGTGGAAGGTCAGCTTCGAAGCTCCCTGCAGGAGATCAATGCGGCGATTGCAACGCAGCAGATCACGGTCGGTAAGGAAGACACGCTCAGCAGCGTAAGAGAGAAGATCTCACGCTTGCGTGAGGAATCGGCTGCGGCTTCGGCACAGATGGAGAAGCTGGACAAGCTTCTTTGGCTGATCGAGGATTTTACACGATACAAAATGGGCTTTGTCGAAGACACGATCAACAGCCTGTTCCGCATTGCCCGTTTCCGCCTGTTCCGAGAGCAGGCCAACGGCGGCGTGGAGGAACGGTGTGACGTGGTATTTGACGGCATTCCCTACGCATCGGTGAACTCCGGTGCAAAGATCAATGTCGGCATTGACATCATCAATACGCTTTCGAATTACTACGGCGTGCAGGTGCCGCTGTTTATCGACAATGCAGAGAGCGTGACAAGGCTTGAATACTCCGACACGCAGGTCATTCGCCTGGTGGTATCGGAGCAGGATAAGGAACTGAGGTGTGAATATGAAAATTAAAAGCGGCGTCAAGCCGAGTTTGCCGCCTGTTCCCGGTGGCACATATCTTGCCGTTTGCGTGTATTCCATTGCGATCGGCGAGCAGCTTTGCGAATACAAGGACAAGGGAAAGAGCTACAACAATCAGGTGATGCTTGGCTTTGAGCTGATGGGCGTTACCGCTCAGATCGACGGCAAGGAAGAGCCGAGAACTTTGGGAAGAACCTTCAACATTGCCAAGAGCAAAAACTCCGCTCTGCGCAAGTTTGTCAGCGCATGGGATGCGAAGGAATACACGGACGATGAGTTTTTAGAACTCGACACCAATGATCTCGTCGGCAAGCCTGCGATGCTGAACGTTGTGCTGAATGAAACAGGCGAATATGCCAACATTGAGAGCATCATGCAGATCCCGGCAGGATTTCCGACGCCGCAGGCGACATTGCCGCTCATGCGTTTCGACATGGAGCCGTGGGATCAGAAAGCGTTTGAGGCTCTTCCCGAATGGGCGCAGGAGCGTATCAAGAAGTCGTCTGAATGGCAGAAGGAACATGCTCCGACGGACAAGATCGGGGTGCAGCCGATTGGAGGTGCGGATGTTGCCGCAGCGTCTGCAAACGGGAAGATGGTATCTGCCACTACGGCGGTGCAAGGAGTGCCTGCGCAAGGTGTGCCTATGAGTAAAGAGGCTTGTCCAATATGAGCCAACGCATCGACTTAACAGGGAAAACATTTGGGCGTTGGAAGGTTTTGTGGTTTGACCATACTACAAGTAGTGGAGATGCAAACTGGTTTTGCGTGTGCAATTGCGGAACAATTAAGAGCGTGAATGGCTACAATTTGCGCTCTGGTCGATCAACGTCATGCGGTTGTTTGGTAGTAGAGCTCATGCGAAAAAACAAACCCAGTGTTAAGCACGGTCTGAAAAAGGCGAATCCAAGATTATATGGGATTTGGCAGGGTATGCTTAACCGTTGTAGAAGGAAAAAAGATATCTGCTATATGGCATATGGAGGTCGTGGTATTTCGGTTTGCGAGGAATGGCATCAGTTCCCACCCTTCTACGAGTGGGCCATGGCTAATGGCTATACGGATGACCTTACCATTGACCGAATCAATGTCGATGGAAATTATGAGCCTTCCAACTGCCAGTGGATCACGATGGAGGAGAATATCCGAAAAGCTATAGACGATCGGAGGCGAAAGAAAAATGGAATTCTATTCGTATGCAAGTAGTTCGGCTGGTAATTGTTATGCCGTTTCTGACGGTCAAACGAGAATACTTTTGGAATGTGGGCTGGCCTTTCGGACACTGCAAAAGAAACTCGATTTTCAGCTCTCTGAGATCGATGCTTGCCTTCTGAGCCACGAACACAAGGATCACTCGAAGTGCGTGCAGGAGCTCATTAAAAGTGGTCTGACGGTGTTTATGAGCGAGGGTACGGCGCAGGCGTTGGAGCTTGACGGGGTGGAAGTGATCGAGGCAAGGCGGCAGTTTTCGGTCGGGACGATGGACATCGTGCCGTTTGAGACCTTCCACGATGCACAAGAGCCGTTAGGCTTCTACATCAAGAGCCGGGTTGACGGAGAAAGCCTCGCTTTTGCGACCGATACGGTCAATTTGGGCTACCAATTTGAGGAGCTGACGATGCTTGCTATTGAGAGCAATTACGATGCCGATATTTTATCTCGGTCGGAGCGTATGCCCGAGAAAACCAGGCACAGAATCGAAAACAGCCACATGGAAATCAGGCGGTTGTGCGAATATCTGAAGCGGTTGGATTTGGAAAAATGCAGAGAGATTTTTCTTCTGCATCTGTCCGATGCGACCAGTCACGAAGGCAATTTTATCTACAAAGTGATGCGAGTTGTGCCAAAACACGTGCGTGTTACAGCTTGCGGAAAGTGAGGAAACGGCTTTGGCAGAGGTGAGAAACCAATTTACATTCTATCGTTCGTATTTCGATGCGATACAGAATCTGAACAAAAGAGATCGTGCTGCGATCATTCTTGCCGTGTGCGAGTATGCGCTTTACGAGACGGAGCCGAAAGGGCTGTCCGCCCCTGCTACGACTGCATTTGAGCTCATTCGACCGACCTTGGATTCGGGCAGAAAAAAAGCTGCCAGCGGCAAGCAGGGGGGCAAAGCAAACGGAAAGCAAAACGCAAGCAAACCGAAAGCAAAACCGAAGCAAGGGGAAAACGCAAGGGATGTAGAGGTAAAGGAAAAGGCTAATACTGATATTGATAATGATACTGATGTTGATGGTGAGGGGAGTGCTTCCCCGTTGCTCGCACTAGGCGAGAGTAAAAATGTGTTTCTGGACGAATATGAGGTCGACATTTTGATCCGACAAATGGGACAGACGGCTTTCTACCGCTATGTGGAAAGACTGAGCGATTTTATTTCCAGGACGGGTGCCAAGGTGTACGACCATTATGGCACAATCATCCGCTGGTGGCAGGAGGACGGACAATGCAGCCGAAACAGTCGGGCAAACAAGGCGGCGCAGTATCAGTCGCATGACGGCGAGCTGTCAGACCTCGAAAGAAAAGCCATTCAAGCGGCTTTGCAGGAGGGGGAAGAATGAGCATACCGATCAAGAGCAAGGATTTATGTCAAGCCTGCAAGTATGACTTTTACAACTGGTGTCAAGCTGTTTGCGGCGGCGAATGCGGCATTTGCGACAACAAGAACGGCGACGGAAAATGCTTCTGCCTGATCGTCAAAGCAAATACTCCGTGTCCGTACTTCAAGGAGGTACAAAATGAGGCTGATTGATTTGGATGAAGCAATTAAGCTTCTGAGAGGCAAATGTGTAGCAAAATATCCGACTACATTTTCTTTTGGCCTTTTTGCAGCGGCTGATGAATTAGCTAAATTGCCCACCGTGGATGCCGTGCCTGTGGTTCGGTGCAAGGATTGCCAGTGGTATGCACCTAATAATGATGGTAGCTGGTGCGGCTGTGCGATTGATACATCACACCCTGACAACGAACCTAAACTGGACGATTTCTGTTCATACGGAGAAAGGAGAACCGATGATGCGTGAGATTTTGTTTCGTGGAAAGCGGAATAACGGCGAATGGGTTGAAGGTTCGCTGGTTGTGTGGCCTGACGGAGCTACCGATATCTGCTATTCAGAGAACGATAGCTTTGTGGAAATGACAAAAACGATTGTTAATCCTGCTTCTGTCGGTCAGTATACAGGCTTGACCGACAAGAACGGAAATAAGATTTTTGAGGGGGATATTGTTGATATTCTCACAGAAGATGAGGAAATCGGAATTGTTGCTTATGACGATGGCGGTTTTCAGGTTGAAGCAGATGGATTTTGTGTTGATTTCCATTCGAACATCAATGGAACTGATTTAGAAGTCATCGGCAACATCCACGACAATCCCGAATTGATCGGAGGTGGAGAGTAATGAGGCTGATCAACCGCTACAGCAACGAGGGTGATTTGGTATTGGATCCCTTCGGCGGTTTGGGTACTGTTGCGCTGCAAGCGATGAAAGCAGGGCGTAAGGGATATACCATTGAGCTCAACAACGACTATTTCCGAGATGCGGTCGGGTATCTGAAAGATTTTGAAACGGAGGAGCCGCATTTGTTTTCGATGTTTGATTTGATTTGAATTTGGAGGTGCCGAGAGTGAAACAGTATGTTTCGAAATATGCGCAATGCCCGTTTTATCGCAAGGAAGATTCGATGCGACTGTTTTGCGAAGGGGTCGAAGAAGGATCAAATCTTGCGCAGTTCTTTGGCTCGCAGGAACGAAAAACGGACTTTAAGCAACGGTTTTGCTGCTGCAAAAATTGGGAGCAATGTCCGATTGCGATGATGTTGGCGAAGAAATATGAATAGGCGTACGGCTTCTGCCCGAGAAATCGGGTGGGAGCCGTTTTTTATGTGAGTGCGGAGGTGATTGGCGGTTTGAGATTGCCACGGCCGCAAGGCGGCCTCGCAATGACATGTTAGGGAGCTGCATGGCGACCACAGGTAGTTCCTGCACGGACACCTCATCCGTCACGGCTTGCGCCGTGCCACCTTCCCCTCAAGGGGAAGGCTTTGATGCGTGCGGTGCAAGGAAATGTTCAATGGCTGCTTGCAGCGAAGCGAAAAATATGGAGCTTGCACCAAAAAGAAAAACCGAAAGGCATCCCAACACAGTGGATGCATTTCGGAGAGGAGGTGCAGCGTAATGACTGAGCTTTGCTGCTTGCAGCGAAGCGAAAAATATGAAGCTTGCACCGACGAAGAGGGGGGGATTTAATTTTTGAGGGGTGAGGGTGTATGATGGGGGTGAAATTTGGTGCGTGGAACGGAAACTTCTGCAATGACAACGTAGGGGGTACGGCGCGAGTCGGTGGATTGAGATTGTCACGGCTGCAAGGCGGCCTCGGTGCGCAGCCGTCAGCGACGAAGGAGCGCTACGGATGCGGTCTACCCCTTGCGGGTGCAATGACATGATAGGGAGAGCTTGGACTGACGAGAAAGGGGGCTGAGTAGTTTGTGGCAGATTGGAATGAGATCAAAACCGAATACATTACGACCGACACGAGCTATCGGAAGCTCGCTGAAAAATACGGGCTAAACCGCACATTGGTTGCCAATCGGGGGAAAGCGGAGCAGTGGCCTGCGATGAGAAAACAGCATCGGGACAAAACGCTGTCAAAAGCACTGGACAAAATCGCTTCGAAACAGGCTCAAAAAATGGCTCGTTTTGATGCTGTGGCGGAAAGGCTGCTGCAGAAGCTGGAGAGAGCTGTGGAGGAACTGGACATTCAGATCGTCCGAGAAAGTGAAAAAGTCAAGGAAATTGAATACAACAACGCCGAAAGACCGAACAAGCCAACCAAAGAGGTTATACGCGAGAAGGAGACGGTGCAGAGCATGACGTCGATCATTGACCGTCAGGGGTTAAAGCAGATCGCTTCGGCCCTCAAGGATCTCAAAGAGGTTCAAATGCTCCGTTCGGAGCTCGACCGTAAAGAGCAGGAGGCGAGAATTGCCAATCTGCAAAAGCACGCCGCTTCGCAGGACGATGACAAGCAGATCGAGGTTATTTTCGGCGGCAATGCTGAGGAGTTCAGCCAATGAAAAAGCTATTTATTCCCGAGGCGCAGCCAAAACAAAAGGAGTTTCTAAAAGCGAACAAAAAACACATTGGCTTCGGTGGTGCCCGTGGCGGCGGCAAGAGCTGGAGTGTTCGCACAAAGGCAAAACTACTTGCCCTGCGCTACAAGGGGATCCGCATCCTGATCGTGCGCCGCACCTATCCCGAGCTGATCAACAATCACATCAACATCCTCAAAGCAGAGCTTTTGAACATTGCCCGTTACAACGACAAAGACAAGGTGCTCAAATTTGCCAACGGCTCAAGCATCAACTTTACCTACTGTGCAAAAGACGGCGACTTAGACCGCTTGCAGGGTGTGGAATACGATGTGATCTTTCTCGACGAGGCAACACAGCTTTCGGAATATCAGATGAAAACCATCACCGCATGCTTGCGCGGTGTCAACGATTTTCCGAAACGCATTTACTACACCTGCAACCCCGGTGGGCAGGGGCATCACTACATCAAGCGCATCTTCATCGACCGCAAGTATGAAGTCGGAGAAGATCCGCAGGAATACGAATTCATTCAGAGCCGTGTGCAGGACAACCACATCCTGCTCGAATGTCAGCCCGACTATGTCAAACAGCTCGAAGCTCTGCCACCGAAGCTCAGAAAAGCATGGCTGGAAGGTGACTGGAATGTGTTTGAGGGACAGTTCTTTGAAGATTTCTTTGACAGACCCGAACACTATGCAGACAGGCAATGGAGCCATGTGATAGATCCCTTTGCCATCGACCCTGCGTGGAAGATATACAGATCGTTCGACTGGGGCTACAACAAGCCGTTTTCCTGTGGCTGGTGGGCTGTCGATTATGAGGGCGTCGTTTACCGCATATTGGAGCTTTACGGCTGCACGAAAACGCCAAATGAGGGAGTGAAATGGACCCCTCCGCAGGTGTTTGCGGAAATTCACCGCATCGAAACGGAGCATCCGTTACTCAAAGGAAAAAAGATCAGCGGTGTTGCCGATCCTGCCATTTGGGATGCTGAGACCGGTGAGAGCATTGCCGATGTTGCGGCAAAACATCAGGTGTTCTTCCAAAAGGGCGATCACAAACGCATCCCCGGCTGGATGCAAGTTCACTATCGGCTTCAATTTGACCCGAACGGATTTCCGATGATGTATATTTTCAGCAACTGCAAGGCGTTTATCCGCACGATGCCGCTATTGATGTATGACGAGCACAAACCTGAAGATCTGGACACGGCTGGGGAGGACCATGTTGCTGACGAGGTGCGATATTTCCTGATGTCGAGGCCAATCAAGCCGAGAATCGCCCCTGCGCCTGACGATTACGATACCGATCCGAGGAGCTTGTTCCTCGATATTCCGAAAACGGATATTTTGCCGGCCACGAAAAGGCCGAGAATGGAGATGATTTCCAATGTCGATATTCAGCGCAATGCGTGATAGGCTGCGTGGAAAAGATGACAAGATGCAGGGAGGTGATCTGCAGATGAGTGGCACTCCTGCAATGGATGCGCCTATGGGTGACCAACTTGGTAGCTTCGCTCCTCATTCAAAGGGGAATTTTGAGGCGGCGCAAGAGGTGATCGGACAGAAACAGGTGCAGGAAGCTTATCAGATCTTGCAGAAATACAAGGCAGGCAAGGCAAACCTGGAACAGCGCCTAATTCGCAATGAGCAGTGGTACAAGCTTCGTCACTGGGAGTATTTGCGCTCGAAGGAGGAAGGAGAACAGGTCGAACCTGTCAGTGCGTGGCTGTTTAACTCCATTGCCAATAAGCACGCCGATGCAATGGACAATTTCCCTGCGCCCAACATCCTGCCCAGAGAGAAAAACGACGTTCAAGAGGCGAAAACCCTCTCTTCTGTTATGCCTGTTCTGCTGCAACAGTGCGATTTTGAACAGGTGTATTCCGATGCCTGGGACGATAAGCTCAAGGGTGGCTTTATCTTTAACCGTTCGGAGACCTTCAAAAAACATAAATTTGACATGGCGCGAATTGCAAATCAGAGCGAGACGTACCGTGTGGACATCGATCTTTTGAGCCGCATCATTGAAACACTGACACCGGAGCAAAAAGCGTATGCCGAAGCGATGCAGGAATATCTGTCGCAGATGGGCAAGAAGGGCAACGAGGTTTCCAGAGCGATGTACGGCGTTGATCTGTTCAACGAGAAGTTCTATTTCCCGTTGCGATCTGCACAGGATTTCCTCGATTCGGCACAGACTGAGCTTCAAAAAGCGCAGACCACGGCATCATTAAAAAATACGGGCATGGCAAAAGAAACAGTGCCTCACGCATCAAACCCGATTGTGCTGAGCAACTTCGACGATGTGTGGCTGGAGCACGTCAACAAAATGTCTACCTATCACGCATTTGTTCTTCCGATTGAAAATCTGAGCAAGGTATTTAACTATACCGAAAACTCAAATGAGGTACAGGAACTTTCGATGAAGCTGACACTGGGTGGAGCTTTCGGAAATGGTGCGGTGAAGTATCTGCAAAAGTACATCGAAGATCTGAACGGCGGTGTTATGGGCGGCGAACAGGGGCGCATGATGAGCTGGTTCAGCAAGTTCAAGAAAACTGCTGTTGGGGCTTCTCTGTCTACCGCAATTCAGCAGCCGACCGCAATTCTGCGAGCAATGGCGCACATCCGTCCTGATTATTTCGTTCCCTTCCTTCGCAGCGGAAAGGAAAAAACAACTGAGTCCATGAACCTGTACAATGAGCTTAAGCAGTATGCACCGATTGCCATCGTCAAGGAAATGGGCGGCTTTGATGTCGGCTCTAACCGTCAGACGAAGGACTACATCGGCATTACCGAATATGAGGGCGTGGGCGGTAAGTTTAAAGGGTTCTTCACGGATAAGGCATATCGCAGCAAAGCTACGGATGATGCGTTTATGTACCTGGCCTCTAAGGGCGACGTGCTCGGTTGGACTGCGATCTGGAGTGCTGTCAAGAAAGAAGTTGCCTCCAAAGAGGGGGATTTTGAGAGTACGGAAGCGTATCTCAAACGCTGCGGCGAACGCTTTACGGAAGTTGTTGCGTTAACGCAGGTATACGATTCTGTGAATGCGAAAAGCGGTCTGATGCGCAGCAAAAGTGAACTGAATAAGTTTGCTACCTCTTTTATGGGTGAGCCTACGACATCGATCAACATGCTCTTTGATGCAATTTTGCAAGCAAAGCGTGGCGGAAGCAAGGGACATGCCGCAAGAGTGGTTGCCTCTGTGTTTGTATCTACCGTGGCCGCCGCTGCTGCCGCCTCGGTCATTTATGCAAACCGTGATGACGATGATGATGAGTCCTGGACAGAAAAATGGGCAGAACAATTCGGAGGTAAGCTCTCATCGGAACTCAATGTTCTGAACATGATTCCCTATGTGAGAGATATTATGTCCATGGTCGAAGGCTGGGATGTCACTCGCCCCGACATGGAGGTGATCTCCAACATTATTTCCGCTTATGATAATCTGGGCAGCGATAAGGTTACGACATGGAAAAAGATCGAGAACTTTGCAGGCTCGTTTGCAGCCGCTTTCGGTCTGCCAGTTAAGAATCTGATGAAGGATGCAAGAGGAATCTACAATGTGTATATTGCCGCAACGGATGATATAGAGCCTCAGGGTGTATTAGATGCTTTTGTGCGTGGATTCAACGGCGAAGAGCAGTCGAAATCTGAGAAACTGTATGAAGCTATGATTCGTGGCGACAAAGGGCGTTTGGCGGCTTTGCGAGAGAATTACAAGAGTGACAGTGCTTTTGTCAACGCCGTGCGTTCTGCCTTGAAAGAACATGATCCGCGAATCAAAGAGGCTGCGACTGCCCGAATGAATGGAGATATTTCTACGTATACGGGACTTGTGAAAGCGATCACCGCAGAAGATTGCTTCACGCAGGATGATGTTGTGGCGGCAATTAAGAGCCAAATGTCCGCAATTGAAAACGACAAAAACGGAGATGGTGAAGCTACTCCGAGTAAGCCTTCTATGTTTGATGCGGAGGATTATATGGCTGCGGTGCTCGACGAGCCTGCGACTGCGGAGGAAGTCAAGAGTTATATCATCCAAAGATATGTAGAAAAAGGAAAGTCGGCAGAAGAAGCCAACAGTAGTTTCTACAGTGACGTTCGCAGTGTGATCGGTGAAATGTATCGTCAGAGCATTATCGGAGATGATACCGCCATGTCGTATCTTGTTTCGTATGGTGGGCATTCGGAAGATGAGGCATATTGGCAATTGGATAAGTGGGATTATTCAAATGCAAATGGAAGCGCAGAGGGTTATAGCAAATATGACGACTTCTATGCTGCGGTACAGAGCGGAAAGAATCTGAAACAGGCTATTAAAACCTATACGGATCGAGGCGTTAAGAAAGGGACTCTCGCATCACAGATTACCTCCTATTTCAAACCGCTGTACTTGGAAATGACAGGCTATGAACGAGCTGCAATCAAGGGTTATCTATTGAATGCTTATGTTGCGTTGGGCTACGATCGCAGCAAAAAATCCAAGGATATTGACAGGTGGCTTGAGGACTAAAAACGACGAGAGGGGGGATTTAGAAATCCTCCCTCTTTGTGCTATGCTATGGCAAAGGATGTGATGTAAGTGAACAGTTCAATTTTTCGTATTTCATTAGATATCCACGAGATACATTCTCAGGTGACGCTATACATCAAGAAAGCTGACAGCGCAAGGCGAATCTTTATTACTCTGACGGAAAACGGCAGACCATATCAGCTGACGCAAGATTGCATGGCTGCTTTTACGGCGAAAAAACCGGATGGAAATATCTTGTACAATTCGTGTGTGATTCACGGAAATATCATCGCATATGCAGTGACACCGCAGACCACAGCGGTAGAAGGAGAGCTTCTCTGCGAAATTCGTCTCTATGGTTCGGATTCTATGCTGATCACTTCTCCACGGTTTACAATCGTCGTGGACGGTACGGTTTACAGTGATGGGGATGTTGTGGACTCTTCCAGCGAGTTTTCGCTGCTGAGTGAATTGGTCGGTCAGACGCGTGTTGTAAAGACGCAGATCGAGACGGCACTTAAAAACGGGGAATTTAAGGGAGAACAGGGGCCTGCCGGTAAGGATGCGGTGGTCGATGCGACACTTCTGCTGGCAGGGAAGGCGGCCGATGCAAAACAGACCGGAGATCGGTTTCGTAAGCTGACCGACGGCAGCGGCGAAATTGATGTACACAATATAGCCGCGAGAAATGTCATGGCTCTCGGCAATGAGGTCGATGGTTTCTATTTGTATGCCTCCGGTCGGGAAGATGGCGTGCCTGTGACAGAGCTTGGAGGCCTGGATGACGATTCGACTGTGAGACTCAGAGGTGTTGCGATGCCCAAAAACAGTGCGGATGCGTCGCCGAAGGAGTATGTAGATAAGCTGTTTGCAGCAGTCGGTAAAGATGGTGCACGCATCTTTCGGCAGGCGCAAGAACCGCTCGAGGCTGTTGACGGTGACTGGTGGCTTGATCCTTCGGAAGATGGCGGTGAGGACGACGATGGTTGTATTTCCGATGAAGAGCTGAGCAAACGCATTGAAGATGCTGTTAAGGCTGCACTTGACAAAATACCGTATGCCGAGGAGGTGGCGTACTGATGGACGCTAAGTTTATCAAAGATGAAACCTTGCAAGGCATCGCCAACGCTATCAGGGCAAAAGCAGGAACGGCCGAGCCGATTCAAACGGATCGGATGGCAGATGCGATCAATGCCATTTCTGTCGGTGGCGGTGATAGCTACAAAGACCTATTTTGGGATACTTTGCAAGATCAAGGCAGGCGCACATCCTATGCACACGCATTCAAGGCCGGATGGACGGACGAGATTTTCACCCCAAAGTACAACATCGCGATCTCTGCCCGTGGTGCGCTCAATATGTTTGACGGCACATACATCAAAAACGTGAAAGCGGCGCTTGAAAAGCAGGGTGTTACCTTGGATTTAAGCGAGGCTACAGATGTCGGGCAGATGTTCAGAGCGTCCAAGGTTACACATTTGCCGCTCTTGGATTTTTCAAGTGCGGTAGCGGCTAACCAGGTCTTTATGAGCTGTAAAGACCTCGAATACATCGAGGGGATTCGCTGCTCGGAAACGACCAAGATTGCAGCGAACGATTCGCAGGGGTCATTCATCGGCTGCACGAAGTTGAGTCATTGCATTTTTAGCGGCACTTATATCTCGTATTTAGGCTTGAAGGAATGCCCTCTTGACAAAGAAAGCATCTTGAGCGTGTTCCATGTACTTTCTCCAGAGGCAAGCGGTAAATATGCAGCTTTCTCTTTGGCTGCTGTCAACAAGGCATTTGAAACAAGCGAAGGTGCGGCAGATGGAAGCACCTGTGCTGAGTGGACAGCGCTGGTAGACGGTGTGCCGAATTGGACAATCACATTGTCGTAAGGAGGACGAACATGATAAGAGAACCTATGATCGCTCCCAGTGGGATGTGGTTGACCGATGGCACCCTTTATGCCAAGAAGGTCTTTCTTGAGGTCGGCAGAAATGCTGACGAATTCTACCTGATCTCCGATGAGGAGTACAGAAATCTGATACAGCAGGAGGTGAATGCCGATGGCGGTTCTGAAGCTTAAACAAGGCGGGATTTGGTACAAAATTGTTGCGGGCAAATGGACGCCGGAGCTGTTCAGCGTGCAGGAAGGAAAGCCGTGCGTCAGCATCTCAACCGAAGTGGTTGGCGGTGCACGCTGGCAGCAGAAAGAGCTGTCCCTGCCGATGGACGAGCCGTACCTCAAAGAATGGGGATGGCAACGATGCGTTGCCGAGGGTATGGACTCTATGGAGCTGTACAGATGGCTGTACCGCTGTGCAAAGGAAGGCTTCACCGTAGACTACAGAACCATTATGATGGATGGTGTAGAGCAAGAACCGGTTGCTGTAGACGGAGGAACAGATCTTGCTTTTGCAATTGCGAGAGCATATGGCGATACCTCAGCCGGCAGTCTGGAATGGTTCGGCAAGCAATATCCGAGCGATCCGGAAAATTTCCGTGTGATGAATATTCCGCTGATGCAATTTGAGGGACTGAGCGAAGAAACGCTTCTGAATGTAATTTACAGAGTGAAGGAAGATAACCCTGAGCTTTGCTTCCTTCTGTTCCCAAGCGACAGCCAAGCTTTGCCTGTGCTTGAAGAAAACGGAAGTTATAAAACGCTTTATTGTATCGCTCCGACCGGCAAAAAGCGCAAGGAAATGGTGGATGTTATGAGAAAGGCACGCGCATATGTGCATGACAAGGTTTACCACCTTTACGGAATCGAAGCCGGCAAGCCGCTATCTGTTGAGCAGAAAAAGAAAGTGCTGAAAATCATCCACGATTGGATGATCCTGCACGGATGGTCGAGCGAGACCGAATCGAACGGCAGCGGTCTTGAGGTCAATTACCTCTCAAATACCGCTTATGCTGCGCTCGATCCTGGAAGAATTGCGCTCTGCGGCGGATATACGCAAGCATTCAATTACATGGCTCGATCGTTCAGCATCCATGCCATTTACATGAGCGGATATGCCTATCGAAATGCTTCGCAGATTGATGGAGATGGCCATACATGGTGCGCCGTGCAGATGAGCGACAGCTACGAATACGGCACATATTCGCAGGAGCCGCAGGATTGGTCATGCATCGATGTCTATTGGGACGAACCTGCACATGAAGCCGCCTATGGTGGTGCTGCGCCTGTGCGTGACGATGTGATCTGGAGATACTTCCTCGATGTAGATACGATCTTCCAAAGCTATCCGAGGCATGAAATTGATTCTTCAAAGGGCTACGGCACCTTGCCTTGCGGCGATGCAGAGCCGACAGCAAATTACAAATATGAGGGCAATTCGCTCTACAGATGGGAGGAGCTTGAATGAGTGAAGTGATAAAAGAACCGATGCTGCTGGACAAGACCGGAGAACTGATTGTTGAGGCTTTGAAAAGCATTGCAGTGCGAGAAGGTGCAACAAGAGAAATGCTGGCAGAAATGCTTGAGGTCATGAAAGAGAAGCTTGGCGGTGCGTCCGGTGGTGTGCCGGAGCTGTGCTTTGTGCCGTTTACGGTCACGATCACTGCCACCGAGGGCGATAACCTGGCGAAATCGGTAGATTGTACCTTGGATGGTGTCACTTTTGCCGAGGTGGAAAAGGCGTATGCCGACGGCAAGCTGCTGATTGCAGATGTTTCTGAAACCACAACGGGCAAAAGAGGCTTTGTGCCGCTGACAACCGTTGCGGATTCTGCAACACTTGCGGACTATTACTTTGAGGACAGCGGCAAAAACAATCTTTTGGGCAGACCGTATTGTATCAGCATCAAGAACATTAAGACGGCAAACAATCAGTTTGTTTCCTGCGGTATCATTCGGGTGAGAGCTGAGGATGTCGCTTGCAGCGTAACGATTGGCGGAACGACCTATACCACCCTTGCAGAAGCGCTTGCGGCGTTAGCAGGAGGTGCGACATGAGTCCTGAGGTTACGGTTGCTCTCTTAAGCCTGGCAGGAACGCTGCTGGGAACGCTCGGAGGTATTGTGGCAGCCGGAAAGCTGACCGCCTATCGAATCGAGCAGCTGGAAAAGAAGGTTGACAAGCATAACGGATTTGGTGAGAAGATTCCCGTAATCCAGGAACAAATCAAAGGGATCAATCACCGTTTGAACGATTTGGAACATAACAAGGAGGAACTACCATGAAGAATTGGAGAACATGGGCGAAGGCTGCGGGAGTCAGGGCAATCAAGACGGTCGCACAGACAGCAGTCGGCGTGATCGGTGCAAGTGCGCTGATTTCTGAGGTGAATTGGCTGACTGTGGTAAGTGCAGCGGCCTTGGCAGGTGTGGTAAGCTTGCTGACCAGCGTGGCAGGATTGCCGGAAGTGAAGGAGGAATAACTCATGAAGACATACATCGGAACAAAGGTTATCGACGCTGAGCCGATGACAAAAAACGAATACAACAAGTATAGAGGGTGGCCCATCTCTGAAAACGCAGACGAAGAAGGATATCATGTGCTCTACGCAGACGGCTATGAATCCTGGAGTCCGAAGGAGGTCTTTGAGAACACCTACCGTGAGATCGGCGATGTCGATGAGCTCGAAATGCCTTTGCTGAGAACCAGGTACACGAAGGTATTTGTTGAGAGTGATTTTACATACAACGCTCCGCACAAATACTTTGTCGCAGCAGCAGATGACGGTCGTGGGCTGTGCTACATCCATTTCCAGGAAGGCCCGTGCAATGAGGCCGGCGTCAACGGCGTGGGTAACGAGGATTTGATCAACATGGTCATTGACCACTTAGAGCATTTCCAGAAATCGGAGTTTAAGTGCCGTGAAAATGCGATGGCGATTACAAAGCTGGAGGAAGCTCTGTTGTGGCTGCGTAAGCGCACGATGCAGCGGGAAGCCAGAGGCGTGGAAGGCACGCATACAGTTTAAGGAGGAATTATTATGCCGAAAATTTACATCAGTCCGTCTGACCAGGGCAGAAATGTCTATGCGGCAGGCAATACCAACGAGGAGGCGCAGTGCGAGCGCATTGCGGTAGCGACCGAAAAGGCCCTTTTGCGCTGTGGCTTCGACACAAAGCTCAACTTGACCGACTCTATGGAGGCTCGTGTTAGAGAGTCCGATGAGTGGGGAGCTGATGTTCATGTGCCTCTTCACACGAATGCCTTCAATAAGAAGGTCGCCGGAACGAGAATCATGTGCTTCGACCTCAAGGGCGAAGGATACAGGGCCAGCGTTGCTGTGTTCAAGCACCTTGCGCCGATCACGCCCGGAACCAGTGAGAATGTATCTGCTCATCCTGAGTTGTATGAGATCCACAAGCCGAAGGCAATCTCTGTGTACATCGAAGTTGACTTCCATGATGTGCCCGATGTTGCCAAGTGGCTCATCGAAAACACCGAGAAGATCGCAGAGGCCATCGCTCAAGGTATGTGCGATTACTTCAAGATGGAGTATATTCCGCCCGAAGGCGGCAATGCGCTTTACATCGGCGAAGGTGCGGCCTGGAGCAAGGAAGCCCGTGCATGGGCAGTCGAGAACGGCATCATCCGCGGCAACGGCTACGGCGCTGACGGCAAGATCGACTTCGCGTGGAAGGATAACGTGACTCGTGAAGAGATGGCTGTCATGCTGCAGCGGCTGTATGAGCTCGTGCGTGAGCTGATTGTGAGCGTATAAAAAATGAGCTCCCACAGGAAGCATGCTTCCTGTGGGAGTTTTCGTATATGGTGGACTAACTGCTGCTTTCAGTGCTGACGCCTGCGCCGCCGAAAAATACGGCACTTTGGCTTTCGTTAATCCAC
Source organism: Oscillospiraceae bacterium (assembly GCA_015067565.1). GTDB lineage: Bacteria > Bacillota > Clostridia > Oscillospirales > Oscillospiraceae > JAZOXB01. The sequence goes on along the minus strand of SVMF01000013.1, from coordinate 19,170 downwards.
TTCTTGAGCGTTGAAATCATCTTCAGCGATCTCCTTCAGGAGTTTTTTATCCTCTTTGCTCGTCAGAACGAGCTTTTCGTACATGTCGGGTCTGCGCTCTCTTGTCCGTAGCAGAGACTGCTTTCTGCGCCAGCGCGCCACCTTGGCATGATCGCCCGAGAGCAGGATGGGGGGCACCTCACGGCCGTGCCAAACGGCAGGACGAGAGTATTGCGGATATTCCAGCGTGCCGTCCCAGTGACTCTCGTCTTCAAAGCACGCGGCATCGGACAGAACACCCGGCACCAGACGGCACACGGCATCGGCGACCGCCATGGCAGGGATCTCACCACCCGTGAGCACGAAGTCGCCGATAGAGATTTCCTCATCCACGCACTCGTCGATGAAGCGCTGGTCAATACCCTCGTAGTGACCGCACACCAGAATGATGTTGTCCATTTTGGCAAGTCTCTTGGCATCGGCCTGCTTGAACACATGTCCACAGGGGGACAGATAGATCGTGTGCACCGCACCACCGGCCTCGTCACAGGCGTGCGTCCAGCAGTTGTAGAGAGGATCGGCCTGCATGACCGCACCGTGGCCACCGCCGTAGGGATAATCGTCGACCTGATTTTGCTTGTTTGTGGTATAGTCCCGGATCTGATGCGCCTCGATCCGGATAAAACCGCGCTCCTGCGCTCTTCCGAGAATGGATTCGTTCATCATGTCCCCGACAGTGTCGGGGAAAAGTGTCAAAATGTCAATTCGCATCGGTTGCCATTCCTTCGATCAGGTGGACACGGACGAGGCCGTTTTCCACATCGATCTCCTTTACAAATTCCTTGACGGAGGGGACCATATATTTGTGCTCACCCTCGATCACATAGACATCGCTCGATGGCATGGTCAGGACATCCTTGATGATGCCGATCTCGTTTCCACCATCATCGAGCACACGGCAGCCCAGAAGATCAGCGATGAAAACCGTGCCCTTGGGCAGTTTTACCTGCGAGCGGTCGATGCAGATTGCTTGACCGCGAAGGCCGATTGCCTCCTCGGGGGTATCGATCCCCTTCAGCTTGGCCAGTACGCAGGTTTTGTGGATGCGCGAGGATACAACCTCCACGGGCTTTCCACCGATATAGAAGGTCTTGAACTTCAGCAAAAACTCGGGGCCGTCTGCCCACGGGAGAATCTTGACTTCGCCCTGAATGCCGTGTGTACTGACGATCTCGCCGGCTTCCAAAAATTGCTTATCCATAACATCCCTCACAGTTTTTCATAGGTTTTTTCCAGAAAACGGTCGGCTTTGATGATAAAACGCTCATGCGTGGCGCGGCCGATCTCACCGGCCTCGTCGTAGGCTACGATGTCAAAGCAGACCTTCCGACCCTCCACGGCCGTGACGACCGATTCGGCATGCACCTCCATACCCACGGGGGTGGCGGAGGTATGGCTGACATGGATCATGGTACCGACGGAGCTTTCGCCCTCTGCTAAAAACGGGGCAATTGACTCGCAGGCGGCTCCTTCCATGAGCGCAACCATGCACGGGGTCGCATAGACCAGAAGGTCTCCCGAGCCGACAATCTGCGCAGTATCTTCCTTTTCTACCTGTGCAAAAGCCTCGCCCTTGCATCCGATCTCAATGGCCATAATACGTTCTCCTTTGTGTTTTTTTATATCATATCAAATTCTTTGCCTCGGGTCAATAAAATAATCGTTGCGATTTTGTGGATTACGATATATAATATGGATATAAAATTTGGAGGTGCGCCTTATGGATACCTATGATAAGCTGAATATGACAATGCTTTGCGACTTTTACGAGCTCACGATGAGTAACGGTTATTTCCAGAACAAGATGCGTGATCGTATCTGCTATTTCGATGTTTTCTTCCGCAGCGTGCCAGATGGTGGCGGCTTCGCCATTGCCGCGGGTCTGGAGCAGGTGATCGAATACATCAAGGATCTGCATTTTTCCGATGAGGACATCGAATACCTGCGAAACCGTAACATCTTCAACGAGGAATTCTTGTCCTACCTACGCAATTTCCGCTTCACGGGCGACATTTATGCCGTTCCTGAGGGAACGCCGATCTTCCCGAAGGAGCCAATGATGACGGTGCGCGCGCCTGCCATTGAGGCACAGCTGATTGAGACTTATGTCCTGCTGATTCTGAACCACCAGAGCCTGATTGCGACGAAGGCCAACCGTGTGGTACGTGCAGCGCAAGGCAGGCGGGTACTGGAATTTGGCTCCCGCAGAGCGCAGGGGGCGCAGGGCGCCATTTTGGGCGCAAGAGCGGCCTATATTGGCGGCTGCAATGGTACGGCCTGTACCATCTCCGACCAGCTCTACGGTGTTCCGGCAGGTGGTACGATGGCGCACTCCTGGGTACAGATGCACGACACGGAATACGAGGCCTTCAAGACCTATTGCGAGCTCTATCCCCACAACGCAACGCTTTTGGTCGATACCTACAACACCTTAAACAGCGGTATTCCCAATGCCATCAGAGCCTTCAATGAGGTTCTCAAACCAAAGGGTATTAAAAAATGCGGCATCCGCCTGGATTCCGGCGACATGACCTATCTGACCAAGAAAGCACGCCAAATGCTCGATGCGGCAGGCTGGACGGAATGTGAAATTTCGGTTTCCAACTCGCTGGATGAATATATCATTCAGGATCTTCTGCGTCAGGGTGCACAGATCGATATGTTTGGTGTTGGTGAGCGTCTGATCACAGCGCGCAGCGAACCCGTCTTTGGCGGTGTATATAAGCTGGTTGCGGTCGAAAATGATGAGGGTGAGGTTGTCCCGAAGATTAAGATTTCTGAGAATGTCGGTAAGATCACCAATCCGCATTATAAGAAGCTCTATCGTTTCTACGGAAACGACACGGGCAAGGCCATTGCCGACTACCTGACGGTGCATGACGAGGTGGTTGATGACAGCAAGGATCTTTTGATCTTTGACCCCGAGGCAACATGGAAGCAGAAGACGGTTTATGATTTTACAGCCAAGGAGCTGCAGGTCCCGATCTTCCTGAATGGCGAGCTGGTCTACAAGCTGCCGAGTCTCAATGAGATTCGCGATTACTGCCGCAAGCAGGTCGACACCCTTTGGGATGAGGTGAAGCGCTTCGACAATCCGCACACCTACTATGTGGATCTGTCACAGAAGCTGTGGGACATCAAGTATTCTCTGCTCAAGAGCAATGCCGGAGGCCGCGGAAATGAGAAAAAATAATGCCAAGCGGACGGCGCTGTGCGGCATTCTTGCGGCATTGGCCTTGGTGCTGATGTTTTTGGGAGGAACGCTCCCGTTTGCAAGCATTGCCTGCCCTGTGCTGGCATCGTTGGTTCTGATTCCCGTGTATATCGAATGCGGAAAGCACTGGGGATGGCTGTGGTTTGTGGCGGTGGCCGCACTGGCTGCAATCCTTGCACCGCAGAAGGAAAGTGCCGTTTTGTTCGCATTCTTCGGCTATTATCCGATGGTCAGGAAATATTTTGGCAGGCTTCCCAAGGTGCGGAAATGTGTGCTCAAGTTTTTCTACGTCAACGCAATGGTGTTTGCGGCCTATGCGCTGATGCTCTATGTGCTCGGTCTGACGGCTGTGATCGAGGAATTTGATGGTGTTCAGCTTTGGACTTTGGCATTCTTGTTGGTCATGGCAAATATTTCCTTCTTTGTTTATGATCTTTTGATCGATCGGCTTGAGATTGTATATCATGTGCGTCTGCGGCCGAAACTGAAAATTTAAGAGGTAGCATTATGAAAAGACTGTTGATTGTACTGCTTGTTTTGTCGATGCTCTTGCCGTATGCGGTTTTTGCCGAGCGAGCAGAGCACTCCCAGAGAATCACCGCTGCGCAGTATGCTGAAGTTGATGCGATGTGGCAGAAGCTCTTGCGTGCGGAGAAGAGTGTAGTGGCTGATGCGCAGAGCGCGAGAGAAGTGGCAGCGGCCGTGGAGAAGAACGAACTGTATGTGCCCGATACCCTTCGCTGGAACGGCGAGGATCACTTCACCTTTGAAACAACGACGGGCGTGACCTGCGGATACAGTGCAAGATTGAGAAATATTGCGAAAAAGGCAGAAGCGTCTGTATTGTCTCAGCCTGAGCGCGAGACGATCTGCTATTCCGAGCAGAATACGGCAAGCGCTTATGATGTCTATGTCATTGAGCCTTATCTCGGCATTGACGAAAGCTTTACCGACCAGTACCAGAAGGAAGGTAAGTCGATCGCGGCAGCCATGAACGGTACATACCATCTCTATACGAGAAATGAGGCTACCATCGATGCCGTTGCCGATGCCATGGAAAACGGTGCGGTTGTGATCTTTGACAGTCACGGCGATACGGACTTTGCCCGTGGGGATGACTACACCAGCGGAGCAACCACATCGTACTTGCTTCTGCAGACGGGCGCAGGACTGACGACCGATGACTACAAGATGGATGCTAACGGCGTGTATCATGCGGTAAACTACGGTTCTGCCAGTGGCGGCATGAAGCTCTATGCCGTTGATGGCACCTGCATTGCAAATCACATGGAAAAGGAGGCTAATCACGGCCTCGTGTGGATGGCCATCTGCCTGAGTATGGCAACCGACGGTCTGCAGGCACCTTTGCGTGCAAAGGGCATGGAGGTCGTTTACGGCTACTCCCAGTCGGTCACCTTTGACTACGACTATATGTGGGAAGAGGTTTTCTTTGATGAGCTGATCGACGGAAAAGATGTGGCAACAGCCGTCCAAAAGATGAAAAATGAGGTTGGCTTGTGGGACTGCTGCGATTACTATGAGAATATTCGTGATGCAAGAAACTACGACGCAGCTTTCCCGATCGTTGTCTCGAGCGAGGATGCATATCCTGGCCACGGTAACGTCGATGATTTGCAGACCGTTTATTCGACCTGGGTGCTTCCGAAAAACAATGAATGCACGCATCAGAATGTCGAAGAAAATTACAAAGAGGCTTCTTGCCTTGAGGGTGGTTACCGCATCGTAACTTGTTTGGATTGCGGAGAAGAGATCGTCAACGAGGTCTACGAGATGCTTTGGCACTCCTTTGAGATGAGTAAGCTGGAACCGACCTGCGATTTTGCCGGAGGCGATTTTTACACCTGCGTTCGTTGCGGTGACTTCTATGTAGAAAATGAAATTCCAGCCATCGGCCATAACTATGTTGACGAAATCTGCGTCAACTGCGGCAGATTCTGCCCGTGCTATGATTTCTCGGATGTTACGGTCAATGACTGGTTCCACGACGCGGTGCTGTTCGCCTACGGAAATGCGATGATGAACGGCGTCGGCGACAGACGTTTTGCGCCCAATGCAGCCGTGACTCGCGCGATGCTGGTGACGATCTTGCATCGCACGGAGGCAAGCGAAAGCATTGATGAGTTTGTAAACCCGTTTACCGATGTTGTACCGGGAACGTGGTATCATGATGCGGTAGTCTGGGCAGCGTCGAAAGGCATTGTCAATGGAATCGACGCGGTGACCTTCGCTCCTGAGGCACCCTTGACAAGAGAACAGATCGCAACCATCCTCTACCGCCACGCAGGTTCGCCGGAGGTAACAGATGCAAAACTGGAGTTCCCCGACGCAGCTGAGATCAGCCTCTATGCGCTTGATGCGATGCGCTGGGCAGTCGAGACCGGATTGATCAACGGAATGGACGGCAAGCTGGCTCCGACTGGCACGGCCACCAGAGCACAGATTGCAGCCATTTTGATGCGATATATGTCAAAGTAGTGATTTCAAAGCCTCCATCTTTTGATGGAGGCTTTTTCAGACCTTTTCCGCAAAAAACAGTTGATTCCGCAACTTTTCTATGATACAATGTACTAAATTTTGCGAAAGAGGTGCATGGACATGGAACGCTTTACCCTGCATGAGATGAAAAAACAGAACATGCTACAGCTGCATTGCCCGATCCATGTCCATTGCAGCCGCCAATGCACGCACAACGCCAGTGGTTCAAAATTCGTACAGCTCCGCATGGTTAACCGTTCGGAGCGGATTGTATGCGATGTATATATTTCCATTGAAGGCACCGATTATACAGGGAAAAGTCTTTTTAAGAGACAAATGATAGTAATACCGAATTGCAATGCCCAACCGCACAGCGTTTTTGGTGAGGAACGGCTGATCTCGCTCGGAGTTCAGGAAAATGCTTCCTTGATCGTTACGGTGGAAACGGTCAGCTTTGCCGATGGGATGTTATGGAGACGGCTGCCCTCGCACCGTTTAACGACCGATTATCGACGCTGCAGCTGCGCCCTGCTAAATGCCCCGAATGCGGTGGTTTGCGATCTTTGCGGAAAGAGCTTGCGAACACCGGAAACGATTGAAAAACAAGAGAATTTGCCGCTTGCAAGCCCGAAGACGATGGAACCCATCGAGCCGATTATACCTGTCTTCTTTAAACCGCAACCCTATGTGCCGACCTATGAACCTGAGGGGCCGATCGTGCGTCAGTTCGTTCCGACATCGCCGCCGATAAGGGATTCGGAGCAGAACGAGCACCGATGGCTCAAGATCTGTTTTGCGACCTTGGCGGTTCTGATCGTGCTTTTGGCCCTGCTGATTGCGTTCCGCGACGACCTTCCGTTCTCTCTGCTGATGAAAAAATGTTGATTTTTTTCAAAAATTTTGGATATAATAGTTTACAATTTTTGAAAGTCGTGTTATAATTATGCTGCTAAGAGTGAATTTTATGTCACTATGCAATCTTACGAAAGGAAGCAGGGAAGACAAATGCCGCAATTTGTACAGACAGAGCAACAAAGAGAGCTGATCGAGTCGTTGGTTCGTGAGTTGCCTCTCTATAGAAAGAAGATGCATATGTCTCAGGCTGAACTTGGCGATGCGATCGGAAAGAGCCGCCAGAAGATTTCTGAGATGGAACGCGGCGCTGCCCCCCTTGGTTGGGACACCTATCTTGCCATATTGATGGTTCTGGGTGCTCACGGGGTTTTGGAGCCCAGAGGCCGTGATGCTGAACGTTTGGCTGCAACCGGCAAGTTGATTGGTGGTCGTATCCGACTTTGATCCAAGAATAAAACGCAGAGATGAAGCTTCATCCCTGCGTTTTGCTTTATGCTTTTTTCTGTTTTCTGTGTGCGAAAAAAATCATTCCGAGGACAACGGAAAGCGGCACGGCCAGAATGACACCGATGGAGCTTGCTACGGCCTGCATCAGCTCAATTGGGAAGTAGGTCGTGCTCATCAGTTCGTAGAAGCTCAGATCCAACGAGGAATAATACAGGATCTCAACGAAGCTGCCGCCGACCAATGCCAGGATCAGCGTGTTTGTCATCGTGCCGACCATATCGCGGCCGATGTTCATGCCGGATTTCAAAAGCTCCCTGCGTGTCAGATCGGGATTGACGGCAACCAGCTCACTCATGGCTGAGCTGATGCTCATGGCCACGTCGTTGACCGCACCGAGCGCGGCGATCAGGATACCGCCGACCAGCAGATCATTCAGACGGATGGCATGGTTGACATCCTGCGTCTGTCGCAGCTGACCAAGGGCTTCGATCTCACCAGCGGCATCCTTCATCTGGTAGCCGCTAAGGCGCAGAATGCTAGCCGAAATCTCACCGAAGAGCATGGCGATGGCGACACCGGAGATGGTGCCCAGAATGGCGACCAGGATCTTCTTATTCACACCGCCCATGATGACGAATTCCACGATTGTGACATAGGCACAGATGCCCAGAATGGTGGGTAGCGTCGGCCATCCGCCGATCAGCAACGGGAACAGAATGGTAAATACGCACAAAACGGTCAGACCGAGACCGAGTAGGGACTTTGCACCGACCTTGCCGCCGACCAAAACGGTCGTAAGCAGGAACAGAAGCAGAATGATGAGCAGGGGAGTGGTGCGGTCGTAGTTATAGATGTAGCTGCTGTCGATTGTGACGGTGGTACCGTCGTCGGAGATGGCGACGATGACGCGGTCGCCGACCTCCAGGATCGTTCCGTAATAGACGGAAAGAGAGTTGCGTACGTTGGAATATACATCGCCGGCGTATGGGCCTGTTTTGATCTCGACCGTGGTGATCTGCTCACCTTGCGGACGATCCTCCATCTCCTGGCTGCCCTGGTAGTATTCCGAGGTGATTTCCAAAACCTCGGCCGATTCGTAGCTCAGGCTCTGCAGGGCGTTGGACTTTGGTACAGGATCGACCTCCGAAGCGACGGAATAGAAGCCAAAGAAGATGCATGCAGCGGCCGATAAAATGACGATAGTCCAGATTTTTGAATGCATACCGGAACCGCGTGCATTGGCAAGATCGGTCTTCGGATCACGCGAGCCTTGGCTATAAAAAAGCCACGCATAATACAGCAGGAAAATGCCGCCGATGATGATTGGAAGACAGACCAAAAGCGATATGATGCGCCACTCATTGCGCAAAAGGATCGTAACCAACAGGGCGATGCCACCAACGGCGAACAGTGTTCCTGCGATCAGACTCAGCAGGAAATAACGGAAAGATTTTATCTTCATCTCAAACCTCCGTGCAGTTGATGCTACATATTATAATGCTGAGATTTGCGTCTGTCAAGAAGCATGGAGGACAACAAAATTCAAATGAGAACGGATGCCGAAAAAAACTGCAGCGGGAGAAGAAATTCGCAATATTAAAGCGCATATTTACCGAGAGGTAGTATGCAAATTTGTTACATTTGCCGAAAATGAAAAAATTTAGAATGAAAATCATTTTTTGTGTGGAAATATTTGCGAGAATATGTTATTATTGTGCTATCACTATAAGTATCTTTGCGCCCATGCGAGGATATGGTTAGAAGATTAAAAGGAGGAAACACTATGAGAAAGCAATTCAAGAGAGTTATTTCCCTGCTGATGGCTGTGGCAATGATTCTCGCAATGCTGCCTGTTGTCGCTGCTGCTGACGAGCTGGTGACTGCGACTCCGCTTACGGAGATTCCTGCAGCCGATCAGACTGTCGTTATCTACAGCGCATCTGCAGGTGGCGTCTTCGCAAGCACTGCAAGCGGCGGCTCCATCGGAGTATCTGCCGTGCAGACTTATGAAGAAAACGCAAACCTGGGTGTCCGTGAGGGCGCAGGCGTCTACACGCTTGTTCCGAACGCTGACGGCACCTACTACATCACCTGCGGTGGCAAGTATCTGTATACCGATGCTGCTGAGATGCTGGCGTTCAAGGACGCTCCTGAGAAGGGCTGCAAGTGGAAGATCCAGCAGGTTGATGGTTTCGAAGGCTTCGTTATCATCAACAACGATTTCAAGTACAACAACAAGTACGACATCTACATCGAGTTCTACAGCTCCTTTAAGGCATGGACCTGCAAGGAAATGTCCGACATCTACTGCTTCAGCTTCTATGCAATCGATGCAAACGCTGATGAAGACGGCGACGGCTACCTCGGTGAGAAGCCTCATGCCGGCGAAAAGCCCGCAAACGGCGACACTGTTGTCATCTATAACGATCATTCGGAAGCTTGCTTCGGCCCGGAAGACACCGGCAGCCTGAAGCCCATCACTTCCTCCCTTGAGGGCAATGTGTTCACCCCCGGTAACGGCGCATTGGTCTTCAATGTTACCTATGACGGAACCAAGTACTACACCTTCGAGAACAAGGGCAAGTATCTTGCTACCTCCGAAAACAATGCCGATGGCACCAACGACGAGGCGCTGTTCTTCGCGGATACTCAGACGGACTACACCAAGTGGTATCTGGAGGAGTGCACCGGCGGCTACATCATGTACAACAAGACTGCAAAGTATAAGAATAGACCCGTCTGTATCGAGTACTTCGGCAGCGCTTTCAGCGGCTGGACCTACACCGGTAGTGAGTCTATCTTTGCCATGAAGTTCTTCAAGGCGGAAGATCCCCACGGCCTCGGCTATGTCCTGAATCCCGCAATGAACATCAAGGCCGACAACGCATTCCTGGGTGTTGACTATGACTTCGAGGTCGAGCTGGACGACAGCACCAAGATTGAGTCCATGGAGATGTCCTACCAGACCAATGGCGGCACCGAGACCAAGATCGAGCCGACGGCTGTTGATGGCTACAAGTACACCTATGCTGTTCCCGCTTCTGCACTGGCCGGTAAGACCAGCCTGACGCTCAAGGGCACGGCAAAGAACGAGTATGACATGGTCTACTCCGCAGAGAAGACCGTTGAGATCCATGATGAGCCCATCATCGTCTCCGTCTCCCCGATGTCCAACTCTGCAACTCAGGAAGAGAAGCGTCCTGAGATTGTTGTCAACATTGCAAACTGCGGCAACAACCCCTCTATCCTGCTGACCATTGACGGCGCAGAGGTAAAGCCCACTGTTTCTGCAACCAAGATCTCCTACAAGCCGACGGCTGACATGGCTGACGATCGTCACACCATCTATGTCAGAATTGTCCGCGCTGACGGCAAGAAGGCAGAGATGACCTGGTCTTTCTTCGTTGGCGAGGAAGGCCTTAGCCTGTACTACGGTCAGATGCACTCCCATACCGCTGAGTACTCTGACGGCGCAGGTACCCTGGAGCAGGCTTACGAGTATGCTATGAAGGCCGACGACATCGACTTCCTCTTTGTCACCGACCACTCCAACTACTTTGATACCACCTCTACTGCTACCATGACCAGCTACTATGATCTGTCTTCTCTGGCAAAGAGCGGCAGCATCACCAAGTGGGAAGAGGCTAGACAGACTGCTGCCAAGTACATCACCGATGACTTTATCGGCATGTATGGCTACGAGATGACTTGGTCCGGTGGCCCTGGTCATACCAACAGCTTCAATACCTTCGGCCCCGTCTCCCGTAACAATGCTAAGCTCAACGACAAGACCAACAGCTATGCAGGTATGCATCTGTACAACGACCTGATGGTCAATGCAAATCTGGGCCTCGATGTCGATGGCAACCCCGTTGCAGAGGGCGTTCAGACCAAGTACATTGCGGATGCTCCTGTTGTTTCTCAGTTCAACCACCCCGGCACCACATTCGGTAACTTCGACAACTTTGCCGGCTACACCCCGACCCGTGACACCGTCCTGACCCTGATCGAGGTCGGCAACGGCGAAGGCGCTGTCGGTGGCAGCTCCTACTGGCCGAGCTACTCTCAGTACGATCTGTGTTTGTCCAAGGGCTGGCATGTTGCTCCGACGAACAACCAGGATAACCACAAGGGTAAGTGGGGCGATGCCAACACCTGCCGCGATGTTGTTATGACTGACAACTTCACTGAGGCTGGCATCTACAAGGCTATGTCTGATCGCCAGGTCTATGCGACCGAGGACCAGAACCTGCGCATCTACTACTACCTCAACGATCAGCTCATGGGCTCCATCATCGACACCGGTGACGAAGATGTCAAGAAGGTTCACTTCGAAGTCAGCATCTCCGATCCCGATGGCGAAGCTCTTGGCAAGATCGAGATCATCGGTGAGAATGGCATTACCCTGAAGAAGTTCGAGACCGCTGGTGCTACCTACGAGCTCGACACTGAGCTGGATAACACCGATGCATACTACTACATCAAGATCACCCAGAAGGACGGCGATATCGCTGTTACCGCTCCTGTTTGGGTTGGCGCTGCTACCCCCATCACCGCTTCCCTGAGCCACAGCGCAGCTCTGTGCGAGGTCGGCGAGGTTGACACCATCACCTCCACCGTTACCAACGCAGCTGCATACGCATACGAGCTTGATAAGGTCGTGTTCTCCATGGTCGTTGCCGGTAAGGACACCGTCATCAAGACCTTCGACGAGGATATGTCCATCGCTGCTGGCGAAGCCAAGACCTTCACCTTCGACTATGTCCACACCTATGAGGGCACCAAGGATATCAAGGTTGTTTACTACGGCAAGTACAATGGCAAGGAATTCAAGTGCCAGGCTTCCGAGACCCATAAGGTTTACGGCGATGGCCTGATGAAGGTTGCTATTGACCGTGGTCATACCAACTACTATGTCTCCGGTGACTACGCAGGCAATGTCGGCAACTTCATTACCTACTGCGCAAATAACGGCATCAAGTGCGAGTATCTCGAGGCAGGTCAGTTCACCTTCACCAACCTCAGCAAGTACGATCTGATCATCCTGACCGTTCCTTATCTGCGTAACGCAGGCAAGGCTACTATGTACACTGAGGAAGAGATCGCAGCTCTGGGCAGATATGTCAAGATCCACGGCGGCAATGTCATCATTTGCTCCAAGTCCGACCGTGACAACACCTATGACAACTGCGCAAACAACACCAATGCTCTGCTCGAAGCCATCGGCGCTCACTCCAGAGTTGTCAACGGTATCATCGTCGACAACGACCTGAAGTCCAGCGAGGCATACCGTATCTACTTCTCTGCTAAGGAGAACTTCAACACCAAGCATCGCTTCACCAAGGGTGCTTACACTGCTTCCAACGCTTTCGGCACCAAGCCCGCTACCGACAACCAGACCGGCTTCCAGCTCTACAACGGCGCTCCCATCTCCATCATGGAGGGCTATGAGGATAAGGTCGAGGTTCTCGTCAGAGGCTATCAGACCACTTGGGGCTCTCACTATGATGGCTACTTTGACAGCAACGCATTCGTACCCGAGTACGATCCTGCTGATCCGAGCAAGGTCACCGTTCCCATGGACGAGGTCAACATCATGACCTACGAGGATCTGCCCTATGACAACTGGGTTGTCACCTGTGGTGTTACCTTCTTCTCCAACTATGACATCAAGGACGATGTCAACTATGCTAACAAGCACATCGTGCTGAACATCCTGCGCGAGCTGACCTCCAAGGGACCGGCTACTCCTGCCACCCCGATCAAGGAAGTTAAGGCAAAGACCAGCGGTCGTTATGTCATTGAAGGCTATGTTTCCTCCAATGCTTCCGGCTACGATCAGGATACCGCATTCTTCGACTGCATCTATGTGCAGGACAAGGATGGCAACGGCATCAACATCTTCCCCGTTGCAGGCAACTTCGCAATTGGCATGAATGTTCGCTGCTACGGTGAAATCACCTTCTACTGCGGCGAAGTCGAACTGAACCTCAGCTCCGACTTTGGCGGCAATATCCGCATCGTCTCTGACGATGTATTTGATGTAGTTCCGAAGGAAGTTACCTGTAAGGAAGCTATGTCCGACGCAACCATCGGTAACCTCATGAAGGTCAAGGGCCTTGTTACCGGTATCCACAAGACCGAAGGTGTCATCGACAAGGTATATGTCCGTGATACCACCGGCGAGGCTTGCGTATTCATCAACGGCTACATCATGAAAGACTATACTGGTCTGGATGATCTGAAGGTTGGTATGGCTGTTACCGCTGTTGGTGTCGGCTCCCGCGACGTTGACGAGACCAGCGCTACCGCTGCTATCTTCGCCCGTCTGCGTGTGCGTGACCGCAGCGAAATCGTCATCACCAATGCTGTGCCCGATATCGACGCTGTATTCACCGACGTTGCTGCAAAGGATTGGTTCATGGGCGCTGTCGAGTACTGCGTGAACAATGGCCTGCTCAATGGTACCGCCAACGGCATCTTCCAGCCGAACGTTACCCTGAGCCGTGCAATGGTCGCAACCGTTCTGTACCGTATGGCTGGTTCCCCTGCTGTCAGCGAGAAGGCAAGATTCTCCGACGTTAAGGATGGCGAGTGGTATTCTGATGCTGTTGTTTGGGCAGAGACCAATGGTATCGTCACCGGTTATAGTGACAATACCTTCCGCCCGAATGCGGCGATCACCCGTCAGGAAATGGCTGTCATGATCACGAGATATGCAAAGAACATTGCTGAGATGGACACCACCGCTACCATCGACACGCTCGAGTACCCGGATGCAGCAAGCGTTGCAGCATGGGCACGTGACGCAGTTCTGTGGTGCGTTGAGATGGGCATCATCAACGGCATGGACGGCAAGATTGCTCCCAACGGCAATGCTACCCGTGCACAGTTTGCTACTATCATCATGCGCTTCAACCAGATGGAGAAGTAATTCCCATTCGGTAAGAACAAGTAACTAACTTTAAGGGCTGTCGCTTCGGCGACAGCCCTTTTGATATTTCGAATAAAGCAACAGTTCTTTCTTTTTCTCGACAGAAAAGAGGAATTTAACACAGTTGCTTTTTTGGGTGTCTTGTGCTATTCTTATAGTGAAAAATATCCACGAGGAGTTGGTCTGATGAAACGAATGAGGCGTATCTTGTCGCTGCTTTTGACTATATGTCTGCTTGCCCAATGCTATATCACCACTACAAGCGCAACGGAAGAGTATGTGTTCCCCGATGATTGGAGCCGTGAACCGCTGATGTTTGCCGTGGAGAACGGCATTCTTGCTGGTGACGAGAATCGCGACCTTCGACCTTCTGACAATATGACTCGAGCGGAGATGGCAGCGGTTCTGGTACGTATCTTAGGCGCAAAGGAGACCGTGGATCTGACATCCTACACAGATGTGGATCCGAACGGATGGTATTATAGCGAGCTTTCCTCAGCGGTGGCTTGTGGCATTTTTTCGGGTGTGTCTGCGAAATCGATGCAGCCGAACCATCCGATCACTCGGGAACAGGCTGTCGTGGTTTTGTGCAGAGCCTTTGGCATCGTGACCGATGACAGAACTGCATACCAGTCGTTTTCTGATCAGCGGAGTATCTCTGCTTACGCACGCGATGCCGTCTCTGCCATGAAGGCGCAGGGAATGATGCAGGGCTACGATGACGGAACTTTCCGTCCGCTGCGTCTGATCTCTCGTGCAGAGGTGGCGAAGCTGTTATATTGTGCCTTTGACTGCATTGCCGATACTCCGGAGGAGATTGCTGCAAGCGGTACGGTGATTTACAGAGGTGAGGCCCCCGTTCCGACGGAATTGAATCTGGAAGGAACCTTGATTTTGGGTCAAGGCTGCGGCTCCTTCAGCATCGGCTCATGGATCATTCAAGAGGGACTTGTGTTGCGCAATCGTAAGGACTCTTTGATCGATTTGAGAGGGCTGAATACCCCACAGGTGGTCTGCGCACCAACGAGTGCGGCGGTTACGCTTGGTGAAGTTGAGAAGCTTTATCTGTGGGGCAATGGATGCGTGATCGACGGCACGGCAACGAAGCTCGATGTTCTGGGTGGAAGCCATGTTTTTAATGGTGATTGTGCATCTGTCCTTCTGCGCAGTGGTAAGCTCACTCTCAATGGTAATGTTTCCGATGCACAGTTGGAGGCGTCGACAACCCTGGAGATGAACGGTGAAGCGGAATGCATTACGATTTTAGGCGAGTATGCAAACCTGAGCGGCAGCGGAATGGTCAAGAAGATCGTCTCTTACCCGAAAAATAAGACCATTACCGTGGCTTATGATGAACTGGAGGATATCTGGTGGCAACGCTATTGGGAAGAATACGAGGGTGCACTGGAGGTCGTACAGACGCAGGTGATCCCGAGTACGGTGCTCAAGCGTGCGACCATGTATGCCGATAAGGCTATGACGACACAGATCCGTATCTTAGAGGTTGGAACAAAGGTCTTTTTCGAATACCACCCCGATGAGCGCATTCAGGTTTCTTTGGAGGATGGCACGATCGGCTGGATCATGCGTTTTGTTTGCAGCGACACAACCGATCTTGTGACAACAGACGGAACGATGGATTATACACAGATCGTCAAAGAGGGCTTTGTCAATCTCAACGGATACGACAGCTCGACGGATTATCTGATCTGGGTCAGTCGCTATACGCAAAAGGTCATCGTATTTAAGGGTGAGAAGGAGAATTGGAAGCTTCTGCACACCTTCCCGTGTTCGACCGGAAAGAACGAAACCCCGACACCGGCCGGCGTTTTTGAGATTTTCAAACATACAAAACAGTGGAACTTTTCTGATCACTGTGTTCGTCAGGTTTCCTCGTTCAACGGTGGTCATGCCTTCCACACGGTTCTTTTGAATTACGACGGTACATATTATAATGGCAGAGTCGGTATACCGCTTTCTCATGGTTGCGTTCGTCTGCCGATCGATAATGCCGATTACATTTATCGCTATATTCCACTTGGTACGCGCGTGGTTGTCTATTGAGGTGAAAAATGAGTGATTTACAAAGAGCAATACGGATTTTAAAAGAGGGTGAGTATACCTGCGCGATCGTAAAGGGCGAGTCGGTACATACTTCGACCTTGAGAGGGGTCAAGCCTCTGATGCAGTATCTGAAACGGAATACCGATCTGAAAGATGCCTGCGCGGCCGATCGTGTGGTTGGCAAAGCGACTGCGTTTTTGTATGTCCTGCTGCAAGTGAAAGCGGTCTATGCCCGCGTGATGAGTGAAAGTGCGTTGCAAGTTCTCTGGAAGCATCATGTCCAGACCGATGCAGAGCATATCGTTCCTTATATCATCAATCGGAAACGAGACGGCATGTGCCCCTTTGAAGAGGCAGTTCTGGCCCTGGACGCACCACAGGAGGCGCTTGCTGCCATTGAAAAGAAGATGGAGCAGCTCGGGATCGAGCTGTGAAAAAACTCCCCTCATATACCTTGATGCGGATGCATAGGGTATATGAGGGGAGGGTTGTTATGGAATCGGTATTTTATCTGGGAACTTGTTCGGCCCATGGTTTTGTGTCTTTTTTTGATACGCTTTTTCATGAGGTCAAGAATCTATACATTATAAAGGGTGGGGCAGGCTGCGGAAAGTCTACCTTTATGCGATCGATCGCCAAAGCGGCAGTGGCGCAGGGGTATGATGTAAGCTACATTCTCTGCTCCTCCGATCCGGATTCATTGGATGCCATCATGATTCCGCAGCTGTCGCTTGGCTATGTGGATGGCACTTCGCCACATGTTTTAGAGCCAAAGCTTTGCGGAGGCAGCACGAATTACATCAATTTCGGGGAATTTTATGATTCGGAATTGATGAAACAGAATGAAGACGAGATTTATTTGGTGCAGCAAGAAAATGCGGCACAATATCCTCACGTGACGGCCTGCCTGTCTGCTGCAGAGCGTTTAAGCCAAAGCATTCGACTGGAAACGGACTCCAATGCTATTGATGAGGAGTTGGAGGCGATTGCCGAATGCTTGCGCTTGTCAAACTTGCAGCCGACGGGGCAGCAAGGGATGCGGAGCGATCGATTCCTGACGGCATTGACTCCGAAGGGGCCCCAGTTCTGCACGCAAACCCCATCGGCAATGTGTGAGCGTGTATATGTTCTGAAGGACCAGTATTTGCTGGCATCGAGGGTGCTGACATATGTGCTACAAAAGGCGCTTTCGCTCGGACATCATTGCATTGCCTGCCATTGTTCAATCATGCCAAACCAGCTTGCGCATCTCATCATTCCCACAGCACAGATGGCCATTGTGACGGAAACGAGAGATTTTCAGTATCATGGGTCTTGCTTTTGTCGGATTGATTTGGACTCCACGCTGTCTCCGACAAAGCGGAAAGAGTTGGAATTTTGCTGCAAAACGGTTTCAGAGTTGCAATACCAGGCGGTACATTATTTGCGCAGAGCCAAACGCTTGCATGACCGCATTGAGCAGATGTGTAAGCCGTTTGTCGACTTTTCCAAGGTCGATGCGCTGACGGTGAAAACCATCGGAAAGCTCTTCGGCAAGTAAATTATACTTGTAAAATGCCGAAATGTATAATATAATATACAGAAGAAGCACCTTCGGAGGAATTTTTATGGCAATTCGTAAACGATTGGATACCTATTTGGTTCCCGGAAAACATATTCATTTAATTGGCATCGGCGGTGTCTCCATGCGACCGCTGGGTTTGGTTCTGCGCGGCATGGGAATGATCGTTACCGGCTCTGATATGAACTCATCGGTTTCCACGGATGAGCTGATCAAGAAGGGGATTACGGTTCACATCGGCCACAATGCGGAGAACATCGAAGGTGCCGACTGCATCATCCGCACTGCGGCTGCGCACAACGACAATCCCGAGATCGCTGCGGCCAGAGATCTGGGGATTCCTGTTTTTGAGCGTGCACAGGCTTGGGGAGTGATCATGCGCGAATACAAAAATGCAATTTGCGTTTCCGGTACGCACGGAAAGACCACGACGACCTCAATGATCACGCATATTTTTATGCAGGCGCAGCAGGATCCGACGGTCATGCTCGGCGGTTATCTGCCGCTTCTGAAGGCTGGACATCGCGTCGGCAATGGCGATACGATCATTATGGAGAGCTGTGAATATTGCGATTCGTTCCTGAACTTCTATCCCACTGTGGCGATCATCAACAATATTGAGGCAGACCATCTGGACTATTTCAAGGATCTGGCAGCCGTGCAGCGTTCCTTCCGCAAATTTGCGGCACTCGTTCCCCGCACCGGCTTCGTCATTGCCAACGGAGATGATGAAAACACGATGCAGGCGCTGGCGGATCTTCGCTATATTACCTTCGGTTTGGATCATAAGCGAGATATTTACGCTAAGAATCTGTCTGAGGATTGCCGCAGCTTCGATATTATGGTGGGAAGAAAGCTTTACTGTCATGTTCAGCTTCAGGTTTACGGTAAGCATAATGTCTATAATGCTCTTGCGGCAGCGGCAGCGGCCTATGTGATGGGAATCGATGGGGAGCAGACGGCTTTGGGGCTTGCATCCTTTGCGGGGGCAGGCCGTCGTATGGAGTTCAAGGGAACCTATCACGGTGCCGAGGTCTATGATGATTATGCGCACCACCCGGGCGAGCTGCATCAGCTCATCGATTCGGTCAAACTGATGAACCACAAGCGAGTGATTCTGGCCTTCCAACCACATACCTACACGCGTACGAAGGCTCTCTTTGATGATTTTGTCGAAGAGCTGAAGCGAGTCGATATTGCGGTCTTGGCTGAGATCTATGCTGCACGTGAGCAGAATACCACGGGCATTTCCTCTAGGCATCTGGCGCAGGAGATCCCTGAGTCGCAGTATTTTGAGACCCTTCCGGAGGTTACGGCATATTTGCGCTCGATTGCGCAGGAAGGGGACCTGATTCTTACCGTCGGCGCGGGCGATATTTATAAAGCCGGCGAAAAGCTCTTGAAATAATAATGAAAAACCGCCCGAATGGGCGGTTTCAGTCTGTCGAATAACCCCTGTTTTGCGTCAAGCAAGACAGGGGTTATTCGGACATTGAGCGAAAATAAAAGAAAATATGTGCAAAATAAAGCTGTTATGAGTATCCCTCCAGCGCCATTTTG
>SVMF01000027.1 GCA_015067565.1 Oscillospiraceae bacterium | reverse complement strand
CCCTCTCTCTTGACGCTCTCCCGGCACGCTGACGCGGATCGTTCCCCTGTGGTGATCGGTTTCGTGATGCGAAATTCTTGCCGCCTTTGCAAGAAAAAATTTATCAAACTTTATGAAAATAATTGACAAATTCCAATTGGTCGCTCCGGTTGTCCTCGCAAAAACGACCACAACGCTGTCACGACGACGCGCAGCGTGCCCGGAGGGGTCATGGGGAGGGCGGCTCTGCGGCGGGGCAGGCAGTAACAAAACATGAAAGGTTTGAATCGCCGCAGGCTCCAGCGCCTCCCCATGCCTGTTCTTTGGTACCTTTCTTGCAGGAGCAAGAAAGGTACGCCCCACGCAGTGGAGCAAACTTCCGACTTGTACAGTCGTAATTTCCTTAAAAAACTGCCTGCGAGCGCGCCAAGGATGTCGCGCGCTACGATATGCGAAAGACAAGACTTCTTGCACACGGTCACGGCATGCCGTGACCCTACAATGACGGGAGCAACGCACCGTTACTGCCAAGCTCGGTTTTCAAGCCGCCCTCTCTCTTGACGCTCTCCCGGCACGCTGACGCGTATCGTTCCTCTGTGGTGATTGGTTTCGTGATGCTGCGCAAAATTGCCCCCATTTGTACATAGCGGCATAAAAAAACGACGGCCTTTCGGTCGTCGTTTTTGTTTGCAAAAATTACTTGATCTCTGCAGTTGCGCCGGCTTCCTTCAGTTCGTTTGCGAGCTTCTCTGCGTCTTCCTTGGAGATAGCTTCCTTCAGGGTCTTCGGGCAGTTGTCAGCGATTTCCTTAGCTTCCTTCAGGCCCAGGCCGGTAGCGGCACGGATGACCTTGATGACGTTCAGCTTGGAAGCGCCGCAGTCCTTCAGAATGACGTCGAATTCAGTCTTCTCTTCGACTTCGACAGCAGCGGCAGCAGCGGGAGCAGCAGCAGCGGCAGCAGCGGTAACACCAAAGGTGTCTTCCAGAGCGTGTACGAGCTCGGCCAGTTCCAGAACGGTCAGGCCCTTAACTTCTTCGATCAGAGCAGCGATTTTTTCAGACATTGTAAAATCCTCCTAATGTTTATTGTAAATAATGGATTAGGCTTCTGCAGCTTCTGCAGGAGCGGGGCCTTCCTTCTGCAGGCGGATCTGGTCGATCACGAATGCCAGAGAGGAAATGGGTGCCAGGAATGTGCCGAGAACCTGAGCGATGAGAGCGTCCTTGGAGGGAAGCTCACCGAAGCCCTTGAGCTGGTCGGCGGACAGGACGGAACCTTCTACGAAGCCGCCCTTGATTTTCAGAACGTTCTTGTTCTTCTTGGCAAACTCACAGATAATGCGAGCCGGAGCAATGGGGTCACCGGTGGTGGTGGCGAGAGAAGTGGTACCATTGAGAACCTCGTCAAACTGGTTGTAGCCGGCCTTGTTGGCGGCAAAACGAGTCAGAGTGTTCTTAACGACGGTGTATTCTACGCCGGCCTCACGGAACTTATTACGCAGCTCGGTATCCTGTGCGACATTGATGCCCTTGTAGTCAACGAAGACAGCAGCGGTGGAACCCTGCAGCTTGTCAGCCAGTGCATCAACAATTGCCTTCTTGTTTTCGAGTACCTTGATATTGGGCAATGTGTGTCACCTCCGAAAAAAATCCTCATGCCAAAAGACATGAGGACACAAAAATCTTATCAATAAAATCTTGTGACACCTCGGCAGGAATTATGGTCGAAACCCCCTGCTGTCTTTGGCAACCTCGACTATTATACCAGAGAAAAATGATTTGTCAATAGGTCTTTTCACCTATTTTCAATTATTTTTTCGGATTTTGGCATATTTGTGTTGAAACGCAAGTCGCCAACCGTCAAAAACGATGACGGTTGGCGACACGTTTATGTAATGTCTGCTGAATAAGTCGCTACTGCGGCTTATTCGCACAGCGTTGCTGTGCAATCGTGCAAAAACGGCTCTTTTTAACCGTTTTTGCACGATTCAGACATGTAAACAATGCGTATTTTCGCACGAGCATCGCAACGCTCGTGCGAAATGTGCAAGGTTTTTAGCGGCTTTACCGCCAAAACCTTGCACTCGAACAACGCAAAACAGCCCTGAAAGCCTTGGCTTGCAAGGGCTTTCGCGTTGTTCATTACGCATTATGTATTAACCGAAGAGGTTGAAGGATACGAACAGTGCAGACAGCAGGGATGCCACGAGCGAGACGACCGTGATCTGCGTATTGATCGACGGGCCGGCGGTATCCTTGAAGGGGTCACCGACGGTATCACCGATGACGGCCGACTTGTGGGCCTCGCTGCCCTTGCCGCCCTCGTGACCTGATTCGACATACTTCTTGGAGTTGTCCCACAGACCGCCTGAGTTGGACATAAACAGCGACAGCAGCAGACCGGAGACGATGTTGCCGAGCAGGAAGCCGCCGATGGCCTTCGGGCCGCCGATGAAGCCAACAGCGACGGTGGAAAGGATCGCAACCAGACCGGCCGGGAGCAGCTCACGCAGCGAGCCGGTGGTGGCGATGTCGATGCACTTGTCGTAGTCCGGCTTTGCCGTACCTTCACGCAGACCCTTAATGGACTTAAACTGGCGGTGGATCTCTGCAACCATTCTCTGAGCGTTCTTGTCAACACCGAGGATGAGCATGGCAGAGAAAACAGCGGGAATGGCAGCACCGATCAGGATGCCGAAGAAGACGGTCGGGTCCATGATGTCAAAGCTTGTGATCAGGTCTTCAATCGCGCCACCGGCTGCGCGGATGGCATCGTTGACCTCGGTCATGAACGCACCGAGCAGCGAGATGACAGTCAGGCCTGCAGCACCGATGGAGAAGCCCTTGGTGACGGCCTTGACAGTGTTGCCTGCCGAGTCGAGCTCGTCGGCGATTTCGATGGTCTCTTCGCCGAGGCCACCCATTTCGGCGAGGCCGCGGGCATTGTCGACGATGGGGCCGTAAGCGTCGTTGGAAATGATGGTCGCAACGGTCGACAGCATTCCGACGGCGGCCATGGAGATGCCGAAGATCGGGAAGCTGCCGCCCATGGGCTCACAGAGCTTATAGGCAATCAGTGCAGAGGCTGCAATGCCGATCATGGCAGGTAGTGCGGAGATAAAGCCGTAGGCCGTGCCCGACAAGATGGTGAAGGCAGGACCCGAGGAGGAGGCGTGGGCGACCTTTTTGACGATGGGCTTGGTATCGTCGGTGAAATAGTCGGTGGCAAGACCGATGACAACACCGACCAGCAGACCGGTTGCCGATGCGCCCCAAATGCGCCAGGAGAAGCCGAGCAGTGCCGTTGCGCCGGCCGAGAGGGCCAGGAAAATGGCGGTTGTGACATAAGTAGAGGAGTTGAGTGCCTTGGTCGGAGTGCCGTTCTTGCCAATACGGGCGGTTGCGATACCGATGATGGAGGCGAGCAGGCCAAGGAAGGCATAGCAGAAGACCATGGCAGTGTTCAAAAAGCCGCTGCCGAGGGACTGCGCAATGACCAGGGCAGAAACCATGGCCGCCACATTGGAGTCAAACAGGTCTGCGCCCATGCCGGCCACGTCACCGACGTTGTCACCGACATTGTCGGCGATGACGGCGGGGTTGCGAGGGTCGTCCTCGGGGATGCCGAGCTCGACCTTGCCGGTGATGTCAGCAGAGACATCGGCTGTCTTGGTGAAGATGCCGCCACCGGCCTTTGCGAACAGAGCCAGAGAAGATGCGCCGAAGGAGAAGCCGAGCAGGATGGAGGCATCTCCGACGATCCACAAGATGGCCGAAACACCGAGCAGTGCGCAGCCGACGACCAGAAGCCCCATGACCGCGCCACCGCGGAAGCCCAGCAGGAAGGCAGGCTTGATACCCTTCTGCGCAGCCTCAGCGCAGCGACCGTTCGAGAGGGTCGCAACCAGGATGCCGATCTTGCCGGCTACAGCGGAAAGAGCGGTACCGATGAGGTAGGAAACTGCCATGTAGATATTTTTGGAGATTTGTGCCTTGGCACTCCAGATCGGTGCCGGGAGAAGGAGAAAGATTACAGCTGCAAGACCCAGCGCAAACATCGCAAGGATCTTGTACTCGCGGGTCATAAAAGTGTTTGCTCCCTTTTTGATGAGTTCGGATACGTCGATGATGGTTTTGTTCTTGGTTGGCTTTTTCTTTACCCATACATACAGATACGCCGCAAAGGCGAACGCAAGTGCAACGACGAGGAAAGACAGCGCGAGGAAGGGGGTAAGGCCGTTCATCATATCATCTCCTTTAAAATATTACCGCAATGAGGGAGACTGACGAGGCATCGGAAAACAAAAAAGGACAGAACAAAGGCTGTTCTGTCCCTGAATTTCGATAATCGGATTCCCCGATGAACCGAAATAAATAAAGCTTCCGAGAAACTTTATGACAGACTCCACCACTCATTTCGATTACCTTTATTTTATCACATCATATGCTACGCGTCAACAAATTATTTCGCAAATCATGCGAACTTTATGCCCGAGGCGGCCTTCGCAGGTCGTCTGTGGCCGGATTGTTCAGCACCTGTCCTTTTCGGTCAAAGCGTGAGCCGTGGCAGGGGCAATCCCAGGAGCGCTCTGCGCGATTCCATTGCAGAGCACAACCCATGTGCGGACATCGTGGTCGGGTCGGACGCAGCAGGTTCAGCACGGCATCTGCCCCGTTGTACAAAAGCTGCTTATGCAGAATGCTCCTCGATGGAGAAAAGAGTGCAGCATAGGGATTGTCCCTGCCGCAGATCAGATCGCACAGAAGGAGCGCAGACAGCATGGCGCTGCTCATGCCCCATTTTTGAAAGCCGGTTGCAACATACAGATCGGGGGTGCTTTTGCTGTAGCTACCGATATAGGGCATGGCGTCGAGGCTCATGCAGTCCTGCGTGGCCCATCGGGCGGCAATGTGCGCCTGCGGATAGTAGCGTTTTGCAACTGCTTCGGGCAGCGTCCAGCCAAGGCCCTTCTTCCCGGTGCGATGACCGCCACCGCCGAGTAGCAGCCACGGCCCTGCGCTTCGGATGGACAGACCGTTTTCGGCACAGTCCAGATACATTCCCTCTGTTTGAGGCGCATTTTCCAGGGCAATGACATACGAGCGCTGCTGATACAGCTTCAAAAAGTAGGCGCCGTGCTTGTTCAGCAGAGGGAAATGGGTCGCAATCACGATTTTTTCGGCGCAGATGGTTCCCATTGGCGTTTGTACACGGTTTTTTACAAAAGATACGGCCTTGGTGTTTTCAAAAATGTTCAGGCCGCGTGCGATGTGGGAGGCCAGCTTCATGGGATGAAACTGCGCCTGATGATCAAATGCAAGCGCGCCTGAAACGGAGAAGGGAAGCGGCAGCGCGTTTACCCAACGATAGGGGATTTGCAGCTGTTCATAGGCCACCATTTCTCGTTCCAGCGACTGTGTGCCGTCCGTGGAATACAGATAGCAGCTGTGTGGGGAAAGATCGCACTCTGCCTTTTCAGCCACGGCGCACAGAGCCGTCAGTGCAGTCTGATTGGCCTGCCAGTACAGCCGTGCCCGTTCAGGGCCGAGCGTTTCCAGAAGCCTTGCGTAGACCGGTCCGTGCTGAGAGGTCAGCTTTGCTGTGGTTCTGCCGCTGATGCCCTGCATCAGACGGTTTTGCTCGATCAGAGTGCAGTTTATGCCGGCGCAGGTCAGGCGATGGGCGCACAGAAGGCCCGCCAGACCACCGCCGATGACCAGCACATCGGTGTGAAGATCGCCCTGCAAAGGCGGAAAATGAGGCATTTGTATGCCGTTCATCCAAATAGAATCCATGATGATCACCCGAGGATAGTATGCACCGCAACCCACCGAATGAATACACCTTGTGCGAAAATCGTGCTTCCCATTCTGACTTGCCGTTGCGGTATGCACTTGTGAGAGGGAGAACTGCGATGGCTGGTGGAGCGGCCATAAGCATAGTTTGCAATTTATACATATAAAAACGCATAAAAACCGAGATTTGTGAAAAAATCGTTGAAAATAATGGTTGAATATGGTAGTATTTTTGTATAAAACTTCTGTTTTTCGACTTGTTATGATTCCCAAAGGAGGGCATCGCAATGAAACGGGCTTTCTCCCTGCTCCTGGTATGTTCGATTCTGTTGTCGCTGTTTTGCGTCGCATTTGGCGGCCAACCGGTGCAGCAGGTTTCGGCAGCGCAGAACGAGGCTGCGACAAAGGCGGTCTGTGTGCCGTCGATCAGCGCACCGTTTACCACCCATCCGGCGGTATTTATCGTCGAGGATACTTATCAGATCGCCTTTGCGACCAATGCAACCGGCATTGCTTGGGTTGAGGTTGGCGGTGTAAAGTACGAGGATGCCAATTACGGCCTGATGAACTGGAACAGCAAGTATCACAAGATCACGGTTCCGCAGAGTGCACTGAATAGTGTAGATTCCTACAAGATTTGCTTCCGCGCTCTGTCTGACCGCATCCCGTACACGCCTGTGCCCGGCACGACGGCCAGTCGCACCTATCCGTTTGACGGGATCCCGACCAACCCGGTATTTTACTGCGCCTCGGACCAGCACGGCAGCAATGACTACAACCTGGCCATCTCCACTTACAAGGCATTTGACGTCTATGTGATCGACGGCGACTATACAAGCACGCTGACGAAGGACGGGGATCTCAAGCTCCTGCTGGACATGGCGGGCTCCGTGACCAAGGGCCGCAAGCCGACCATCTACGCTCGCGGCAATCATGAGGTTCGTGGCTCGATGTCGCATGAATTATATCGTGTTTCCGGCTATAGCCATACCACGGGTGCATATTATCGTGTGCAGATGCCGGGCATTTTTGCACTGGTCTTGGATGCCGGTGAGGATAAGGTCGATTCCCACGAGGAGTACGGCGGAACGGTCGATTTTGCGACCTATCGCAAGGAGCAGACCGAATGGCTGCGCAAGATCGTCAAGGACAGAGAATGGGAAAAATATCCCGTCCGTATGGTGTTCTGCCACGTGCCGTTTGCCTTCTATGCTGTAGATACCTTTGAAAGCGTCTATTCCGAGTGGACGGAGCTGCTCGACGAGATGGGTATCAGCCTCGTGGTCAGTGGTCATACGCATTCTCAGGCCTTCTACAACCCAACTGCGACCCGATACAAGAGCGATCCCAATTTCAGAACGGTCGTTGTTTCTGACCGTGAAAACGGCACCGATCTATACTCCGGTGCATTCATCAGCGTTTCCGACAGCCAATACGCGGTTGAAATTATCCGGCAGGACAAGACGGTCAAGGCAACCAAGTCGATTCCTGTATTTACCAATGCATATGTTGCAGATGCGGCAAGCAAGTCTATGCCCGAGCCTGAGGCGCTCGAGGTGACGACAGAACCTGCAAAGAAGGCCAGCGTTCCTGCAGTGGCTTCGCCTTACACCATGCACCCGACCGTTTTCGCGGTGGAGGATGGCTATGAGATCATATTCCACACCGATGCGACCGGCATGGCCTGGGCAGAGGTCGGCGGCGTGAAATATACTGACTCCACGACGGGCTTGATGGATTGGGCGAGTAAGTATCACCAGATCTATGTGCCCAGGGTGTCGCTCGATTCGGCGCGAAGCTATAAATTGTGCTTCCAGTCCGTGGAGACGAGAAAACCGTATTCTCCCGTGCACGGCAGCACGGTCAGCCGCACCTATCCCTTCACCCCCATGGGCGACAAGCAGGAGCCTGTCATTTTGTGTCTGTCGGATTTCCGAAGGCTGAACGCCGAAGCGCAGGCAGTTGCGACCTACAAGAGCTTTGATGCCCTCTACATCGGCGGTGATTATGCCTGGGAGGGTGACTCCGAGGAAAATATCAAACTGCTTCTGTCCAATTGCGGCACGATCACCTCCGGCACGAAGCCTGTGATCTATACGCGCGGTAACCGCGAGCTGCGCGGCGCATTTTCCTATCTGCTCGAAGAGGTGGCACCACGTAGCAAGTCACACAAGAGCTACTATACCATCGAACAGAACAATCTCTTTGCCATTGTCCTGGACTCCGGCGAGGACAAGGCAGACTCCCACGAGGATTACGGTGCAACGGTCGCCTATGAAACGTACCGCAGT
Organism: Oscillospiraceae bacterium; assembly: GCA_015067565.1. Taxonomy (GTDB): domain Bacteria; phylum Bacillota; class Clostridia; order Oscillospirales; family Oscillospiraceae; genus JAZOXB01. The sequence goes on along the minus strand of SVMF01000027.1, from coordinate 7,609 downwards.
GAGCAGACGGCCTGGCTGAAGGAGGTGCTCGCTTCGGGCAAGTGGAAGGACTATCCCACAAGAGTGGCCTTCTGCCATATCCCGTTCACGCTGTACAATACGGCGGCGATGAAGAAAACCTTCAGCGAGTGGACGGAGCTGCTTGACCAAATGGGCATCAGCCTCTTGATCTCGGGCAACAAATACACCCATGCAGTTTACCCCGAGAACAGCGCTTCTCACTACAGCGACCCATCCTTTGCGGTCGTTGTCGTATCGGATGTGGATCACGAGACCTATGCTTACAGCGGATCTTATATCACGCTGGGACAGAGCACCATAAAGATCGAAAGTGTGTCTGCCGCCAAGAAGCTGCTCAAGACCAGTACGGTCAACAACCTCACGGCAAACAATTTCTGGAAGAATTCCGATAAGTATCTGATGTTCGATTTCAACAACGATGCCGTTGCGCGCGAGCGCTATCACAGCAGCGTTTACGGAGGCTTGAATTACGACCTCAAGAGCAGCTGGAAGCCGGAGACAAATACCGCAGCGCCCACGATCACTCGTGGCGTTCTGAGCTTCTCGCCGCTCAATGAAACGATCACCTCCAGCGGTCTGTCCAGCATGATCCAGGGCCCCACGAGCGGACAATGGGGCAACCGCGCTTTGCATTATATCCCGAAATCGACGGACTATTGCCAGGTGCGCTTCAAGATCGACGATGCCGTCTCCTCGGCAACCAACGGTCAGGGTATCTTCCGCCTCGATGTGGACTGCCCGAATGACATCAACGATGCGGCCGACGCGACGAAGTATTATACCCGCTATCAAAAGAGCTTTGTAGTTGCAGATGTTGTCGGCAAGGGCTATACGACCCTGACCTTCCCACTGAATTCCACCGACTATATGAAGTTTAAATGGCTGAATCTGGTGCATCCGCAGTTTGTCAATATCAAATCTGCCTCCGGTGCAACGGCAACCTTCTCTATTGACTACATCTACATTGGGCCGCAGGAAATGATGCCCGAACAGGAGGATCGTATTTTTATCGACTTTGCCGATGCACAGGAAGATCGCCAGAGATATGACCTGAAGCCGGGTGCAAACCTTGCAAACATGAAGTTCGTTGTCAAGGACGCACTTGATGGCACTGTTATCAAGGAGCTGCCTGCTTACAACCTCAACCCCGTCATGGTTGCAGCAGACTTTGACGATGTCGGCGCAAAGCAGATGAGAAGACTCATCACTGTCACTCTGTACGACGGCGACACTGCCATCACGGACACTGTGACCTGGAGCGTTGAGAGCTATGTTGCAAAGACTCGTGCAACGAGCACCGACGCAGGCCAAATTGACCTCGTCAACGCAATGCTCACCTACGGTGACGGCGTTGCGGCCTATATGGCAAGCGCGGAAAAATAAAGGATAATCACCGTGATATATAAGGAGAGAACGAAATATGCGTATTCGAGCAAAAATCCTCGCATTCATATTGTGTCTGTGTATACTTTTGACGCTGCTTCCCGTGGGAGCAAGTGCCGCAAAAACCGAGCAGATACAAATCATAACCGCCACGGACGCAGAGCTTGCGTCCACCGCGGCAGCTCTCAAAACGGAAATTGCAGCGCTTTCCGCCGGCAAGAACTACAACGGCAAGGTCAGTCTGTCAAGCTTCAAGCCGTCTTCGAACGGCTCGACCGATATGATCAACCTCAAAGGGAAACACTATCTGGTCAGAAACCAGGACGGTGTGTTCTTTGCCCTCGATGGCTCGTGGACGGGAGCGGATGCTGACCTGCCGACCGTGCAGGTCACACCCTCGGATACCACGAATTTCCACTATATCAAAAGTGGCATTGCCACCAAGCATGCCTTCAACCTTGTGCCGGCAGGCACGGCCAGCAACGGCATGCCGGCATATAACCTGCAGTTCAATAACGGATTGTATTTGGGCATCGGTTCTCAGTATACAGGAACGTACACGAATCTCTACCATGTTAAGGCCTCACTTTCCAAGGACAAGCTCCGCTTTGAGCATAGCAGCGGTGCTGGTAACTTCGGTATTCGCAATTACACAGGCACACACGGTCTGCGCCAGAACAACAATGTATCAGTCTATCGTTGGAAGGACAATAGCGCCGGCGACAACGCATACACCGGCAATGTGCTGTATTTATACAGGCTTTGGTCGACAACGGATCTGCGTGCAGCGATCACCGAGATGAGCACATATCTCGATGCCCCGATTTTCTACAATCCCACGATCTATGAAGAGTTCCTGAACTGTCTGCGGCAAAGTATGGATCTGTTCAATAAATACAATGCCGTGCCAACCAAAATGATCCAACCATATGACTACATTCAGGATACCCTCGATGCCAAGTCATCTGAACTGCGTGCCTTCAAGAATCAACTTTATCTCACGATTGAGGGCCTGAGTCAGGAAGAAACCAATGCAACGACCACGCTGTATCAGCTTCCTTCGAAGACCCCGCGTGGTTCTGGTGATTTCGACCACAATATGTCCTATATCATTAAGACACGCAAGGGTAAAATCATTATCATCGACGGTGGCTGGCAAACCGGCGACTACGACGGAAAGTATCTGTTTTCTTATCTGCAGGAAATTACGGGAGATTCCACGCCCCATGTCACGGCATGGTTCTTTACGCACGCACACGGCGACCACCACGGTGCTGCGGGAACCATTGCCGCACTCTATTCCGATCAGATTACGGTCGAGGCATTCTATCACCACAACCCTACGGATGAAGAGATCGACAAATATTTCACATCCTGCGATGCAGCCTCGACCAAAACGGCCGCCAGACGCGCCCGAACCATCATGAAAAACCTAAAGAATGGACAAGGCGGAGCGGTCAAGGAGGTTTTCGTCAACTCGATCCACTCGGGCAAGTGCAACAGCACCTTTGACTTTGACGAGGTGCATATCGATGTTTTGCTGGATATGACCGATCTTGCGTGGGCGGCAGACAACATCAACACTAAGTATAACGGCACACCTCCTGCGCAGGGACGCACCTTCACCAACTTAACCCCCAAGCAGTTACTTGCGGACAATCTCAACGAGTCGAGCATCATCTTCCGCGTGACCGTGCCAGGTAATAATATCCTCTTCACAGGAGATGCAGGCTTTGTTGCAGGTGTGATGCTACTTCTGTACCACAACCGCAATGCGAACAACAATGATACCTATTTCAATCTGAAGAGCGACTATGTTCAGGTGGCACACCATGGCTATTACGGCTTGGCAAAGAATGTATATGATACGATCGCTCCTTCTGTTGCGCTCTGGCCGATTCCTGAGTGGGAATGGACAGCGACGGAGAGTGTGAACAAAAATATGGTGCAAACCAGAACCTGGTTTCCCAATGCGACCAACTACCTTTCATACAAGGGGCCGCAGGTTTTCGAGTTCCCCGTTCTCCGTTCCGCAAAGGCCGTCAGCATTCCGCTGGAGCTCAAGCCGTATATATTCGATACTCAATATTATGCAGATCAACATCCCGATCTTAAAAATGCCTACGGCTACGATGAGGAAAAGCTCTATAAGCACTTTGTCAATTTCGGCATTGAGGAAGGCCGTTGCGCCAGTCCGTTTTTTGATATTAGGTTCTATATGAACCAGAACGGTCAGAACTTCCTTTACACGAACAAGGGGGATTACGAAAAGGCATTTCAGCATTTTGTGAGCAACTACAAGAGCACGAAGCTCATGAAGCTCTCACCGACCTTCGATCCCAATGTCTATGTCACGATGCACACAGATCTTGAGGGCTCGTCGCAGTTTGCGCTTCTGCAACACTATGCAGCAAACGACTATCTCAAAAATTGGATTGCAACAACCACTTATCCTTCTGCTGATGGTACTACGATGCATTCAAACAGCATCTTGACGCAAGCAAAGCTTCCGACCTGTACCACCGAGGGCCGAACGGTCAGAATCAAGTGCAATCAATGTAAGGAAATTCTGAAGGAAACCGAGACCCTGGCAATGCTCCCACACACCTACGATGAGGGAACCGTCACCACCGAGCCAACCTGTATGACGGAAGGTGTCTTGACTTACACTTGCGCAGGATGCAAGGGCACAAAAACCGAAGCGATCACCGCTTTGGGACACACCCCGGTAACGGATGCAGCGGTTGACCCGACCTGCACAAGCGCAGGTCTCACGGAAGGTACGCACTGTTTGGTTTGCTCGCAGATCCTAACACCACAGAATATGGTCGAAGCATCCGGACACAGCTATGAAGCGGTCGTGACCGCACCCGATTGCGACGATGTGGGCTATACCACCTACATCTGTTCCGTTTGTAACGATACCTATATCGACCAGGAAACTGCACCCCTCGGCCACAGCGAGGTGATCGACGAAGCGGTTGCCGCAACCTGCACCGAAAGTGGCCTAACCGAAGGAAAGCATTGCTCTGTTTGCAATGAGGTTCTCGTTGCACAGACCGAGGTCGCAGCACTTGGCCACAGCGAGGTGAAGGACGGTGCAGTTGCCCCGACCTGCACCGAAGGCGGTTTGACCGAGGGCAAGCATTGTTCCGTCTGCAAAGAGGTACTTCTTGCACAGACTGAGATTGCAGCACTTGGCCACAGCTACGATAACGGTGTGATCACCGCCGAGCCGACCTGCACGGTAGCAGGCACCAAGACCTTCACCTGCCACTGCGGTGATACACAGACCGAGACCATTGAAAAGCTCAACCATAAATCGACGTATGTTGCGCAGGTCGCCCCGACCTGCACCGAAGACGGCCTCGAGGCTCATTACAAGTGCAGCCGTTGCGAAATGACCTTCGTGGATGAGGTGAGCAGGTATCCCTTGCCGGTGGAATATATGGTCATTCCTGCAACCGGTCATAGCTATACCTATACCGACAATGGCGAGAAGCACACTGTCGGTTGCTCCAACTGCGACTATTCCGTCATCGAGGCACATACCTATGAAGACGGCAAGTGTATCTGCGGTGCGATCGAGGTTGTCGCGCCCAAGGAAATGTACGTCGAGAGCCTGAAGCCCAGCATGAGCATTGTCGTTGGTGCTGAGATGAGCGTTGCATTCACCGTTCAGAATGCAATGGTATCTAAGTATGAAAGCTTCTATCTCGTTGTCGAGAAGGAAATGATCGGCGGAGAGTCCAAGACTGTGATCTTCGGCTACGGCGAAGGCCAGACGGCCCTGACCCCGATGCCCAATGCAACAAATCCGTTCCTGCACAATGCAAGCTTCACGGGTCTGACCGCAAAGGAAATGGGCGACGAAATCAGAGCAACCCTGTACTGCGAGGACGCAGAAGGCAACATCTTCTACGGCCCGACGCAGACGGATTCCGTTAAGGATTATCTGCTCAGAGGTCTGGACCTTGCAACCTCGACTCCCGAGAAGAAGACGATGTATGTCGATATGCTTCGCTACGGCGCAGTGGCGCAGACCTACTTCGACTACGACACCGACAACCTGGTTTCCGATGATCTAAAGGAAGCACATCTCGCCTATGCTACCACCGTGATCCCCGAGGCAGTCGATGCTTCCAAGGCAGAGGGCGGCCTCGGCACCTTGAACACCAGCGTCGTTTTGAAGGCAAGAGTCACCCTGACGCTTTCCCACCTGAAGCCCGGTGCAAACCTTGCAAACATGAAGTTCGTTGTCAAGGACGCACTTGATGGCACTGTTATCAAGGAGCTGCCTGCTTACAACCTCAACCCCGTCATGATCGCAGCAGACTTTGACGATGTCGGCGCAAAGCAGATGAGAAGACTCATCACCGTCACTCTGTACGACGGCGACACTGCCATCACGGACACTGTGACCTGGAGCGTTGAGAGCTATGTTGCAAAGACTCGTGCAACGAGCACCGACGCAGGCCAAATTGACCTCGTCAACGCAATGCTCACCTATGGTGATGCCGTTGCTGCCTACATGGCAACCCAATAAGATACGAACCCCCGGGATAGGCCTTCGCCTATCCCGGGGCTTCGGTCGTGGTGTGCGGCTTCCCACACGCGCCATAGTAGGACACACATATTCAAATCAAAACATTGGAATGATATATTTGCAGAGCGAATGTGATATAATATCCGTTCCATTCTTATGCGAAGCGCATATCATCCGTTACCGTAGGGAACGGATATCATTAACCCCCTCTGAGACTATGACTCAGAGGGGGTCATGTATCTTCACGCACTCAATCATACAAGGGTGCAAAGATAACGGTTAGCCTATCACCTGCAGATCCCCGAGAAGGTCGCAATGAAGATCGGCAGCTAGGCAAACAGCGCCACAATGCACGAGATTTATACACACCTCGCCGATGCCGATATCCGTAAACACGCCGAAACCTTCACCGCTTTTTTCAGCAAAGAATTGTAACAAAAATTGTAATGAAATCTACAACCCATTGCAATTACAGTGTTTTTAAGATATAACATTCGTGTTCGAGTCCTGTCTGATCTTAACGGAAACATAAAAGGGGAAGCCACCGGCTTCCCCTTTTATATTTGGCAACAAACGCAATTTTCGATATGGGTTGCATTGGGTTGCAAAGTTGCATTGAAATGCAACCCAAGAAGTGTATGCAACCGACCGACAAATTGGAATTTATCTATCGCTTTTTGTAAATAACCAACTCTGGATTTTCTCCATTTTCTTCATAAGTGCAAACGAGCAAAAATTCCATATTTGCGGCAATGCCGAAACAACGCTCGCCGCCGAATTCACATTCGAGCTGACTTCCAAGATAAGTAGCGTTATCATCAAGAAATTTTACAATCTGGCCGTTTGGAAGGCGGTATTCCAGATTGATAAAACTGCCCGACAACACATTAAGGTTTTCTACCTTGGGTAATCCTTCAATATGAAGCAAGGTATTAAATTCGTGGATAAGCTGCCGCTTGAACTCTTCAAACTTTTCTTTTCCGCCAAGATCCTTATATTTTTCAAAAAAGTCAAGAGTATATTCTCCGTCTGCGTAGCACCATTTGCAGTATTCTTCGTTTAATGCACCGTCTTTTTCGTGGCTGACATTACTGTCATCAATGGGCATACCACAACATTCACAAACAAGTTGCCTTGGTGAACCAAGGAGCGTATTGATTGAAACATCAAATAGTTTTGAGAGTAACTTTAATGTTTCGGTATTTGGAACGGTTTCTCCTGTCTCCCAGCGAGATACTGCCTGACGGGTTACGAACACTTTTTCCGCAAGTTCTTCTTGCGACATTCCTTTTTTTGTTCTCAGTTCGAGAATAATATCTTTTGTTTCCATAGAATCACCACCTCAATATTATTATAGTGCGAGATGTTCAAGTTCGCAAGCAACTCGCTGTTGCTATCAGTTCGACGTATTGGAATTTGTTGATTATATCGGGGTTCCAACTTCAATTAAGTTACCATCCAAATCGTAGAATCTGACCACCTTTTGCCCCCAACTGTGTGTCATCAAGTGATTGACATATTCAATTTCAGGATAAAGTGTTTCAAGACGCTCTACAAATTGTTCTATGTTGGGCTCTTCAAAATACAACTCAGACTGATTACTGTTTGGAATTACACTTCTTTTTGTGAATTGTTCCCAGTATCCCGATTCCTGTAAAT
>SVMF01000012.1 GCA_015067565.1 Oscillospiraceae bacterium | reverse complement strand
TTTGGTGTGTCTTTTTTAGGGAAAAATCCAATTTTTATGCACAAAACCATGATTTTCTGTGCACAACTTGTCTTCGCCTATTCATTAGGGGTGGGTGCTGAGCTATTTAGTTTTGAGACAACCCCTTCAGAGTGTCAAAAAAGTCGCCAATCGTCAAAATGCAAATTTTTTGACGGTTGGCGATCTGTGTTCAAATAGCCTGTTGTGAATATAACTCTGATATAAGCCAAAAACGCTTTCAATGCTTGCTACGCAAGGCATTTTGACTTACATCGCAAACCGAGCTCTACCGTACCATCGTACGCCGACGCGCTCGGTTTGCTCGTCTTGACGACTTTTTGAACTCTGACAGTCTGCCGAAAAACAAGTTTTTCGACAGACTGAAAAATCGGAACCTCCGAGGTTCCGATTTTTTATGCTTGAAATTTGTGTGATGAACAACACAATGCGCATTGGCTTTGTGTGAAATGACGTAAATTTTGAAAATAATCTTTACTTTTTTCGTAAATGTGCTATAATGTACACATGATCATACAATGAGGAGTGTACATTCATGAAACGATTATTCGCTGTGTTTATGATTTTCTGCATCATGCTCGGAATGTTGCCGATGAACTCGGCACAGGAGCAGATCGAGGATCATGTCTTTACGGAGGAAGATTACGCCGTGACTGATTCCGTTTGGGATCAGATCTATGACCTCAAGGGCAGATATGCCACAAAGGATGGCGAAACCGATCCCGAGGGCATCGAGGCGATCGTCGCCTACGTCAAGAGCTCTGTGAACTATCGCGATGGCTCGCTTGTACGCTATGAGGATTATTTTGAGTGGAAGACGGACGAGGGCATTACCTGTCGTTATACCTATCACGATGACAGAAATGAAAGAAACAATGGGGAGCGCTTAGGCAATCCGATCATCCCACCGGAGTCCGGCTATGAGTATATTTCCTATGCCGAAAAGGGCAGACCCAAGGGTAAGGATGTGTATCTTGTCGGCCCATATTACGGCATTGACGGCAATTTTACAGATTTCTACAAGACAATTGCCAAATCGCTCGCTTCTGCGACCGGTGGCAACTATACGCTTTATTCTGACTACAGCGCAACGATTGATAAGGTTGCAACTGCTATTTCCAATGGTGCGATCGTTTTGATCGACTCCCATGGTACATACTCCGGCAGTAAGAGCTACCTGCGCCTGAACAGCGGCACGGGTATCACGACGACTGATTATAATGGCAATGCCTACAGAGAAGGCAGCGAGTATATGGTGACGGGTACCGCCATCGCCGCACATATGACGAAGGATGCGCCAAACAGCTTCGTGTGGTTCGGCATCTGCTCAGGTATGCGTTTCAATACGATGCACAAGCCTGTGATGCAGCGCGGTGTTGAGGCGACCTTCGGCTATAGCCGCACGATCTCCTTCCATTATGACAGATACTGGCTGGATGCCTTTACCGATGAGCTGATCGCCGGAAAGACGGTTGCTCAGGCTGCCGCGACGATGAAGAAAAACGTCGGTTACTGGGACCGCTCAAATGAGAGCGCAACGGATACATTTAATGAGGCTGTCAACAATGGCAAGGCGTTCCCGATTTTCGTCTCTGACGAGGATGCATATCCGTCAAGCCTGCAGAATTACCAGACCGTTAAGTCCACCTGGGGCCTGTATCAGTGCACACATACTTTGAGCTCGGTCGCTGCTGCCGATGCAAGCTGTACCTCGACCGGCGTGAAGGCACACTACAAGTGCACCAAGTGCGCAACCTTGTTCTCTGACAGTGCAGCGACGAATGAAATCGAGATCAGTGATGTTGAGATCGCAGCATTTGGGCATAACTATGTAAACGGCTTCTGCACCCGCTGCGGTGATTCGAATTCCTTTACGCTATGGCATTTCTGGAAGAACAGTCCTGAATCCAAGCTTTCCTGGCTGGCTGTCAATACGGGCGACGGCTCGTCTGCACCGACGATCGACACGACGACCAGCGGTGTGCTTCGCAGTGTGACCGGCGGCGGTGATCATTATGTACATATGGAATTGAATAGCGGCTCGTTCGGTCACAAGGTCAGCTCGGGTGACATCATCGAGGTTCGCTACAGAACCAAGAATCTGCCCACCGCTGCAGTTGGAAAGACGATTACGGCAGAGCTGTGGTATACCACTACAACGGATGACTCCACCTTTGACAGCTCGATGAGCCTCACGAAGAGCATCACGCTTAAGGAGAATCAGTGGCAGACAGTGAGCTTCAATGCGCCCAGCGGTGTCACGCTTAAGCGCATTATGTTCGATTTCCTGCAGGAGAACAACAGTCTCAGCGGAACCACGATCGAGATCGACTATCTCTATGCAGGCCCGACGGACATTGCTCCGACGAGTCAGAAGAACGATGAGTTGAAGTTTGACTTTGACAACAAGAAGGTCGATGAACTGCGCTATGCAGGCCCGACTTATGGAGACTTCCCCTTTGATACTGCTGGCTGGTATGTCGGCTCTACGATGACCAACCAGAAGGTCGATACTACAAATGGGCTGTGGAGCGCGGAGCTGGCTGCCTCGAAGACGAGCTGCAATATTCGTACCGCTTCCAATGCAACGGCGAATGAGAATCCTCTGAGCTACACGCCGGGTACGAGCGACTATTTCCAGGCCCGCTTCAAGATCACCGGCGCGCAGGCGACCTCGGATAAGATCTATGTCGATTTCTATTATTTTGCAACGAGTGACAATGCATGGCATTATGAGCGCATTCAGCTCGGTACCAATGTGTTGGGCGACTATGTTGTGGCATCTGTTCCGCTGAAGAACAGCAGCACCTATGCCAAGGCGGGCAAGATTACCTCAATCCAGATGAACATTTCCAATTTCCAGAGCGCAAGTGGCTCGACTGCAAAGCTGATATTGGATTATCTTTATGTCGGAAAGTCTGCTCCGAATCCCGTCGAGCACGAGTATGTTAAGACGATCATTGCCCCGACTTGTACGGCCGACGGCTATACCAAGTATGTCTGCTCGATCTGCGGTAATACGGTTCTGGATGACTATGTCGATATGCTCGGCCACAAAAATACCACCACAATGAGAACCGAGCCGACCTGCACGACGGCAGGTGAGGAGAAGGTCGTTTGCGATGACTGCGGTCAGACTATGAGTCAGACTGTGCTTCCTGCACTCGGCCATAAGAATCAGCTTACAGAAACGATTGCACCGACCTGCACGGAACCCGGCGAGGAGAAGGTCGTTTGCCAGGATTGCGGTGAAGTGATCAGCACGAAGGTTCTTCCGACGAGTGGACATACTTACGATGCTGTAGTGACCATGCCGACCTGTACGGAAGACGGCTACACGACCTATATCTGCGATTGTGGTGACAGATATATCAATAATACGGTCAAAGCTACCGGACATTCCTACAAGGCTGTTCTAACGGTCAAGCCCGGCTGTTTGACGGAAGGCCTGAAGACCTATACCTGTTCTTGCGGAGATCGTTATACGGAGAAGGTCGCTCCGTCAGGACATAATTATCATGCACAGCTTGTCAGCGCGAACTGCACACAGGCAGGCTATACCGTGCATACTTGCGAAAACTGCGGCGATTCCTATCAGGATTCCTATATTGCTGCATTTGGACACGATATCGTCTACAACCCGCACAATGACGGCACGCATGACGAAGCGTGTGTCAACTGCACTTATAAAGTGACGGAAAACTGTGTCTTTGCCGATGGCATCTGCGCCTGTGGCACTTTGGAGAAGCTCGTCTGTGAGCACGCTGCGACAACAACGACGACGGTCGAAGCTACCTGCAAGACCGACGGCTCGATTACTACGGTGTGCGATGCTTGTGGCGAAATTCTCGAAAACCGGATCATCTCTGCCACCGGACACGACATTACCGAATATGCCGAAAAGACTGCAACTTGCACAGAAAATGGTTGGAAGCGGCATTGGCATTGCTCGAACTGCAATATCTTCTTTGCTGATGTCGAGGGCAATTATCCGCTGCCGGAATCCTTCTTCATGACCGCTGCACTCGGTCATACACCGATCTCTGTTGTGGGAATCGAGCCGACTTGCACCGGTGCGGGTTCAAAGGCACATTATCTGTGTACACGCTGTATGAGCAGATTCTTTGATGAGGCCTGCGAATATCCCAGCCCGATTGAATTCCTTCAAATCGCAGCTACAGGCCATAGTCACAAGTATACTGATTGTGGTGACTACCACAAGGTAACCTGTCTGAACTGCTCTGATACCTACGACGAGGCGCATATTGATTACAACGGAACCTGCCAGTGCGGTAAGAAGATCGTTCTCAAGCCGCAGCTTGACACGACGCTTTCGTTTACTATGAATATCACTGTCGGTGCTGAGATGCAGGTGCACTATGTGATCTATGCAAGAGATGTTGCAAAGTACGAATCCTTCTATCTTGAGGTTCACAGACAGAGAGCCGATGGCGAGCCGGATAAGGTGATCTACGGCTTTGGCGAGGGGGAGGAACCCATAACGGCTACACCTCCTGTGAATCCCTTTATGTATACCGCGTCTTATACGGGGGTCAATGCCAAGGAAATGGGTGATCGGTTTACGGTCACGCTCTATGCAACCGATGCAAACGGCAAGGTCTTCTACAGCGAGTGCCAGAGTATGTCCATCAAGGATTATATGATGGGCCGTTTGAATTCCGATATTGCAACACCTGAGATGAAGCGCATGTGTGTCGACATGCTCAAGTACGGTGCAGCTGCACAGAGTTACATGAACTATGATGTACAGAATCTCGTCACGGCAGATCTGACCACGCAGCAGCTTGCGCTGGCTCCTCAAACGCTGCCTGAAGCAACGGATCATTCCACCTCCTTCGGCAATGGTCTGCAGCTCAATACAAGTATTCAGCTCAAGTCCCGTATCGTACTGAGCCTTAGCTGTATTTATAAGCCGGCAGATCCATCGAAGCTGACATTTGTCGTGCTCGACTCTGAGAACGGTCAGATTATAGCGGAGCTGCCTGCCGAGGTTACCAATGGTGTTCTGTGCGCTGGCGTTCTTGATGACATCGGCGCAAAGGATATGCGCAAGGTGTTTATGGTTGCCCTCTATGAAGGCGGAAAGATCATTTCCAAGAGTACCATTTGGAGCATCGAGAGCTATGTTGCAAAGCAGCGTACGACGAGCAAGGATTCCAAGCATATTGCGATGCTCGATGCAATGCTTGCCTACGGTGACTCTGTTGCGATCTACCTCAACAGCGCAAACTGATACAAATATTAAAAAAGCGAGTGCATCCGACGACGGATGCACTCGTTTTTCGGAAGATCGACGGGCAAAGTACGAAATGATAATCGTTAACAGTACTCACTTGACATTTTGGAAGGTGAGTGCTATAATTTTAACAGATCCTGACATTAAGCTTTTTGCTGCGTGAAAGGTGTATGCATATTGTGATTTGAGGCTGACAAGTCCATCAAATGCCATACCGATCCGCAGACGCAGTGGCATTTTGGGGTTTGACAGTCTTTTTTTGTGGGGTGTTTTTTTGCAGACGGCGCGCAGACTCATAGATGGGAACAGACTCTCTGTCGATGAATTTGAATATCTGATTTTAAATCAAGAGCCGGAGTTGCTTGCAAGCGCTGCGCTGGAGGCGAAAAAGGCCTGCTACGGAGATCGGATTTTCATCCGTGGATTGATTGAGGTCACCAATTTTTGCAAAAATGATTGCCATTATTGTGGTATACGCAACGGAAACAAATTCTGTGAGCGCTATCGACTAAGCAATGAGGAGATTCTCACTTGCTGCGAAAATGGCTATCATGCAGGCTTCCGTACCTTCGTTTTGCAGGGAGGAGAGGATGCTGACTTCTCGGATCAACGCTTGTGCGACTTGGTTTCGACGATCAAGGAGCTCTTTCCGGATTGCGCGGTGACGCTTTCGCTCGGAGAACGCAGTCATGAAAGCTATCTCAGGCTTTATGAGGCCGGTGCAGACCGCTATTTGCTGCGGCATGAAACGGCGACAAAGGCGCATTATGAGCGGCTGCATCCGCAAACGCTGTCCTTTGAAAACCGTATGCGCTGTCTTCGGGATCTGAAACAAATCGGATATCAGGTCGGCTGTGGATTTATGGTCGGCTCCCCATGGCAAACCACGCGGGAGTTGGCACAGGATCTTTACTTTGTGCAGGAATTTGACCCGGATATGTGCGGCATCGGCCCGTTCGTTCCGCATTGTCGGACGAGATTTGCGAATGAGAAAGCCGGATCTGTGGAACTGACATGCTATCTTCTGTCGATATTGCGTCTGATCAAGCCGAACCTGCTCTTGCCTGCGACAACTGCGCTTGGTACGCTTGATCCCGAGGGGCGAGAGAAGGGCATCCTGTCCGGGGCAAATGTCGTGATGCCGAATATTTCGCCGGTGACCGCAAGAAAAAAGTATATGCTCTATGACAACAAGCTTTCTGATTCGCACGAGGCGATCGAAGGACTTGCGGAGCTGAAAAACCGTATGGAACGGATCGGTTGCCGTATCGTGACCGACCGTGGAGACATCAAGAAATGAGGAATATTATGATGAACTATAATCCCAAATCCTTGAAGGCTGAGGAATTCATACACGACGGTGAGATCAAACAGACCTTGGCCTATGCCGAAGAGAATAAAAATAATATGGAGCTGATTCGCAGGATTCTCGATAAGGCTCGTCCGCAAAAGACAGAAAATGGCTATCACTGCGAGGGTTTGACCCACCGTGAGGCTTCCGTGCTTCTGGCTTGCGAGGATGCGTCGGTGGTTGAGGAAATTTGCGCCATCGCGGAGGAGATTAAGCAGGCCTTTTACGGCAACCGCATTGTGCTCTTTGCACCGTTGTATCTGTCCAATTACTGCGTCAACGGATGCGTGTACTGCCCGTACCACCTAAAGAACAAGCACATTGCAAGAAAAAAGCTGACACAGGACGAGGTTCGTGCGGAGGTCATCGCCCTGCAGGATCAGGGACACAAGCGCCTTGCCATTGAGGCAGGTGAGGATCCGGTACATAATCCGATCGAGTACATCCTCGAGTGCATCAATACCATTTACAGCGTGCATCACAAAAACGGCGACATTCGCCGCGTCAATGTCAATATTGCCGCGACCACGGTCGAAAACTATCGAAAGCTCAAAGACGCGGGCATCGGAACCTATATTCTGTTTCAGGAGACCTACCACAAGGAAACCTATCTGCAGTTGCATCCGACGGGGCCGAAGCATGATTATGCCTACCATACCGAGGCAATGGATCGTGCAATGGAGGGCGGCATCGATGATGTCGGTCTGGGTGTTCTGTTTGGCCTTGAGCTGTATAAATACGAGTTGGCAGGACTCTTGATGCATGCCGAGCATCTGGAGGCCGTTCACGGAGTCGGCCCCCATACCATCAGCGTGCCGCGTGTGAAGAAGGCCGATGACATTGACCCGGATGTATTCGACAACGGCATCAGTGATGAGATTTTTGCGAAAATCGTGGCAATTATCCGACTGGCAGTGCCCTATACCGGCATCATCATCTCCACCCGAGAGAGCGAGGAACTCAGAACCAAGGTCCTGCGTCTTGGTGTTTCGCAGGTGTCGGGCGGTTCGAGAACCTCGGTTGGCGGCTATGCCGGCTATGATAGCGACGAAAGACCGCACGATACGGAGCAATTCGATGTTTCCGACCAGAGAAGCCTCGACGAAGTCGTCTGTTGGCTGATGGAAAACGGCCACATTCCGTCGTTCTGTACGGCGTGCTATCGACTTGGGCGAACAGGCGACCGCTTCATGAGCCTTTGTAAGACGGGACAGATCATCAATTGCTGCCATCCGAATGCATTGATGACACTTTCGGAATACCTGCAGGACTATGCCTCCGCGCGCACCAAGCAGGTTGGTTTAGAATTGGTTGAAAAAGAATTGGAGCGCATTGAAAAAGACAGTGTCCGTCAGATCGCAAAAGAAAACATTGAAGCGATCAAGCGCTCCGACAGACGAGATTTCCGTTTTTGATTGGGGTGAGAATATGAGCTTGAATGCTGTTGTGTCAGCAGAACGGCTCCACATTGGCTTTTTTGGAATGCGAAATGCCGGAAAATCCTCCGTGGTCAATGCGATTACCGGGCAAAAGCTCAGTGTCGTGTCCGATGTGAAGGGAACGACGACCGACCCGGTGAAAAAGGCGATGGAGCTGCTGCCGCTCGGGCCCGTGGTGATCATCGATACACCGGGTCTGGACGATGAAGGGGAGCTGGGACTTCTGCGTGTGCAAAAAGCGCAGGAGATCCTCGAACAGACTGATATTGCCGTGCTTGTGGTTGATGCACGCAAGGGACTGTGCGATGCCGATAGGGAGCTTTTGAAGCAGCTTGAAAGCAGAGCGCTTCCGCATATCGTTGCCTATAATAAGGCGGATCTGCTACACGAACGCGACCAAGCAATGTATGTTAGCGCAAAAACGGGGGAGGGTATTGAAGCGCTCAAAGAGCGCTTGGGCGAATTTGCGAAGCTATGTAAGAAGGAAAGTGTCCTTATCCGTGATCTGTTGCAGCCAAATGATCTTGTGATCCTGGTGACACCGATTGATGCATCTGCACCGAAGGGGAGGTTGATTCTGCCGCAGCAGATGGTGCTGCGGGAGGTGCTCGATGCGCATGCCTGCGCCATGGTCTGCCAGGACACAGAACTGGAGAAGATGCTTGACAATGTGCGAAAGCCTCGGCTTGTGATCACGGATTCGCAGGTGTTTGCGAAGGTGAGCGCCATTGTCCCGAAGGACACGATGCTGACCTCCTTCTCCATTCTGATGGCAAGATATAAGGGGCAGCTGGAGACCTTGATCCGCGGAGCGAAGGCTTTGGAAGGACTGAAGGATGCTGACCGTGTGCTCATTAGTGAGGGCTGCACACACCACAGACAGTGCAATGACATCGGGACGGTAAAGCTTCCAAAATGGATTGAGAAGTTCAGCAAGGCAAAACCTGAATTTTCCTTTACATCGGGCAATGAGTTTCCACAGGAGTTGTCGGAATTTGCGCTGGTTGTGCATTGTGGCGGCTGTATGCTCAATGAAAAGGCGATGCAGCACCGCATTGCTACCGCTGTCCGCAGCGGTGTTCCAATTGTCAACTATGGCATTGCCATTGCGCATATGAATGGGATCCTGGAGCGCAGCTTACAACCTTTTATGTAAGTAAAACCCCCGCCGATTGGCGGGGGTTTTACATTCTTACTTAAGGATGCGGAACTTGCCGAAGATCGGAAGCTCTTTTGCTTTGCCCTGAGCGGCGTTGATGATGCCGAGGATCATCAGTGCAAAAAAGCACAGCGAGATCAGCCAGAAGACCAAGGCGAGCGGCCACAGGATCGAGGTTACGATGCCTGCAATGATCGAGGTCAGGAACGATGCGACGACCAGGATGATGGCCTGATTGACATGGAAACGTGCGAACTTGGATTCCTTCGCCAGGAAGATTGGGATGAGAATCAGCCAGGACAGGTAAGCCAGAACAGCCATAACCTTGTTGTCGGTGACATCTTTCGGATCCATCTGAGCGGTGAAATCGCGAGTGTTGTTGAGGTCTTTGAGGTCCATTTTTTGTCTCCTTTCTTTGGTATATTCCTATTATAATACACTCGTTTTTTGTTTGCAAGAGGTTCGTATAAGAATTCTCATAAATATACGCAATTTCGTTGACACTGCACAACGCGTGTGCTATACTTATATAAATAAAGAAGAAGGAATGCGTTTATGAAACAAAAGGACAATCTGCTTCAGGGTCCAATCTGGAGGGGGCTGATTTTCTTCGCGATGCCCATTTTGCTCGGGCAGATCTTCCAGCAACTATACAATACAGCAGATGCATGGATCGTTGGCCGATACCTTCCCGGTGCGCCGTATGCAGCCGTGACATCAACGGGGCCCCTTGTGTTCCTGTTGATTGGATTTTTTGGCGGTATCGCTGTCGGTGCCGGTTCGGTCATTGCCCGTTATTACGGTGCCAATGACATAGATAAGCTTCGGAAAACGATTCACACGACGGTTTTGTTCGGCTTGGTTGCCGGTATGATTTTGTCTGTAATCGGTGTCTGTTTTACGCCGACCATCCTGCACTGGATGGGAGCTCCGAAGGACAGCTTCCAATACTCTGTGGAGTATTTCCGCTACTACTTCCTCGGCGGCATTTCCATTACGATGTACAACCTGTGCATGGGCATTTTACGTGCCGTCGGTGACAGCAAACATCCGCTGTACTACCTGATCATTTCGTCGATTATCAATGTGGTGCTGGATTTTCTGTTTATCGCTGGGTTCGGCTGGGGTGTCTGGTCGGCGGCACTGGCTACGACAATCTCGCAGTTTATCAGCTGTATTTTGTGCATTTGGCAGTTGTTCCGCTGCAAGGAGGTTTATACACTCAAGCTCCGTGAAATGCGTGTGGATAAGTTCCATCTGCGTGAGATCATTCGTTTCGGTTTGCCCTCGGGCATTCAGAATTCTGTTATCGCCTTCGCGAATGTCATTGTGCAGACGAACATTAACAGCTTCGACTCCGTAGCGCAGTCGGCCTGCGGTACTTATGCCAAGCTGGAGGGCTTTGCTTTTCTGCCCATTACTTGTTTTACGATGGCACTGACCACCTTTGTCAGCCAGAATATCGGCGCCAAGCAATATGACAGAGTGAAAAAAGGCTCGAATTTCGGCACACTCTGTGCGGTTGTCATTGCAGAGTTTATCGGTGTGATCATGGTTGTCTTTGCACGGCCGCTAATGGAATTTTTTATCAAAAACAACCCTGAGGCGGTTGATATCGCCATTCAGCAGGCACGCATCGAGTCTCTGTTTTTCTGCTTTCTGTCATTCTCTCACTGTATCGCTGCGATTTTGCGCGGTGCGGGCAAGCCGATCGCACCGATGCTGGTCATGCTCGGCACATGGTGCGCATTGCGTGTGGCATACATATCGATCGTTGTGCCGATCGTCGAAAAACCTTGGGTCATCTTCAGCGCCTATCCGCTGACCTGGACCGTGAGCAGCATTATCTACCTGATCTTGTATCTGAAAACCGACTGGATCCACGGCTTCGATCAGGTGGGCAGCTTCAAGGAAAAATGGAAAAACCTGCTTCAAAAAGGGAGAAAACTTTTTCAAAAGTGACTTGGAGGGATTTTGAATGTTTTGCGCAAAATGTGGAAACCCCAATGCAGATGATAGCCGCTTCTGCGGTGTGTGTGGTGCGCCTCTGACCAAACCGACACAACCGACGGTTACGCCCCAAACGGCGCCCTGTCCGCAGGTGCCCGTACAGCCCCCGATGCAGCAACAGGTACCCGTACAACCTCCTGTGCAGCCGATAGCTCCGGTTCCGCCGACACCTTACAAGCCGTATCAGGCATCGCCGCCCAAGAATCCTGAAAACGAGCCGAAGAAGCGGGGCAGTGGCGCTTTGGTTGTTACGGTGATCGTGCTTCTTATTTTGATCGTGGCTCTTGTCGCCGCACTGATCTATATGCTTCTGAGTCCGAAGGATGAGAAGAAAGTGAGTGCACAGCAGACACAGCTGACCATTGTGGGAACAACTGCTTCATCGACAGTTAAAACCACGGGGCATACGTTTGAGAGCACCTATGTTGTTCAGACGCAGGAACCTGAGACCGTTTCGACAGAGCCTACGACAGAAGAGACCACGGAAAAGCCGAGTGAAACGCAGGCTGAAATCTTTACCGGGCCGCTTGATGCCGACGGCTATCTGCTGGCAGAGTCCAACATTCGTTACCTGAATGAGAGCGATATTGCGGGTTTGAGCGAGTCTGCTCTGCAGTATGCCATCAATGAGATCTATGCCCGTCACGGCTACATCTTCAATTCGCCCCGTATCAAGGCGCATTTTGAGTCGCTGTGGTGGTACTACGGAACAACTCCGTCGACAGAGTTTTCCTTTGATGTTCTGAACATCTACGAACAGGCCAATCTTGTCTTCCTGGAGAAGGCGAAGCAGGAACTGGAAGCCTAAAAATAAAAAAATTTCATATTTTCAAAAAAAGTACTTGCAAAATGAAAAAAAGTGTGATATTATGTCTTGGCTAAAAGAAATCCGGGTGTGGCGAAGTTTGGTATCGCGCTTGAATGGGGTTCAAGAGGCCGCTGGTTCGAATCCAGTCACTCGGACCAAAAACCGTCGACGAAAGTCGGCGGTTTTTTCCTAATATACGTCTATTTCTGAGTTGCAGGAGTTTGATATGAAGGTAAAAAAACAAAGCACGGAGAGCATCTCCGCGTGGATCGCAGCATTCAAATTTGTGCCGCTGATCATCTTTGCGTGCATGGTCATTGTTTTCCACATGGACCTGCTGCTTGCTGCGCCGATCGCAACTTTTTCTGCGGTGATCGTCTATATGATCGTCAAGCGCACCAATTTTGAGACCTCTTTTGAAAAATGTCTTGACTCGGTCAGGCATATCGTGTTGATCTTTTTTATTTTGATGTTTGCTTACGCTGTGGCCGAATGCTTCATGGCAACGGGTGTTGGTGCAGCGTTGATCAACCTTGCGCTGGAGCTTGGTGTTACGGCGCGTACTGTTGCACTCGTTGCGATGCTTGTGACCTGCCTTCTGTCTATTGCGACGGGCTCGTCCTGGGGTACGTTTGCTGCTTGTGCACCGATCTTCCTCTGGCTGAACCATCTGGTTGGTGGCAATATCCTATTGACCCTGGCCTCTGTGGCGGGCGGCTCCTGCTATGGAGACAATATCGGCATGATCTCCGATGTGACCGTCTTGTCCTGCGGTATGCAGGATGTCAAGATCATCGACCGGCTGAAGCATCAACTGTTCTGGGCCTTCGGCTGTCTGGCGCTTGGAATGCTGGTGGTCTTTTTTGCAGGAATGAGCCTGCCCAATGCGCAGGGTGATGTCGCTGCGGCAATTGCACAGATCCCTGGTGAGGCGCGTCTGGCTCTTGCGGAGGAAAGACCTTCGGCGCTTGCACTTCTGGAACAGGTCGAGGCCGGTGTGCCGTATTACATGATTATTCCGCTCATCGTGGTTATTGCACTGTCGTTCATGAAGCTACATACCATGCTCTGCCTTGCAGCGGGTATGATTTCGTCTCTGATTCTGGGCTGCTTTGCCGGCACGACCACTTTTTCCGTTTGGCTTAACGATCTGCTCTACACCGGCTTCAGTGATGCCGGAAGCTGGGTCATTGTTATGATGATCTGGGTGTCTGCCTTTGGGGGTATCATGAACAGCATGAACGCATTTGAACCGCTCTCGCGCCTGGTCGTCAAGCTCTCGCGCAATGTGCAGCAGCTTATGGGATGGTGCGGCATCTTGTGCCTTGCAGGCAATGCGGCTCTGGCTGATGAGGCGGCGCAGGTCGCCACCATCTCTCCGATCGTGCGTGACATTGTGGAGAGAAATGTGGATTGCGATGAAGAGGCCGCCTACACGCTCCGCCTGCGCCTTGCGACCTTCACCTCTGCGATGGGAATTTACGGATCTGAGATGATCCCGTGGCATTGCTTCCCGGTGTATTTTGCGGGCATTGCCAGTGCGGTCTATCCACTTCGTGAGTTCTCGCCGGTGGAGATCATCGGCCACAATTACCTGAGCTTTATCATCGTCGGTTCGATCCTGCTTTTGACCTTTACCGGCTTGGATCGTTTCGTGCCGATGTTCGGCCTTCCGAACAAAAACCGCGCGCGATTGATCAAACACAAATAATCTAAAAATCGACAAACTGTTATGGTTTGTCGATTTTTGTTATTGCATATGATGGCACATCGGAGTTCTATATGTTCGATACGACCTGGAAAATATTTCTGTGTAGCTGATTCGCAGCGCCGCTTAGCCAACTGGCAGATCAGCACAGCTAAGAATACCGGATGCCGGAGCGCGAGGTGCAGCGCTGCAGCAAAACGGTTTAGGAGTGGCCAAACTGACGCAGGCACGGGTCAGAGAGAAGGTCGACTACCTAAGCACAAGAATGTATGTCTATATTGCCTGCGGCGGTAGACAATAGCTTCGGGCATACCACTTTAATTTTTGATTTTGGTGAATTTGTTGTTGAGAATTTTTGTATTTGGTGCTATACTATGATAGATAGAATGCATTTTGAGGGATTGTATGAATGAACCGACATATCACCTGACAGGTGTCGTGCGGTCACATGATGAACTGCCGGAGGACTTTGATGGGCCGCTGGATGTCATTTTGTCACTGCTTAGTAAAAACAAAATAGAGATTCAGGATGTCAGCATTACCTCGATTTTAGAACAGTACCTTGCTTACCTCGACGAGATGAAGCGTCTGGATATGGAGATTGCCAGTGAGTTCATCGCTATGGCCTCTTATCTGATGCTGATCAAGACGAAGATGCTGCTTTCCGCTGCTGAGCGGGAGGAAGCACTCAGCGAGATGGAACTGCTGATTCGCTCTTTGGAAGAACGCCAGCGTGCCGATGCCTACGAGCAGATCCGAAAGGCAATTGAGTTTTTAGAGCCAAGAAACGAGATCGGCTGTAATATTTTTGTCAAACAACCTGAACCGTATCAGCCTGATACGACCTACCGTTATCAGCATGAGAAGGAAGACCTTTTGCGTGCATTTCAGGCTGTTCAGGAGCGCAGCGAGCGACGGTTGCCACCGCCAATTGCGAGTTTCCAGGGCATTGTCGGAGCAGAACCGTATCCGGTAACCAAGAAGGCAGCACAGCTGCTTAAAAAACTGCTGATGCGAGGTGTGAGCAAGTTCCGCAATCTGTTCAAAGGAAGCAAGACGAGAAGTGAGATTGTTGCCACATTTTTGGCCGTGCTGGAGTTGTGTAAGTTGCGGTCGATCCGTATTGAGGACACCGAGACGGATGATGTGGATGTCTGTTTTTGCAAGATGCCGGACGATGAGATGGAGGAATTAGATGGAGCGAGCAGAACTGAAACGAATTCTTGAGGCGATCCTATTTGCCGCCGGGGAGAGTGTGGAGACAGAGCGAATTGCGAAAAATGTCGGATGCGATGTCGATGAGATTGACGATGCGGCCCGTGAACTGATGGACGAGTTGGCTTTTGACAGAAGAGGTATTCGCATTGTTCATTTGGGGAATGCCTACCAGATGTGTTCCTCGGGCGAAATGTCCGAATATGTTACAAAAACGTTGGAAACCAGAAAACCGCCAAAGCTCTCGGCTTCACAGCTGGAGACCTTGACGATTATTGCCTATTATCAGCCTGCGACGAAGGCCTATGTTGAGCAGATCCGCGGTGTGGACAGCTCGTACAGCGTCGGTGCACTGCTGAATAAGCACCTGATCGAGGAGGCGGGACGACTCAATGTCCCCGGCCGACCGATCTTATACAGAACAACACCGGATTTCCTGCGTACATTTGGCCTGGAGTCCATTGAGGATTTACCGGAAATCGAAAAGATGCAATTCGGTAAGATCGAATTGCCGGAGGAAGAAAAGGAAGGAACTGAAGATGAGCAAGAAAATCACGGAAATTTTGAATGAATCCATGTCGAGCATTCGCTCGATGGTGGATGCAAATACGGTTGTGGGTTCGCCCATTCAGGTGATGCCGGAAGTGACCTTGATTCCGATCTCCAAGATCACGATGTCCCTGGCTTCAGGTGGTGCGGATTTTGCTGCAAAGGAAGCAACGGCAGGCAGCTTCGGTGGTGGTACCGGCTGCAGCGTGAAGGTCGTTCCTGTTGCGATGATCGTCATTCAGGGCGAGCGTGTCAGGATGCTTCCGATCAATGAGCCTGCTTCCACGGCAGCCGAGCGTGCTGTTGAGCAGCTGCCTGCACTTGTGGATAAGGTTTCTGACCTCATCCGCGGAAGAAATACGGATATTTCCGATATTTAACAGGCGTATTTTTTTCACCGTGGGTACAAGCTATCCGTGGTGATGAAGATGATAAAAATGATGATAAGAACGGCAGCGATATTTCTTGCTGCCGTCCTTTTGCCCTTGCAATGCTTCGCGGTGCAGACCTCGGCTGAGAGCTGCATGGTCATGGATGCCGACACACTGGGAGTTTTATATGAAAAGAATGCCGATAAACGTTCTTTGATCGCCAGCACGACAAAGATCATGACGGCGCTGGTGGTGCTAGAGCACCTGCCGACGGACAGAGCGTTTGCCATTCCGCCCGAGGCCACGGGGATCGAAGGCTCATCTATGTACCTCAGGGCGGGGGAGAGCTTGACGGTCGAGGCGCTTTTGTACGGTCTGATGCTGCATTCGGGGAACGATGCAGCAGTTGCCTTGGCGCTTCTTTGTGCCGGTAGCATGCAGGAGTTTGTGAACCTGATGAATCTCAAAGCACAAAAATTGGGTCTCAAGGATACACATTTTGAAAATCCTAACGGTCTGGATGCGCAGGAGCATTATTCTACCGCAAGAGATTTAGCGAAGCTGACGGCCTACGCGCTACAGAATGACGAATTTTGCCGCATTGTCGGAACCAAAACGAAAACCATCGGCGATCGATGCCTGAAGAATCACAACCGCCTTTTGTGGATGTGTGACGGCTGTATCGGGGTCAAGACCGGCTACACAAAGGCTGCAGGACGCGTTTTGGTCAGTGCGGCACGCAGAAACGGTCGCACCTTGATTGTTGTGACGATCCGCGACGGAAACGACTGGCAGGATCATATGCGTCTGTATGACGAAGCCTTTCAGAGATTTGAAAACAGAGTTGTGATTTGCAAGGGGCAAAGCGTTTCGGCCATCAATCTGAATGGGCAAAGGATGGAGCTGTGCGCAACGCAAAGCGTGCAGTACCCACTGCTGCCTTCAGAGAATGTTCGCGTTACCGTGGAGCATCTGGACGTACTGACGCGCAGCGCTACGGCAGAAATTTGGCTTGGAGAGAAACGAATCGCATTGGTTGCGCTTCAATGGGGGAGTTGCCATGGAACGGATACAGAAAATCATAGCTTCTCGGGGGATCGCCTCCCGTCGGGCAGCTGAGCAAATGATTGAGGAGGGGCGAGTCTTTGTAAATGGAAGACTTGCCTCCCTCGGTGATGCTGCAGACCCCGTCAAGGACCGAATCACCATTGACGGCAAGGCTCTGCCGCAAGCGGAGCAGAAGGTTTATCTGATGCTCTATAAGCCGCGCGGCTATGTCACGACGATGCACGATGAGCTTGGGCGCAAAACGGCGGCCGAGCTGGTCGATTGTGGGTGCAGGGTGTATCCTGTAGGGCGTCTTGATGCTGCGTCAGAGGGTCTGCTGCTGTTTACCAACGACGGAGAGCTCGCGCAACGACTGATGCACCCGAGAGGCCGGATTGCAAAGGTTTATGAGGTCACCGTTCGCGGTGCAGATGAGTTGACGATTGGGCTTTTGCGGCGCAGGATTGAGCTCGACGGAAGGCAGATCCAACAGCCGCTTGTACAGCTCATGAGAAGCAATGCGGATAAAACGACCTATGAGATTACAATCTTTGAGGGCAGAAACCGACAGATTCGCCGTATGTGCGAGGCGGCCGGTGTTACGGTCGCGCGGCTTTGCCGTGTGCAGGAGGGCGTGCTGCGCCTCGGTTCACTTACTGTCGGGAAATGGAGATATCTGACGGACGACGAGATTGCATCTTTGAAACGGGAGAATGGATAATGGATATTTTATCGACACTGGAGGCGAAGCTGCCGACCTTTTCCAAGGGACAAAAGCGGATCGCACAGTACATAATTGATGACTTTGATCAGGCAGCTTTCATGACGGCAGCGACCCTGGGTAAGGCGGTGCAGGTTTCGGAATCGACCGTGGTGCGTTTTGCATCAGAGCTGGGATTCCGTGGCTATCCGCAGTTTCAGAAGCAACTACAGGAGACTGTGCTCAATCGCCTGACCAACTCCCAGCGCATGGAAGCTTCCCAGAAAAGGGGAACGGATACCTCGATTCTCACAAGCACGCTCCGCGAGGATGCTGAGCGACTGAAAAAAACGCAGGAGAGCATCGATGAGATGGCTTTCCGCGCAGCGGTTGAGGCCATGCTCGGCGCAAGAAGAATTTATATTTTGGGCGCACGCTCTTCTGCGGCGCTTACCGGCTTTTTACATTATTATCTGCGCTACATTTTTGACGATGTCAGGTTGATTACGGCGACCTCGGCCTCGTCGATCCTGCAGGAGCTTGTGCGTCTTGGCAGAGAAGATGTGCTGATCAGCATCAGTTACCCTAGATACTGTTCAGGTGTCCTTAAGGCGCAGGAATTTGCTTATGATGTGGGTGCGAAAACGGTTGTCCTGACCGATAGCACGACCTCACCGTTGGCCAAGGACGCCGATTGCCTGCTTGTGGCGAACAGCGATATTATTTCTCTGGTCGGCTCGCTGGTTGCGCCGATGAGCGTGGTCAATGCGCTGATCGCAGCCTGCGCGAACAAGCGCCGCGAGCAGACGACAGAGGTTCTGGACAAATTGGAAGATATATGGGATGCGTATCATGTCTATGAAAAATATGATGAATGATGTTGTGATCATCGGAGCGGGTGCGGCAGGCATGTTTGCTGCTGTGACCGCCGCACAAAACGGCTTGAAGGTTTTGCTTCTGGAAAAGAACGACCGCAATGGCAAAAAGCTTGCTATCACCGGAAAGGGCAGATGCAATGTTACAAATGCCTGCTCTGCGGAGGAGGTTCTGAAGAACATTCCGCGCAACGGACGCTTTTTGTACAGCGCCTTGAGCCGCTGCACGCCAGATCAGGTGATGTCGTTTTTTGAAGAAAACGGATGTGAGCTGAAGGTGGAACGAGGAAACCGCGTGTTTCCGGTTTCCGATCGCTCTGCTGATGTCATCGCAGCGTTGGAACGCGCGATGAAAAGATACCATGTCGAACGTAGAAAAGCGACGGCGATTTCTATTCTGACCAACGAGGGAAGTGTGGCTGCGGTCAAGACGAGCGAGGGCCTGATCACAGCAAAGCATGTGATCTTATGCACAGGTGGCCTGTCCTATCCGCTGACGGGTTCAACGGGAGACGGTTATCGGATTGCCGAGAGTCTGGGGCATGAAATTGTCAAGCCTGTTGGTTCGCTTGTGCCGCTTTGCAGCACAGACGACTGTGCACAGATGCAGGGCTTGTCTCTGCGCAATACCGAGCTCAAGCTCCTCAATGCAAAAGGGAAGGTCGTATTCCAGGATTTTGGAGAGCTGCTGTTCACACATTTCGGTCTTTCCGGTCCCACGGTTCTTTCTGCCTCGGCTCATATGAAGGAAGTTGAAGCATACACGGTGCGACTGGACCTGAAGCCGGCACTCGATGAACAGAAGCTCGATGCAAGATTTTTGCGTGACTTTGAAAAATATGCCAATCGCAGTATGGAAAATGCGTTGGCAGATCTGTATCCGCACTCGATGATCCCGGTTTTGCTGCGTCGCTGCGAAATCGATCCTGCGATGAAGGCGAATTCTTTGACCAAGCAGCAGCGGCGCGCACTTTTGGAACAGACCAAGGCGTTTACAATCAAAATCAATGGCATCCGTCCGGTCGAAGAGGCGATCATCACCCGTGGCGGTGTGAATGTCAAGCAGATCGATCCGAAGACCATGCAATCGAAACTGGTGAAAGGACTCTATTTTGCAGGCGAAATCATCGACTGCGATGCCTATACGGGCGGCTTCAATCTGCAGATCGCCTGGGCGACGGCTTATTGTGCCGCAATGGAGTGCGTATCCTCGGTTAAAGATTGACAAACCGAGTTTTATTTAGTATAATAATCTAAGTTTTTTGATGGAGAGATACTATGACAAATCGGATCTACAGCATCGCCATTGACGGCCCCGCAGGTGCGGGAAAAAGTACGATTGCACGCACGGCTGCCGAGCGTTTGGGGATTGTTTACGTCGACACGGGTGCGATCTATCGCACCATCGGCTACGCGGTTCTTGCAAACGGCATCGAGCTTTCCGATGTGGCCAAAATTGAAGACTACCTGCCGAATGCCCACATTTCGATGGATTGGATCGACGGCGTGCAGCATATGTTCCTCAATAGCGAGGATGTGACCTCGAATATCCGAAGTGCTGAGGTTTCGTCCTCGGCATCCATTGTGGCTGCGATACCAGCGGTGCGGAAATATCTGCTCGAAATGCAGCGTGAGGTGGCGAGGAAACGCAGCGTGATCATGGATGGCCGTGACATTGCCACCGTGGT
The DNA here is from genome assembly GCA_015067565.1 of Oscillospiraceae bacterium. Lineage (GTDB taxonomy): Bacteria > Bacillota > Clostridia > Oscillospirales > Oscillospiraceae > JAZOXB01. The sequence continues at coordinate 67,101 of SVMF01000012.1, read as the reverse complement.
ACTGCCTCAGGCTGAGGTCAAGATCTATCTGTTTGCCTCCGCAGAGATCCGTGCCAAGCGTCGCTGGCTCGAGATGCCAGAGGTTCCTTATGAAACTGTTTTGCAGCAGGTCATCGAGCGTGACAACAGAGATATGAACCGTGAGGTCGCCCCGCTGCGCCCTGCGGAGGATTCTGTAATGCTTGACACCTCTGAGCTGGATCTGCAGCAGAGCATTGAGGCTGTGATCAACATCGTACGAGAGAAGCTTGCACTATGAAACGATTTTCTGACAGAACCTACTGCTTCCTGCGCTCCATCGCGCATGTGCTACTGCGCTTTGCACACCCCATCACTCACTACCGCGGCAGAGAGAATGTGCCGGAGGGCCCCGTCGTGGTCGCATGTAACCATAGTGCCTTCACGGATCCTGTGTGGGTACAGATTGCCATGCGCACAAAAAAGATGCCCTTGACGATGGCTAAGAAGGAAGTTATGAATACAAAGTTTTTGGGTGCTTTTTGCTACAAGATCGGTGCCTTCCCGGTGGATCGTGAAGGGAATGATATCCAGGCGATCAAAACCTCCCTGCAGTGTCTGCGTGATAATAAACTTCTGATCTTCCCGGAGGGTACACGCCTCCGTCATGGCAAGACAGCGCAGGCACACAATGGTGCTATGATGCTGGCCTGCAGAGCCAAGGTCGATGTGCTCCCTGTGTACCTGACGGAAAACAAGCGTTTTTGGCGACCTTTAAAAGTCGTTATCGGCAAGCCGTACACACCGACCTATGCCGGTGCGAAGCCGACGGGGGAGGAGCTCACTGCCCTGACTGAAGAGATGATGCGGAGAGTTTATGTGTTGGGAGAAGTGAAATGAAGGTTGAATTGGCGAAAACGGCCGGATTTTGCTACGGGGTGAACCGTGCGGTTGACCTGGTCGAGCAGGCCATTGCTGCAGGGAAAAAGACCGTGACCCTCGGCCCTATCGCGCATAACCGCCATCTGGTTGAGCGTTTTGAGAAGCTTGGTGTCAGGACGGTGGAATCGATCGATGAGATTCCCGACGGATATACAGTCATCATTCGTTCCCATGGTGTAACCCGTGCGGTCTACGAGGCTTTGCTTTCGAAAAATGTCGAGGTCATTGATGCGACCTGCCCGTCTGTCAAGCGGATCCACAAGCTGGTAGCTGCGGCCGACGCGCAGGGGAGAACTCCCATTATCATTGGCACACCCTCTCATCCCGAGATCGTAGCGATCGCCGGCTGGTGCGAGAACCCTAAGGTATTCCCGGATGAGAAAAAACTCGAGCAATGGCTCTGTGAAGATGAAAATAATCGCAATTTGCCGGTTACGATGGTCTCCCAGACGACCAGTACGCAAAAATTATGGGATTCTTGCAAGAAAATTGAAAAAAAAGTATGTACAAATGGAGAAATATTTGATACAATATGCAAAGCGACCGAAAATCGACAGGAAGAAGCGGCACAGATCGCTTCCAGATGTGATGCAATGATCGTCGTTGGGGATGTGAAGAGCTCGAACACGGGGCGTCTGGTTCATATCTGCAAGCAGCATTGTCAGAATGTTGTACTCGTCGATAGTGCGGAGGATATCGATCCGCAAACATATCGGTCCTACCATAATATAGGCATCACAGCAGGTGCATCGACACCTGCGTGGATAATAAAGGAGGTCAATAAGACTATGAGCGAAATTAAAAATGTTGATGTAGTAGAGGAGAGCTTTGAGGCGATGCTCGAAAACTCCATCAAGACTTTAAATACAGGAGATAAGGTTCTTGGCACCGTAACCGCAATCGGATCCACCGAGATTCAGGTAGACCTCGGCACCAAGCATGCCGGTTACATCCCGTATGACGAAGTCAGCGCAGACCCCACTGTTAAGCCCGAGGACATCCTGAAGGTTGGCGACGAGATCGAAGTATTCGTTGTTCGCGTCAACGATCAGGAGGGCACTGTCCAGCTCAGCCGCAAGAAGCTCGAAGGCATCAAGGTATGGGACGACTTGGAAGCAGCTTGTGAGAACAAGACTCCTGTCGAGGGCATCATTGTTGATGAGAACAAGGGCGGTGTCGTTGCAAACTGCAAAGGCGTTCGTGTGTTCATTCCCGCTTCTCAGACCGGCATTGCAAAGGGTGGCGATCTGTCTGCGCTGAAGGGTCAGCTTGTTAAGCTCAGAATTACCGAGTTTAGCCGTGGCCATCGTGGCAGAGTTGTTGGCTCCATCAGCGATGTGACCCGTGAGGCTCGCAAGGCTGCTGCAGCTAAGTTCTGGAGCGAGATCGAGGTTGGAAAGAAGTACACAGGTACTGTCAAGTCCATGACCAGCTACGGCGCATTCGTCGATGTCGGCGGCGTGGACGGCATGGTTCACATTTCTGAGTTGTCTTGGGGCCACATCAAGACTCCTGAAGAAGTTGTCAAGGTTGGCGACAGCATCGAAGTCTTCGTTATTAAGTTCGACGCTGAGAAGAGAAAGATCTCCCTCGGCTACAAGACTCCTGAGATGAACCCCTGGTTCCAGTTCACTTCCAAGTACAATGTCGGCGACACTGCTCTGGTCAAGATCGTGAAGATTGTTGACTTCGGTGCATTCGCAGAGATTCTGCCCGGCGTTGATGGCCTGATCCATATTTCTCAGCTGGCTGATCGCCGTGTCGACAAGGTTGCCGACGCTGTTGCCGAGGGCCAGGAAGTTGAAGCTAAGATCATCGACGTTGATGCACAGCGTAAGCGCATCTCCCTGTCCATCCGCGCTCTGCTTGAGCCGGCTACGGAGGAAGAGGTCGCTGAAGAAGCTACTGAGGAGATTGCAGAGTAATTCACTCTTAAGTCTGTATAGGGAGGTTGCGTGATGGACAACAATCAGAACCCCAATTATCAGCAGTACGGCTATCAGCCGAAGCAGAATCAGCAGGAACAGAGCAACTATCAACAGTATGAACCGAGCGGTTATCAGCAGCCCGACCAGGGTTACTATCAGCAACCGAATCAAGACTACTATCAGGGTTACTATCAGCAGCAGAATCAAGGCTACTATCAAGGCTACTATCAGCAGCCGCTAAAGCAGCCTGCACATGGTATGGCGATTGCATCCATGGTTCTCGGCATCCTCTCTATTTTCATCATCCCCATCGTTACCGGTACTTTGGGTATTGTTCTCGGTGGAGTTGCCAAGAGCAAGGGAAATAAAAGCGGTATGAGCACGGCAGGTATCGTCTGCGGCATTATCGGCATCGTTGGTTGGATCCTGATGCTGATGTTCCTGAACGAACTCATGGAAGAAATCATGAGTGATTTTATGGTTGCTCTGCCAATGTTTGGTCTGTAAAAAATTTGCATAAGAAAAGAGGCAGGAAATCCTGCCTCTTTTCTTATGCGAAAGGTCAGTATCAAGTTTGCGACTGGCATTAAATCATAGGGACTCTGAAAAGAGTACACCGTTGAGCTCGCGGATTTTTTTCATCAATTCCAGATGATTTCCGCGTTTTTTCGACTTAACCGTTGCGAAGAAGGAAAGACTCCCGTTTCGGCCAACGCTCTCATGCTCCAGCTGCACCGAAGAAAATGTGATCTCAGCTTCACGTGCATTGCGGAGAAATTCTCCCAGGGAGATCCCTTTCTCCAGCTCGATGTAAATATCAATGGAGCGGCTTTTGTTGCGCATATGCTTATCCCAGATGTGCAGGAGCGTCAGCACGACGATGATCGCAGCACCACCGATCAGGGCGACCTCGTAGAAACCGATGCCGATTGCGATGCCGACGCACGCAGAGGCCCAAAGGCCTGCGGCCGTTGTCAGACCTCTGATCTGATTATGCGAAGTGACGATAATGGTACCTGCTCCCAAAAAGCCTATGCCGCTTACGACCTGGGCGGCCATACGGGTCGGATCGCCGCTTTGATAGATCTGGAAAATATACTGGTTGGTGATCATGACAATACAAGAACCGATGCACACGAGCATATATGTACGTAAGCCAGCGGGACGGTTCTTCATACCACGCTCCAAGCCGATGGCACCACCCAGGATAATGGCCGTTACGACTCTCAAGATAACGGAGAGCAATGTCAATTCCCTTATTTCAAACATAGTTCCACCTCCGAAAATATTATAACTTAGAAACCGAAAAAACACAATAATTTCACACCGATTTTTTGGAAGCAAAGTGTACATTATTCCTTTGCGAAATTGTGCGATTTGCCAAAAAAATTTCTCTATTTGATTTATTAAGTTTTTTGTGATAAGATTAAAAAGCATAATAATGGCAACATTATGAAATGGAGATGAAGAAATGAAGATTTATGCAAAGCGGATGACTGCAATCGTGCTGATTCTGGTGATGCTTATTTCTGCGCTGCCGTCAGTGAATGTTTCAGCAGCCACTGGCACGCTGGTTAAGAACACCGGTGTTCGACACGAGATTTGCACTGAGCTGAGCGCCCAGGCTGAGGAGTATTATACTGGCAACAATACATTTGAGGTATTGTCGTCTTATGCTCCGGGTTCGGAAAGCTGTCTGGATACCGTAGACAGTCAGATGTTCCAAAAGCTGTCGAACCTGATGAGCTCGACGATGACGAAGAGTGTCTCTTACAGTAGCCTCTTAGACTACTGGCCCAAGACGGATGCAAATAATGGTTCCTCTGATGCGGTTTTGTTCTACAGTGATGTGGTCTCCTCGAGCTATAACCGCGAGCATGTGTGGCCGAAGAGCCGTGGCTCGTTCTTTGAGAGCAATGCAGGCAGCGACTTGCACCACCTGCGTCCTACGAATACCGACGTTAACAGCAAGCGTGGCAATCATACGATGGGTAATGTTCGCGGTGTGGTCTCCGGCTACACGACGAAGCAATACAACGGAGTAGATGTACTCTATTATGATGCAACTTATAGAGAAAATGACTGTGTTGGCCTGGTTGAGATCAATGATAATATCAAGGGCGACGTTGCCCGTATTTTACTCTATGTTTATTGCCGTTGGCAGGAGCCGAACCTCTTTGAAAAGGATCCAAATCCTAAGCAGGTCTCCGGTGATGACGGAGGAAACAATGGTGATAAGGTCATTGAGAGTCTCGACACCCTTTTGCAGTGGTGTGAGGAAGATCCCGTCGATGAGTGGGAAATGTGCAGAAACGACCAGTGCGAGAATGTCCAGGGTAACCGCAATGTCTTCATTGACTATCCTGAATTCGCTTGGCTGCTGTTCGATCAGCCCGTACCTTCGGATATGCCGACCCCGTCCGGCGGCATGACCAGCGCCTATACGATCAATGCTGTTTCCAATAATACAACCTACGGTACAGTCAGCCTCTCCGGCAAACGTATCACTGCTTATCCGAAGACCGGTTACTATGCAAAGGACTATACCGTTACCTCCGGTAGCGCAACCGTGACGCAGAACGGCAATGTGTTCACCGTCAATGCAACAAGCAACTGCACCGTTCGCATCAACTTTGCTGCAAAGACCTCTGTCAGTGTTGCATTCAGCGTACCTGCGGGTGTCACGCAGAATGCAATGACCGGCTACGCAGGAGAGAGCATTTACCTACCAACGCCGAGCGGAACTCCTCAAGGAACAAAGGACTATCGTTTTGTCGGTTGGGCGGAAAAGGCGATGAGTGCAGCCTCGACGACCTGCCCGACAGTATATGCGGCAGGTTCGGAGTATGCACTGACGTCCAATACTACATTGTATGCTGTATACTCCTATGTGGAGTCTACGGGAAATGCGGTTTCTGGCCGTTATACCCTTGTCACACAGACCCCTTCTGACTGGTCGGGCACTTATGTCATTGCTTCGAATGCTTCAAATGTACTGATGACCAATACTCTCGGCACCGGAACCTTCCTTGTGCAGGAAAGCGTTACAATCACAAACGATACGATCGAGACAACCACAGCAGGCCATATTTGGACATTGACGAAGGTTGGTTCGCATTATTCGATCCAGGACGCAAATGGCGCATACCTAAAGTCTACTTCCACAAAGAACATCGGTCTTGATAGCTCCAAGACGAGCGTCAGCGAAAGCGATACGAACTATCTGTGGACTCCGAGTACGACCGGTATCAGCCATTACAGCACGGGCAAGCTGCAGTATAACTCCAGCTCTCCTCGCTTTACTACCTACACCTCGGGTCAGAAGGCAGCTCTTCTGTATGCAGGTGCGATTGGAACGACCTATTACATCACCAACATCAGCTCCTGCAACCACAACTGGAAGGAAGACACCAAGGTCAGTGCAACCTGCACGACCGATGGCTACACACCTTATACCTGCACCATCTGCGGCATGACCAAGCAGGAGAACATCGTTCCTGCAACCGGCCACAGCTACGGTACGTGGGTCAAGAATAACAACGGCACCCACAGCCAAAGCTGTGCCTGTGGCGATAAAGTGACGAATAATTGCGAGTATAAGTCTGTAGTGACCGCCCCTACGGCTACAACACAGGGCTATACCACGCATACCTGCACGGTTTGCTCCTACAGCTATACGGACAACTATACCCCGGCCCTTGGCTACCCTGTGACTATTGGCTTCAGCGTCCCGAACGGCGTGACGAAGCCCACGAGCCAGAGTGCCTATGTCAATGACGAGATCACCCTGCCCACTCCGAGCGGCAAACCGACGGCCAATGCCTATGCCTATCAGTTTGTCGGCTGGGTAGAGGCCCAGACAACAGCAACTACTACGAAACCGACTGTGTATACGGCAGGCAGCAGCTACACCGTCAAAGGCGCAAAGACGCTTTACGCTCTGTACACCTACGCAGTCAGTGACGACGGCAGCGAAGGTAGCAGTGGCTTCGAGCTTGTTACGAAGACTCCGTCCGACTGGGAAGGTGAGTATGTGCTGGCCAATAAGGATGCTACTTATGTTTTCTTGGCAGACGGCACGTCGCCCGGTACGACCTCGGCTGCAATAAAGCTAGGCAATAGCGGTATCAGTCTCAACGGAACCACGATGAGTGACGTTTCTGAGGACTATGTGATCGTCGTTGAAGCGGTGGGAAACTACTATGCACTTCGTCTGAAGAGCACGGAGCCCGCCCAGTACCTGATGACCGGCAGCTCTAACAGCAGCTTCAACACAGCTACATCCACATCCAACGACAATGCGCTGTGGACTCTGTCGATCAATTCCAACGGCCAGGCGGTCATTAAGAATGTCGGCTACAGTACCAGGGCGATCTATTTTAACTCCGGAAGCTATCAGTTCCGTACCTATACCAGCGAACAGACTCCCGTATACCTCTATGCACACAGCAGCGCAACGGTTTACTACGCAACCGTTCTTGAAAATGAGACAGTCTGTGAGCACACGAATTGTACTTATAGCAACAACGGTGCAAACCACACCGTTTCCTGCGAGAACTGCGATTTCAGCGAGATCGAGAATCATACCTACACAAACGGCAAATGTATCTGCGGTGCTGTTGAGGTTGTTGAGCCGACTGAAGAATATGTTGAGGCGCTGAAGCCGACCATGAGCATTGTTGTCGGTGCTGAGATGAGCGTTGCATTCACCGTTCCGAACGCTCTGGTTTCCAACTATGAGAGCTTCTATCTTGTCGTTGAGAAGGATATGGTTGGCGCAGAGTCCAAGACCGTGACCTTCGGCTACGGCGAAGGCCAGACGGCTTTGACCCCGATGCCCAATGCAGCAAATCCGTTCCTGCACAATGCAAGCTTCGCCGGCCTGACCGCAAAGGAAATGGGCGATCAGATCCGTGCAACTCTGTACTGCGTGGATGCAGATGGCAAGATCTTCTACGGCCCGACGCAGACCGACTCTGTCAAGGATTACCTGATGAGAGGCCTGGATCTGGCAACCAGCACCGATGCAAAGAAGACCATGTATGTCGATATGCTCCGCTACGGCGCGGTGGCTCAGACCTACTTCCAGTACGACACGGAGAACCTGGTTGACGCTGACCTGACCGAAGCTCACATGGCTTATGCTACCATGGAGACTCCGGAAGCAGTTGACAACTCCAAGGCAGAGGGCGGCCTCGGCACGCTGAACACCAGCGTCGTTTTGAAGGCAAGAGTCACCCTGACGCTGTCCCATCTGAAGCCCGGTGCAAACCTTGCAAACATGAAGTTCATTGTCAAGGACGCACTTGATGGCACTGTCATCAAGGAGCTGCCGGCTTACAACCTCAACCCCGTCATGATCGCAGCAGACTTTGACGATGTCGGCGCAAAGCAGATGAGAAGACTCATCACCGTCACGCTGTACGACGGCGACACTGCCATCACGGACACTGTGACCTGGAGCGTTGAGAGCTATGTTGCAAAGACTCGTGCAACGAGCACCGACGCAGGCCAGATCGACCTTGTCAACGCAATGCTCACCTATGGTGATGCCGTTGCTGCCTACATGGCAACGTAATAAGAATAACGGACCCGGGACAGGCTAAAACCTGTCCCGGGTTTTCGTATGTGTATTTACACGCACCATTGTAGGGAACGGCTATGGCCGTTCGCCGGGAGACCACTGTTTCCCCCTGTGGATAGCAGGTTTGCAAGGTCGCATGTCATTGTGTGTAAGGTGAGGAATCTGTGTGCTTATATGTATTCTTCCCTAGTCAAGATTTCTCGGTCATGTTCTCTCCTCATAATGAGATGGTGATGTGGTATCCGCAAACGGGAACAGTACAACGTGACTCTATAAACACGCCACAATATTGTGCGTTACAGCAAAACCCGGGATAGGCTGGCCTATCCCGGGTTCTTCGGTTTTTATTGGGTTGCCATGTAGGCAGCAACAGCGTCACCGTAGGTGAGCATTGCGTTGACGAGGTCAATTTGGCCTGCATCGGTGCTCGTTGCACGAGTCTTTGCAACATAGCTCTCAACGCTCCAGGTCACGGTATCGGTAATGGCAGTGTCGCCGTCGTACAGAGTGACGGTGATGAGTCTTCTCATCTGCTTTGCGCCGACATCGTCGAAGTCAGCAGCAACCATGACGGGGTTGAGGTTGTAAGCAGGCAGCTCCTTGATGACCGTGCCATCGAGTGCGTCCTTGACAACGAACTTCATGTTTGCAAGGTTTGCACCGGGCTTCAGGTGGGACAGCGTCAGGGTGACTCTTGCCTTCAGAACGACGCTGGTGTTCAGCGTGCCGAGGCCGCCCTCTGCCTTGGAACCATCGACTGCCTCGGGGATCACGGTGGTTGCGGAGTTCAGGTGCTCCTCCGTCAGATCGTCCGTAACCAGATTGTCCGTATCGTAGCCGAAGTAGATCTGTGCGACTGCGCCGTAGCGGAGCATATCGACATACATCGTCTTCTTCTCGGGAGTCGAGGTTGCAAGGTCAAGACCTCTCATCAGGTAACTCTTGATGGAGTCTGTCTGGGTTGGGCCATAATAGAGCGTGCCGTCTGCATCCACGCAGTACAGAGTTGCACGGATCTGATCGCCCATTTCCTTTGCGGTCAGGCCGGTGAAGCTTGCATTGTGCAGGAACGGATTTGCTGCATTGGGCATCGGGGTCAAAGCCGTCTGGTCTTCGCCGTAGCCGAAGATCACAGTCTTGGACTCTCCGCCGATCATTTCCTTCTCGACAACGAGATAGAAGCTCTCATAGTTAGATACCATTGCATTCTGAACAGTGAATGCAACGCTCATTTCAGCACCAACGACAATGCTCATGCTGGGCTTCAGGCTCTCGACGTACATTTCCTTGGGCGCGACAACCTCGATCGCACCGCAGATACACTTGCCGTCTTCATAGGTATGTGCCTCGATGACGGAATAGTCGCAGTTGGAGCAACCGACAGTGTGCTTCTCACCATTGTCGGTATAGGTATAGCTGTGGCCGATTGCTTCCGTCTCGTCTGCAGTATAAGTGTCTTTGCAGAAGAAGCAGACATAGGTTGTATAACCATTATCCTCGCAGGTGGGTGCGGTAACATTTTTGTCGTAGTCGTGACCAGTTGCGGAGATTACCATATGCTCAACGGGGAGGGGATAGATGCACGTTTCATCAATGAAGGTTTTTTTGCAATAGATGCACTTGTAATGAGCCTCGAGGCCGTCTTCCGTGCAGGTCGGTGCAACCATTGCAACATATTCTGCAGTGTGAATCGTGCCTTCGATGCTTTCGTTCTTTTCATGACCGCAGTTTACGCAGGTATAGGTCTTGACACCGTTAGAACCGCAAAGCGGCTCGGTTGTGATCTTGCCTTCGTCGTAGCTGTGATCTGCTGCAGGAATTACTTCCTGTGCAAGAAGCACCTCGTTACAGACGGAGCAATGCTTGCCTTCGGTCAAACCGGTTTCGGTGCAGGTCGGCTCAACAGCTTCATCGATTGCTTCGGTATGGCCGAGGGCCTCGGTTTCGTCAGCAATATAGCTATCGAAACAGACGCTGCAGGTATAGGTAGTGAAGCCACCGTTGGTGCAATCGGGAGCCGTTACGACGGTATTGTAGCTGTGGCCGAGTGCGGCAACTTCTTCCTGTGCAAGAAGAACCTCGTTGCAGACAGAACAATGCTTGCCTTCGGTCAGGCCGGTTTCGGTGCAGGTCGGCGCAACAGCTTCGTCGATGGCTTCCGTGTGTCCGAGTGCATCGACTTGGTTATCCACGAGAGTATCGTTACAGACACTGCAGGTATAGGTGGTGTAGCCACTGTCGGTGCAGTTCGGATCCGTTACCACGCTGTCATATCGATGGCCGAGTGCGGCAACCTCTTCCTGCGCAACAATGACCGCGTTACAGATAGAGCAATGTTTGCCTTCGGTCAGACCGGGTTCCGTACAGGTGGCATCGATTGCATCGTCGATAACCTCGTTATGGCCTAGAGCAGGGGACTCGGTCTGCGCAACGAGAACCGCATTACAGACAGAGCACTTCTTGCCTTCGCTAAGGCCAACGGCTGTACAAGTGGGCAGTACGGCGGGGACGGTCACCTCGGTATGAGCAACCATAGGGATCGTCTCGGTGTAACTGTAAACACAGACGGTGCATGCATGTGTCTTTATGCCGGTTTCCGTGCAAGTTGCAGCCTTTGTTACCGTCGTAGAATAGGTATGTGAATGGCTCGATGCAGGGATGTAGATCTTAAACGCAGACTGTAAGGTCGACAGTGCAACACCTTCCAGAGAGGAATTATCTTGCTTGGAAACATTAAAAGCTCGAGTCGTGAATTTTCCATGCCATGTGCTGTTGACCAAAATGGAACGGTCTGTACGAACGGCAGGTCTTGTGCTGCTGTCTTGCACAGCATTGCTTACCCAACCTTCGGGACGATGCTGCCAACTGCTGCTGACCTTGATGACGGAACCGTTGGGGATATTTGCCTTCGGAATTTGCTGCGTAGCGAAATATCTCTGGTTGATATCACTACTGGTAATGAGCTTATTGTAATGTGTGGAATTGGAGGAGTGCCAATAAGCCAGCGGTGTGATGTTCAGTCGGAGCTGGTAGTATTTTGTGTTCAAATCCTCGATCGGAACATATATCTGGAAGATCGCATGGATTTGCTCTGCGGTCATTTTGGAAATATCCTTATTATCGGTAGTGGAGCAAATGTTGAAGGCACGGATTGTCCAATCACCCCACCATTCGTTCAGAGCAACAGCGTAGGATTTGCTCGTAATACCGGGTCTGTTCGCAGAATCCTGCTTCGCATCGGTGAGCCAGCCATCCGGACGGTATTCATATCCGCTGGAGACCTTAATGACACTGCCCATCGGCAAGGTGTCCTTTGTAAATTGCTCAGTGCAGTGAAAATACGGAGAGTTTGAAGCTGTGGTAATGATTTTGTTATAGGTGGTGTTAGCGGAGTTCCAGTAACCACCTGCAGTCAGCTTCGGATAGAGTCTTGCGTAGAGCTTACTGGTAGCAACATTGCTGTGTGCGGAGGTCGTTTTAGCGTAAGGAGAGGCAACCGCATTATTGGCTGACTCAATAGCGATTTGCTGCAGAGCATAGTTGACATTGCCGGGTTTATAGGTCACCTTGCTAATATCCAAGCCGGTGAGCGTCTTGACGACGGTCAATCCTGCGATGTAACGGCCGAAGTTATAGTTCAGGTGATAGCCGTCTCTGGTGAGGTTGTCCTTAATCAGAGAGGTTCTGGCATTCTGAATCGCCGTGCCGTTGGGGATAATCATCTTAAAATTGCTGTTGCTTACAATCTTGCTCTTAACAGCTGCGATGATCTTGTCGTACATATCCGTCTGACTGGAGTAGACGGAATTGGAAAGCTTGCTCGAGCCGCCCTGATATGCCCAGGTCATATGCCAAACAAGCTTTGTGCTGGAGCTATTGAGCTTGCCCTTGACATAGCTGATCAGGTTGGTCAGGTCAGAGTTGTAGGTGCTTGCCGTGCCGCTGTCGCCGCTGGCCTGCTGCATGGTAACAAAGTCCCAGCTTCTGGAGGTCAAAGCTTTACTCATCTTATAACTGGAAGTGGTTGTCCATGAGCCGCTGGTATTGGTGTAATAGGTATAAGCGGCAGAGTCGTTTTTTGCATTGGTGTAGTGTTTGTTCAGCGTGCAGCCGCCGATATAGAGGTTACCGAGGTGGATTTTGCTGATGCCGAGGTTTTTTGCAATATTGTAGACATATTGCATCATATCGACAGAGAAGCTGTTGCCGATACATAAGATCGACAGCGTTCCGTCGCCGTCATTATCCCAAGAGGCTGCTTTCGTGGGCCTGACAGGAACAGCTTCCTCAGCATACGCAGTCTGGACACCGGGCAGTATTGTTGTGATCAGAAGGGCAACCAACAACAGAAGTGAAAGAATTCTTTTCATATGTATTCCTCACGATCAAAATAATTTACAGGGGGGCGGACTCCCTACCACCGCAGAGGTTCTGCGGTGGTAGGGAGTAGGTTATTCTGCCATATATGCAGCGACGGAATCACCGTAGGCGAGAAGTGCGTTGACAAGATCGATCTTCGCAAGATCGGTGGTCGTGCGGGTCTGAGCCACATAGCTTTCAATACTCCATGTGATACTGCGAGAGATGGCAATATCGCCATCGAAGAGAGTGATCTTCAGGAGTCTTCGCATCTGTTTTGCGCCGACGTTGTCGAAGCTACCGGTGCAGACGATGTTATTTTTGATTGTTACAGGCAATTCAGTAATAACCTCATCAGTAAGAGCATCACTGATAACATATTTCATATTTTCGACATTTGCTTCGGGCAGAATAGCGGTCATAGTCAACGTGACTCTGGACAGAAGCTGAACATTTGCACTGAGCTCATAACCATTACCGTTTATGTCGCTGAGATCGTTTGCCTCGGGCAGGGTAGTGGTTGCATAGGCAAGGTGTCTTTCTGCCAGATCCTTATTGACAGGATTCTGCGCATTGTAGCCCATATAGGCCTGTGCGACAGCACCGTAGTTGAGCATATCAACATACATGGTCTTTTTAGCGTCGGTTGTGGTTGTAAGATCGAGGCCACGCATCAGATAGTCCTTAATGGAGTCGGCAACAGTCGGACCGTAATAGATGGTTCCGTCTTCACCGATGCCATAGAGTGTTGCGGTGATTCTATCGCCCATCTCCTTGGCGTTAATGCCTTTGAACAGCGCATTGTAGAGGACAGGAGTGTCGAAGTTGGGCACGGCCTGCAGATCCTCGAGGTTGTAGGTGATTTTAACAGACTCCTTGTCAGCATATTCCTTCTCAACTTCGAGGTAGAACTTGTCGTACTGACTGATAAGTTCGTTCGGGATGGTATAGGCGACACTCATATCAGCACCAACAGTGATTGCCATGATGGGTTTTAACCCTTCAACAAAGACGGAACTCGGCTCAACAATCTCAACGGCGCCGCAAACACAAATGCCATCCACGTATGTATGATCAACAGTCTCGCTGAAGTCGCATCCTGCGCATCCGACAGTATGGTTTTCACCATTGTTGATATACGTATAAGTGTGCTCTGCTTGCATACCAAGAGCCTCACGCATCGCTGCGTCAAATACAAATCGGATACTCTTTGCATTAGTTGCGGGCTCTGCTGCATAAGAAAGCTTGATGTTTGTTAAGGACAGTAGTCCATCGCCGGTATTGGCAACCGTGACATATGCGTAAGACTTATCTCCTTCGATTAACCATTCAGAGATATTCAAGCTATAGTACATCTCTGTACTTGTCGCAATCGTCGTAGCAGTGCCGCTTGGCAGCACTGCCGGAGCTTTGGTAGCAACGTCTGTCAGCAACGCGGCAGGTGTTGTTCCAACACTCTTTGCGCCAATGGAAATCTTTGTTGGAATTTCGCCGGTTACTTCCAGTTTGAAGGCAATGGCGTTGCCGTTCTTCAAATAGACCTCATTGTTCGGGCCTACTGCATTGTAGTTGTCAATGGTAATCTCGTAATCATTGCCTTCTGCATCTTTTGCATCGAGATAGACAACGCCTGCTAATTCGCCGCCTGCATTAAAGCTACCCTCTACATCCTCAGGGCCGATCAGCATATTTCTAATCTCTGTGAAGGATGGGTCTGCTTCGCCGTGTGCCTGATAGAGCGAATATGCATAAGCACCGTCTGCATCAGTCGACTTGGTGTTAATCGGATTGTAAATGCGTACAGCATCAAAATAGAATTCGCCACCACGGTTGAGTACGGGGTAATCCGTATTGGTATATGACGAGTTGACAAAGATATGAACGGTATAGGTGCCGTAATCCAGCTTTTCAACAGAAACAACCGGAATCTGATAGAGCTCAGAGTTGCCCTTGTTGATAACTGAAGCTGTCTTCTTGACATTGCCTTCCATATCACAAACCACGACACGCAATGCACCTTGGTTTACACCGGTGCGGCTAATGATGTCGAATCCGGTTCCGGTGAAGGTGAAAGAAGTCTGTGAATATGCAAGAACGGACTCATAGTCAATGACATAAATCTTCTTTCCGGCTTGATCAAAGACATACGCGCCATTTTCATCTGTCTTGTAGACGAGATTCGGAACGCCCGCGCCGACGACATACAGGGTGCTGTCGTTGGAATAGGTAGAATCGTCAGCATAGACTGCATCGTAGCCGTAAGTTTCAGATTCGTCCACCTTGGTCATCGTCTGCAAGGAAACTTCGCTTGTACCATCAGTAGTCCATTCGCTCCAATGATCGGGATAAAGCACACCTTCGTGGGATATCGTCAACGGCTTATCCGGCCCAACATAGATCCAGTCGATCTCAAATGCAACAGGTTCAGGGGTATCTTCCGGTTCTGAAGGTTCATCAGAGTTGGTCGTATCCTCCGGTTTAATGAAAGTTGCGTCCAGTTTAATGAATACTTCAGAAATGCTTCGACCTGCCATTTCTGCAGGAACAGAAATGGTGTAAATATAATAATCACCATCATCGGATAATAACATCGTTTCCTGTTCAAAGAAATCTTCGTTGTCTAAGCCAGCATAAACCTCGGCATACACCGAATCCGCTTCAAACACTTCGTTTTCAGAAACCATCATTCGAAGCTTCAGAATGTCGCCCTCGCGAAGTACATAGTTGCTAAGATCGGTATTTTTCAAGAGGATATCCGAATGGGCGAGTTTTGCTTCGATGCCCTCAACCTCATATTCTTCAAACTGACCGCGGAAGTGGCCGGTTTCCGGGTTTACAGCGCCATTGATTGCCATAAAGGATGTTTCGCTATCCGTAAACTTGACAAACGCAATATCTTCTACATGCGTAACTGTATCGAATATACTGCTTTCAGTGGAAGTGCATGCAAACAGATCGGTGTCAGGAATATCCGGACCGATATAGACCCAGTCGATCTCATAATTGCCGGTCTTAGAGTCAGTGGATATTGTATTGGTCGGATCAATTCGGATACCCATCATAGTTCTGCCAACTGCGCTGGAGTTGATATCGAGCGTGATAATCTGCCATTCTCCGTTCGGTACATAAGTAGTGTTATCTGCCTGAATACCGCCGACAGGATTTGCATTCTGGTCGGTCAAGAAGAAAACCTGCGCACCGGTGCCTATGCTTGCATCGGACTTAATACGCATCTTGACAACATCAGAGCTTGTAATGGTGTGGTTGTAGGTAGACGATGCGCATGTCATGCGGACAAAAGGATCGCCACCCGTAACAGAGCCCTTGAGAACACCATCTGCCAGCGTTGCGGTCATTTTGTTGGCTCCTGTCCAAGCAGTATCGTCATTGTCCGGGCCGATGTAGACCCAGTCAATCTCGTAGTTGCCGGTTGTGGTATAGTTCACAAGTGGGTCGATACGGATCTGCGAAATTGTTGTACCCACGGTGTTGCTATTAATCGGTAACGTGACGATACTCCACTCGCCATCGGGTGTATAGGAAGTCGGATTTGTCATATAGGTGCCCGAGTATGTGGTATTCTTATTTGTCAGGAAGAAAACCTCAACATTGCTTCCGGTACCCTTATCGATCTTCATTCGCAGCTTAACGACATCACCCGATGCAACCGTATAATTCACGCTTCCGGTATTCATCGGCAAACGAGGGTCGTCACCTATGATAGAACCCTTGAGGACACCGTCGGCTTTCGTCGCAGTTGTATGATAGGTGCTCCATGTGGTCGTATCATTTGATTCAAAATCTATGATAGCGTGGGGACTTTGCTTGCCCTCGAGACCGATCATCGTGTATGCGCTGTTGTCTCCCACAAAATCAATCGTATCAAAGTCCGTTTCATAATACACGGTCGTTGCCGGAACAATGTTGATTTCCGCAAGGATATAGGGATAGTTTCTTGCCTTACCTGCAGTATCAGTAATTGTGCAACCGGACAAAGAGAATACGGCGTAAACACTTTCAACCTCAGAGAGCATATTGAAGAGGGTATAATACACAGTTCCGAGTCTGTAGTCAAATCTACCGTTTTTCGTGTGTATTGAGTTGGCTAAATCTGCCGGTTTACTCTTCAAGAACTCACCGTGATAGCCGTTTTTGGTAAAGCCGACAAAGCCATTGATCGTAACACCGTCTGCCATGGTGATAGTTCCGTTACAATCGATGCTCAATGGTTTGCCATAGTCGATGACACATTCTGTCTTGATCGCACTGGGGATACCGGAAAGCGATGCAACCTTCAAAATGCGGCCTGCGGTACCCGTGAGGGCACGGACATTCAGTTCTGTATCACCAGAGGCCCAAGGCAGATAGGAGCAAGCCATTTTCAGCTCGTTCTTAATGGTCTTATTCTGATCACCTTCAACAAACAAGCGCTTGAATCCATAGATAACGATCTGACAGTTTGAAGGAACACCGAGACCCAAAAGATCCATCAAATCCTGCTCACTTGTCATCGTTACACGGTAACTGCCTTCGGGCAGAGAGTTGCCGGGTTCAATTTCGTTGGCAGCATTTACTTCCTCAATCATCGCTTTGATCTGATCGACCGTCTTGACAACAGGTATCGTATTGTCAATAACGAACGATTCACCAACCTTCTCTGAGGTGTGATAGTAAACCTCAATATCCGTAATATCGGTGACAATGTTGGTGCGCTCTTCATTCGTAAGTGAAATAATGTTCTTGGAGATGTAAGTGCCGAGCGTTTCGTCCTCAAAGATGAGGTCTGTGGCAGAAACATCGTGGCTGTTAACCACATTGAAGCTGTAAGCGATGGTGTCGCCTACCTTAACAAGGCCGTTATCCAGTATTTCGCTACCCATACCGGTCGCCTTGTTTACCATATCGTCATCACCACTGATCTCAATATACTGACCCTTCGTGGTGAAGGTGTCGGTATCAACGATCTTGATGTTGGTGCTGAACTTCATGTTGGAGCCCGTGGTATGACGCTCTGCGTAGTACATGTCGAAGGAATAGATTTGCTCATCGACGAGCTTCGTGCCGTCAGCCAAGGTGACATCCTTCAGGTTAACCGTACCGCCAAGGGGGCTGTGGGAGCCGCCAATATCCAAAACAAGGGTATTGTTAATGAAGAAATAAACATCATCGTCACCGATAAACTCGAAGAACAATTCCTGGTCTTCGTAGTAAACGAAGCTGCCGTAGGCGTGCATTGAATAGTGGAAGTTATCGGTTGCCAGCTTATCAATGGAGCCGTTGTTTGCATAATTGGTGCCGGTGTCAGTGTTTTTGCCGCCGGTTTCGAAGCCGAGGCCGTCAACGGGCATAAAGTCCGCATATTGAGGAAGCGCAGTGGGGTTGGCAATGGTGGGGAAGGTATTGTACAGACGGTTTCCGCTATATGCTGTATTGTTATCTGAGAAGAAGGTGTAATAGCCGGAGTTGGAAGTTCTGTACAGACGGATAATTTCTCTCTCAGGGACACGGATGTTATAACGGTCGCCATCGGAGAGCTTGTTTGCGTCCGTCGTAGGAACCTCACGCCAGATGTAGGTCAGAGCATAGTAAGCAAGGTCATAGGCCGTTTCGACATTCGACCAAGCTAAATCGCCGCCGTTTTTGCCGCCGATCTTTTGCAAGGTCAGATCCCAAGAGCCCTTTGTGATGTTCTTCATCTTATTGCGGAAGGTTTCGTTATAGTCCGCACCGCAATTGATTAAATTGGTAATGGGCTGATTGCTTGCGCCCTTATCCAGCATGATGGCAGAAGCCACATAGTCGATCGTCTGCTGCTTATAGACGGGATTTCCATCAACGAGCTGGGGCTCGATCAGCCCCGTGCCGCTGCTGCCGGGCAGGGCGGGAGAAACAGACGCAGCGCTAGCGCTCAGGCCATAGTAATTGGTGCCGGAGTTGTCGTGCTCGAACATCATGCCGTCAGCCTTGAAGTCGAAGACTTCGATGGGGATATCGATATAGCTGAGGGTCTGGTCAGTCTGCGTCAGCTTGTCTGCCCATTCACGAACCTGCTTTGCAATATTTTCGAGCTCTGCCTTTTTGGTTGCATTGCTGAAATAATTGTTATTATTGCAGTCGTTGTAGGCCTTGATCGCACTGCTCATAAAGGTGATAAATTCACGATAGAGGTCAGCGGGATAGCGGTTGACGGCCTCAGTCTGGTTGCAGTACGGCTGGATGAACTTCAGTGCACGGTAGAGCTCCAGCGTTGTCGGAGAGAGCTGCCACAGATGGAAATCCCCACGGTTCTCCTGCTCGGCACCGACGGTGGCAAAGTACCATTTAAAGCTGGTCTGTGCTTCGCAGAACAGGCGTTTGCCGTCAACATTATCAATCTGAATGCCGCCGGTCATTCCGGTATAGTCGGATGGACCGAAGTAGAAGGTTTGCGGTTCGCCCATAGTCGTAAATTTTGTGCCTGAGGATCGGAAGAAGTTTCTGTTTTCCAGCTGCATGGTGTAGCCTTCGCTGGTACCCTTAACATAGCGCAGAGTGATTGCATGGGTCAAGTCCGTTGCATTCATCTGACCGCCAATCTCACGGTATCTGTGAATGCCATAGGCACCGGCACTGGTCAGGTTGTTAAAGTCAATGAAGCTATGAACACGACCCTTGTTGCCGTTGTAGAAACGTGAGATGAAGTAGGTGCCCTCGAGCTTGCCGTTTTGATAATCGGCAAGATTATCCTTGTAGACTCTCTTGTTGTAAGGAATGCCCAAATACTGAATCTGATTGTAAGCATTCAGGGCAGTCATAGCATTCTGCAGCTTGGTCTCTTGAGCGTCGAACTCGGCCTGGGTGCCGCCGGAGCCATTGTTGTTGATGTAGAAGTCATAGACCTCGCCCAGTGCCTTCAGGAAGTCAGTATACTGCGTGGGGTAATAGGTGTACTCCACATTGATGTACTTTTGAGCTTCCTTCAGCTTGTCATAGAGCTCTTCGGGATTGCCTCTGTTCTCAACCTCGAAGAGGAAGAAACAGGCGTAGTTAACTGCATTATTCGTTGTGTTGGCATACTCCTTGCTGGTATCAAAATAGAAGTAGGGATCCTCCGTGGACGGATTATTGAACTGGGAACGCACAGAGGTTCTTTGCGTCTTATCTCCAATGGCGACGGGTTCATCACGGAACTGCGGCCACCAGATAAAATTGAATCGGTCAGAGTTTATGTTAAAATACAAATGCGCTCTTGCGTTTCTCTTCGACCATGTTGTGGTTGTCTTTACGGTGCCCGAAGAGTTTTTATGCTCCGGAAGAGAGGTGTAAAATGCTGTATTCTGCAGACGCCAGACATTCGCCGCCAGGCTGGAAGCGTAACCGGTGCTGCTGGAATAGTTGACTTCATTGGTCAAATATACCTTCGTGCTGTCGAGCTCATTTTCCGGCACCTCGAACTTAAATGAAAACCATCTTTGCGCGGCAGGCACATTGCTGTCTGTATACCCTGCTTGCTTGTAATCGAATGTGGCGTCATAAGTAAACTTGATGCCCCAGTTTTCGCCGGCATCATAAACACGGGAGGTGCCGCTCGTGCTGTTAACACTTACGGAAGCTGCGTTCCAGGTCTCAAAGAGTCTGGGTGTAATGGGGTCCCATGCATAATATTTGTTACCGGTGGTTGACGCATCTGAAACCACAATGTATTTTTTGCCGCTGATATTTGGAATATCACTAACATTCGTCCATGTGACACGATGGTTGTTGGGAATGGGATCCGGCAGATTCGTAATGTAGGAATACAATTCCTCCGGGGTCTTGGTCACCACAGCATCGGTCTTTGGGACATAGATCTTGAGAATATTGTTGTCGATGTCAAGGCCGCTTGCAATTTGAGCGCCACTCGACAAAGAAACATTGAAGGCTCGGTAGAGGAAGGATGTACCGTCTTTGTTCTTCCACCATTCGTCGGTAACGGCGGTATGAGCGACGGTAGTTGCGCCCTCTCTTGAGGTCTGAATCTTGTTTGAAACCCAAGCCTCCGGGCGGTATTTATAACCGCTGGTTAGAATGATAACCGAGCCGACAGGAATGGTACTTGCAGTAAAGCGCTTGTTGGAACCATAGAACTCCCTGTAAGTAGCCTCCGAAGACGACGGCTTGTACAGCGTATTATAATTTCCTTCCTTGGTACTGTGCCAGTAGGCGTTATGGGTGTAGTCTACAGTCAGCAGCTTATAATGATCCGGTTCGTTTGCCGGATTTGTATGTGCCGAGGTTGTCTTGGCATAAGGATTGCTGACTGCGTTTGTCGCAGACTCCTTGGCGATGATCTGCCAAATTTCCGGAACATTGGCCGGCTTAAAGGTAACGTTGGAAATGTCAATGCCCAAGGCCTTAACAAATGTCAAGCCCGCAATATAACGACCGATATTATAGTTCAGATGGTAGCCGTCACGGCACAGGAAGTCCCTAATCAAAGAAGAACGGGCATTTTGGATGGCCGTGCCATTAGGAACGATAATATTGATATTGGCATTTGTCACAACCTTGGTCTTGACTGCGTTAACAATGCCGTTATACATCGTTGTTTGGTTATTGCTGTAGTTGCTAAAGCCTGCATGGTTAGAGTTGCCCTGATATGCCCAGGTCATGTGCCAGATCAGTTTTGCGTTCGGCGCATTATTCTTGACATAGTTCACCAAATTCGTCAGATTGGAATTATAGGTGCTTGCCAAGCCGCTGTCCTGGCTGCGCTGCTGCATGGAAATATAGTCCCAGCTTCTGGACTTCAAGGCAGTGCTGATCTTCTGACTGGTCTTCTTACCCCACGAGCCACTGGTGTTCGTCGCCGTATAGTAGTCATACTTGGCCAGGTCGCCGTTGGCATTGGTCCAGTGCGTAGCAAGGCTGCAGCCTCCGATATAGAGGTTGCCAAGGTAGATTGTTGTGATACCCAGACTATCAATGATCTGGGGGATGTACTGCATCGCATCACTAGAAAAACTGTTGCCGATGCAAAGGATCGACAGCGTGCCGTCGCCGTCAACATCCCAGGGCTCTGCTGCCGACACTTTGGTGCTCATGGTGCTTACGGTGAAGGGAATCATGCCCAGCACCATACTCAGCAGAAGCAAAAGCGAAAGCAGCCTGCTAAAGAGTTGGTTTAGTTTACCCATATGTATACCTCCCACATACATTAACTAATGTAATAATACTAACATAGATTTCGGAAAATATCAAGAAAAATATTCTGTTTTTATTTTATATAGTGACTGGATGCTGGAGCTGATTTTACAATACTTAATTCGAGACAGGATCCGCCATAATGCGCTTGACTTCCGGTGAAGCACTTGTTAAAATAAGCTGGTCGTACGGATTGTGGAAAGATTCATGAAAGGATGAGTAAAATGAGAAAGCTGATTGCAGTTTTGTGCATGCTGATGATGGTTTGTGTGTTGCTGTGCGGTTGCGTCGAAGAGATGGAGGAAGATGGCAAGATTCTCAACCGCGACAGCTTGACGGTTCTCGGAAGCGGAGAAAAAATGTTCTATTTTTCTGTCTTTGACACGGACGGAAATGAGCGAAAAGCAGAAATCCACACGGATTGCGAAACGGTCGGAGAAGCGCTGCTGGAGCATGAACTGATTGCAGGCGAAATCAGCGAATATGGAATATATGTCAAAACGGTAGATGGCACGACTTTGGATTACACGGAAGACGGAAAATACTGGGCATTCTATATCGGACAGGAATATGCGATGACGGGCGTTGATTTTACGGAGATTGAAGATGGCGCGAGCTATTCGTTCCGTGCCGAGTCCTAAGAAAATAATCGCCTCTTCTTCACAGAAGAGGCGATTATTTTTACATATCATCGGTTGCAAGTGCTCTTCTGCGGAACAGCAAGCTGATGCACCAGACTCCAGCCAGGCCGACCAGTGCGTAAATAATACGGCTGATGACACCCGTCTGACCGCCGAAGATCCACGCCACAAGGTCAAACTGAAAAATTCCGACAAGACCCCAGTTCAATGAGCCGATGATGCTCAGAAGTAATGCAAAAGTATCCGTAAAAATCCCTCCAATCTCTGTGGTAGTGTTAGTATGAACGAGATTTTTGGGCAGTATTCGCAAAAATAAAGGTGAAATTTGTAAAAATCGATACCTATACAAAGTGCGATTTTTGTTGTATAATATATGATATTAAGCTGTGCGGTCGAATGCACAGGAAAAATTTTGAAAGGTTGATGAATTTATGAATGCTTTTTTACCTGCTGACATTTTGTTTCCGGAAGTAGAGTCTATGGAGAAGTGGGCAGTTATTGCCTGCGATCAGTTTACCTCCGATCCTGCATACTGGGACCGTGTCCGTAAGAATGCTGAGGGTGCGCCCTCCACGATCAACTTGATTTTGCCCGAGGCCGAGCTCGGCACCGAAAAGGAAGCAGAGCATACCGCTCTGATCAATGCCACTATGGCAGATTACCTGAAGAAGAATATTTTTAAGACCTATCCCAATGCGTTGGTCTACATCGAAAGAACGCTGGAAAACGGCTCGGTTCGTCCGGGTCTTGTCGGCATGGTCGATCTGGATGCCTATGATTTCTCCACCGGCTCTACCTCTGCCATCCGTGCAACGGAGAGAACGGTTATCGAGCGTATTCCGCCCCGTATGCGCGTCCGCCGCGATGCCCCGATCGAGCTGCCGCACATTCTGATGCTGTGTGATGACCATGACAAGGTCCTCATTGAGCCGATTGCAAAGAATAAGGATAAGCTGACCAAACTCTATGACTTCGAGCTGATGGAAGGCGGCAATCACATTGTTGGCTATCTCGTCGATGGCGCAGAGGCGGAAGCATTTAATGCCCGCCTGAGTGAGTACAGTGCAAATGTCGGCAAGAAGTACGAAGGCCTCAATGGTGTTCCGATGGTCTTTGCTGTCGGCGACGGCAACCACTCCCTGGCAACGGCAAAGTCCTGCTACGAAGAGCTGAAGGCACAGCATCCGGGCGAGGATCTGTCCAACCATCCGGCACGCTTTGCTCTGGTTGAGCTGGAAAGCATTCACGACGACGCTCAGGTCTTTGAACCTATCCACCGCGTCATTGTCAAGTGCGACCCGAAGGCTCTGCTTGCAGCACTGGAGAAGGAAGCTTGCGCAGAGGGCGGCTTCGAGGTCAAGTGGTATATTGGCGAAGAGAGCGGAACGGTCTATCTTGATAAGGCCAAGAGCCAGCTGGCAGTCGGTGTCCTGCAGGGCTTCCTGGATGCGTACCTGAAGGAAAACGAAGGCGAGATTGACTACATCCATGACGACGATGCGCTGATCGGCCTTGCAAAGCAGGACAATGCCATCGGCTTCCTCCTGCCTGCAATGGAGAAGAGCCAGCTCTTCCGTGGTGTTATTGCTGATGGTATCCTGCCGCGTAAGACCTTCTCGATGGGTCATAGCCGTGAGAAGAGATACTACCTTGAGGGCAGAAAGATCAAATGATCCTGCATGAAACCGCGTATGCAAAGCTCAATCTGACGCTTGATGTCCTGGAAAAACGGCCTGACGGATATCATGATATCTGCACAGTGATGCAGAGCATTTCACTGTGCGATGACATTGCGCTGGAGCTGAACACCGGCAGAGAGTGGTCTGTTCGCTGCAATGTCAGTGGCATACCATTGAATGAACGCAATCTTGTGTGGAAGGCGGCTCGTGTGTTCTTTGATGCCGTGGACATTGACCCCAACGGGATCGAGATTACGATCTGCAAACGCATTCCTTCTGAGGCAGGACTGGCTGGCGGAAGCGCTGATGCCGCTGCGGTGCTGCGGATGCTCAATCGGCATTACGATGCACCGTTTGACGAAACACAGCTTGCTGAGCTCGGTGCGAAGATCGGTTCTGATGTGCCGTTTTGCGTGGTCAGGTCGCTGTGTCTGGCCGAGGGGCGGGGAGAGCGCCTGACAAAACTGGGAGCTGTGCCTGAGATGCACTATGTCGTGTGTAAGCCGCAGATCTCGTTCTCTACACCGAAGCTGTATGCCAAGCTTGATGAGATCCATATCAGAAACAGACCTGACACTAAGGCGATGTGTGATGCGCTGAGGTATGGCGATGTTCGCAAGGCTTCGTCGTTGCTGTGCAATGTTTTCGAAGAAGCGGCAGACGATGTACAAATTGCGCAGATCAAGCAAGAACTGCTTGCAAACGGCGCACTCGGTGCGCTGATGACCGGTAGCGGCTCTGCGGTTTATGGCCTGTTTGAAACGCAGATTGCTGCCCAAAGGGCATACGAACAGCTGAAATTGCAGCCTTGGCAGTTTTTTTGCGCAAAAAGTGTATAATGTTTGAAAAAACCGTCCATACTGTGAGCAAATGCTTACATATGGACGGTGTTTTTATGAAATTTAGAATATTCATTTGGGTTATTTGTGTATTTGCTGCAGCTTTTGTGCTGTTTGGGGTAGAAAATCACATCCTGCAGCAGGGGATTGCTGAAAAAACGATTCGGCTCCATGTTCTTGCGGCATCGGACAGCGAGGAAGATCAGAAGCATAAGCTGGTCGTACGCGATGCCGTGCTTGCTAAGGTCGATGAACTTACCGCAGGGTGCGCAGATGTCGATTCGGCAAAGCAAATCATTCAATCAAACCTTGCGCAGATCCGTCTTGCGGCTCAGACAGTCAGCCAAGAGAAGATTGAAGTCAGCTTTGGCGATAAAGGGTTTGATACGAGGGTGTATGACCATTTTACCCTCCCGGCAGGAACCTATTCCTCGCTGACGGTACGTATCGGAGCAGCTGAGGGGAGAAATTGGTGGTGTGTCGTATTTCCATCGCTTTGCAAGGCAGCAACGACCGATGCCTTCGAGCAATGCGCAGAGGTCGGAGGTTTGGACGATCGAGAGCGAGCGTTGATCACGGGTGGCGAGGAGACCTACAAGCTGCGGTTTAAGACACTTCAGTGGCTGAAAAAGCTCTTTTTCTCATAATGGGCATTGGATTTACCTCTGTGATATGCTATAATATCACAGAGGTGATTTTATGCTTCGAATTTGTATTTCATCGGATCGCAAGCTAAATTCCGAATATATTTTTACTGAGTTGCGGAAGAATACAAAAAAGGGACAGATTCTGCTTGTGCCCGAGCAGTTTTCGCATATGGCGGAACGGGACATTTGTACAAAACTTGGCCCACAGGCGAATCGTTTTGTCGAGGTCCTGAGCTTTTCTAGGCTTGCGGCCCGTGTGTTTTCCATCTATGGCGGTGGTGCAGAAATACAGACGGATGCTGTTGGCAGATTGATGATGATGTCGTTAGCGGTCGAGCAGGTGAGATCACGACTCAAACTATATGCCAACGCGGCAGATAAGCCACAGTTTTTGCTCAAGCTGATCGACATATTCCAGGAGCTGCAAAGTGAATGCATAACCGCACAGATGCTGAAAGAGGCATCTTCTGAGATTGGTGGAGCTCTTGCGGTGAAGGTGGAGGAGATCGCCTTGCTGATGGAAAGCTTTGAGAGTGTTTGTGCAAACCTCGGACAAAATCCGAGCAGTCGTTTGACGCGGCTTGCCGAGGTTCTGGAAGATTGCGACTATGCTGAGGATAAGTGTTTTTATATCGATGCATTTTCTGACTTCAACTCCGTGGAGCTGGAGATTCTTGCTTCTTTGCTCAACCAAGGAGCGCAGATCACAGCGGCCTTCCATTGTGACAGCCTTCATAAGGGCTCACCGCAGTTTGAGGCGGCACGACGTGCCGCGAATAAGCTGCAACAGATCGCCACAAAGCAGGGTGTTGAGGTCAAACTTGACAGACTTGAAACCGGATCAAACGACGCAAGGAGCTACATGCAGCAGCATCTTTTCACGGGAGCAAAGGCGCCGTATGACGGTGATGACGATTCGATCGTGTTTATTCGCGGCGGCGATGCTGCACATGAGTGCGCCTGCGCAGCGGGGGAGATCCTGCGACTGGTGGAAAACGGAGTGCGTTATCGGGATATAGCGGTTGCCTGCGGTGACGCGCAACAGTACATTTCGGTTTTGAAAACAGTGTTTCGCAGAGCGCAGATCCCGGCTTACTATGCAGGTGATGTCGATATTTTGCGGCAGAGCGTTGTCCATATGCTGTTGTCTGCCTTGGAGGCAGCAACGGTAGGCTTCGAAGCACAAACAGTGCTGCAATATCTGAAATCCGGGTTCCTAAGCATCACACCTGAGCGTTGCGACCAAATGGAAAATTATATATTTACATGGAATATTCATTCGGGAGAATTCACAAAAGAATGGACGCGAAACCCTTTTGGTCTTGGCAAGGTGCATGCTGATCCGGCGATCGTTTTGCAGCAACTCAACGAGGATCGCGTGAAATATATACAGCCGCTGATACGACTGCGTGACCGCTTGAGAACGGCAGCCAATACCGCGCAGATGCTTGAGGCGGTAAGCGCCTTTATGGATGAGATCCGGCTGAATGAGCAGCTGAATCTTGCTGCACAGCGGTTGTATGAAGAAAATGACCTGCAAAAAGCACAGGAATATGCGCAGGTCTATTCCATCATTTGCCGTCTTTTGGAGCAAATGTATGGTGTCCTCGGAACCAGTGTGAGAAGTCCTGAAAACTTTTACCATATGCTTCTGACGGCTTTGAGTCAGTGCTCCATCGGTACAATTCCGGCGTCCCTCGATTGCGTGAACGTGGGAAGCTTAAGTGCGCAGAGGAGATTAAATGCTGAATATATATTCATCCTTGGAGCCAACGAGGGCGCATTTCCTTCGGCACAAAGCAACCGATCTTTGCTGACGGAGCATGAACGAAACGACCTGCTTGGTGCCGGTGTTCCGATTGCGCCCAGGGTAACTGCTGCGCTGGATCGTGAGCTTGCCTCGATTGGCGGTGTTTTGGACACGGCAAATAAGACACTGTATTTCGGCGGTGTTTCCGGCCTTGAAGCGTATTACCTCAAGCGCGCACACGAGCTTTTTCCGCATGCACGCTGTATAGAAGAGCATACGGATCTGATCCAACGCTCCGAACGCGATTATTTGTACCATATACGCTCTAATCCAAGCCTTGACTGCCAGGAAGACCTTGTTGAAAAGCTTTCAAAAATCGAGCAACCATATGAGATAGGCAGCCTGAAAGAAGAGACTGTCAAAGAGCTCTACGGAAATGAATTGCACATTTCTTCTTCCCAGATCGACAAGATGGCCTCATGTCATTTTGGGTATTTCCTGCAATACGGCTTATATACGGAAGAGCAAAAAGTGGCACAAATGGATGCATCTGCCTTTGGTACCTTTGTACATGATGTTCTGGAGCATTGTGCTTCGCAGGTGATGCTCGAGGGTGGATTTCACAAGGTTACGCTTGAGCGTACCTTACAGATCTGTGAAGACTGCATGGAGGCATATACCAAAGAAAAGCTTGGGGAATTGTGGCAAAGTGAGCGTGCGGAATACCTCTTCCGAAGAAGCTTCGGCGAGGTTCGCAAGGTCATTAAGCGTCTTTATGAGGAGCTTTCTGCTTGTGAATTTGAGCCGAAATGGTTTGAACTCAGGTTCAAGCAGAACAAAGAGCTGCCTGCCATCAAGATTGCCGGGAAAAAGATGACAGCCTATCTGGAAGGTGCGGTAGACCGCGTGGATCTGTGGCATGACGGAGAGCGTATGTATGTCCGTATTGTTGACTATAAAACTGGGTCCATGGAGTTTGAATGGAGTAAGGTGTTCAACGGTTTGGGCCTGCAGATGCTGATATATCTGTTTGCAATCAAGCAAAACGGAATGAAGCTTTGCGGTCAGCCGTTGCACTGCGCTGGGGTGCTGTATTTTCTGGCGAATGCGAAGCCTGTGAGCCTCAAAGGGAAGTACGATAAGGATGAGTCAAGGCTACGGGAAAATAAGGGTCGCAGAAGTGGCTTGGTTTTGCATTCTGACCATGTCCTGCAGGCTATGGAGCCGGGAGATGAGCATTTGACCCTGCCTGATAAGAAATTTTACACCACGACGGAACAGTTCGATACGCTTGAACGCTTTGTGTACAGAAAGGTGGAGGCGCTGACGGATTCTGTTGCCGAGGGGTGTGTGAAACCCGACCCATATTATATTGCCGAGCGCACTAACGCTTGCCAATATTGCCCGTATAAAGAAATTTGCCGTGGAAACAAAACCGAGCGCTGGATAAAAACGGTAAAGAGTGCCGATGAATTCTGGCCTTTGGCTGAGGAGGTGGAATCATGAGCGAGATCAGACTGACACCCGAACAACAGCAGGTGGTCGACAGCAGAGGCGGCCATTTGTTGGTCTCCGCAGCCGCCGGCTCCGGCAAGACCAAGGTCTTGGTGGACCGTGTGCTGAAATATGTTGAAGAGGGCCATAATATCGATGAGTTCTTACTCATTACCTATACCCAGGCGGCAGCTGCGGAGATGCGTGGAAAAATGGTTGCCCGTATTTCCGACAGCTTAGCTAAGAACCCTGAGCAGGTGCATCTGCAACAACAGCTCAACCGTGTGTACATGGCGCAGATCTCGACGGTGCATTCCTTCTGCGGAACGATCCTGCGTGAATTTGCGCATGAGCTGGATCTGCCTATGGATTTTCGGACGGCAGATGATGTGGAAACCGCAATCCTACGGGACAAAGCTATGAAAACGATCCTCGACGAAGCATACCAAAACATGGATGATCCGCAGATTGCAGCTGTGATCGATATGCTCGGCGCAGGACGAGATGATCAGAATTTGCCGTCGCTTGTGATTAAGATTTACAACGCTGTACATTGCTGGCCTGATCCAAAGGCAAGAATCGAGGAGCTCAGAAAGACGATTGCGCTTACGAACTGTACGGAGCCGACTGAAACGCCTTGGGGTAAATATATGTTCGAGGTTTTCAAGGATTCGCTGAAAAACTACGAAAAAACATATGCCAGACTTTCGAGAATGCTCGAAGATGCTTCGGATTTGGCACCGCTTCAGGATATTTTTAACGCAGATATTGCCTATTTGCAGTCCCTGGGAAGAACGGAAACATGGGACGAGCTTGCCTGCCACGGATGCAAGTTCTCCACATGGAAATCTGTCAAAAAACCCTCGGATCCCGAGCTGCAGTTGGATATTAAAAATCGCAGGACCAAGATCAAGGAGAGGGTTACTGCCGCATATCAGTCCTTCCGGATTCCTGCTGATGAGGTTTTGGAGGATCTTCGCTCCACGTCAGCGGCACTGGGAGGGCTTCTGACCTTGGTGGAACGCTTTACCGCACGTTATACACAGGAGAAGCGTTCTCACCGCATTCTGGACTATACCGATCTGGAACATGAAGCCTTGCGACTGCTGATCCGAAAAGACGGCACCCCCACCAAAGCAGCCGAGACGATCGCAAAGCGCTATGAGCAGATCATGGTCGACGAATATCAGGACTCCAACGCTGTTCTGGATGCGATTTTTACAACACTTGCCAACAAAAACAATCTGTTCATGGTCGGCGATGTAAAGCAGTCCATCTATCGCTTCCGAATGGCCGATCCGCAGTGCTTCCTGAGGCGCTATGAGAGCTATGTTGATTACAAGAAGGCTTTAGACGGCGAGCCAAGAAAAATATTGCTTTCCAATAACTTCCGTTCCTATCCCGAGGTTTTGCAGGCCTCAAACGATATGTTCCGCCTGCTTATGAGCAAGCGTGTTGGCGGACTTGTCTACGGAGAGGCAGAATCGCTGAAAACGGAGAAAGAGCCGCATGGGGGTGAGGCAATCGAGCTGCACTGCATCGACACAAAGGAATTGCCGGAAGACCTGCACTGCAGCAAGGAAGAGGTCGAGGCGGAATTTGTCGCCAGAAGGATCCGAAAAATGCTGGATGACGGGGAAGAGATCCGAGTCGGGGATGATACCAAAAAGATCGAAGCGGACGACATTGCGATCTTACTGCGTGCCACGAAGGGCAACGCAGAATACTATATCCGCGCGCTGAAACGTTACGGAATTGAAAGCATCTGTGGCAATGAGGATATTTTTAGCTGCGAGGAAATTACGGTTCTTCTGAACATTCTGAGAGTTATTGACAACCCGCACCATGACATTCCGTTGCTCAGTGCGCTGCTTTCCCCGATCTTCCGCTTTACGGCTGATGAGGTCGCTCAGTTCCGCAGCAAGCAGCGCAGCGGCCCGATTATTGATGCGATGAAAACGACCGAACGTGGCAGAGCGTTCTTGCCGATGCTTGCAACGCTTCGTTCGCTGTCGCAGCAAAATGATCTGCAAAGTCTACTCAATGAGATCGATGAGCGATTGTACTTTCGAGCGACCTATCCGAATTGCACTCAGAATTTTGAAAAGCTACTGGGCATTGCAAAAAGCTATGAGGATTCCGGCCGTTACGGGCTGTCGGGTTTCCTGAAATACCTTGATCTGCAGAAAGAAAAAGGGGTTTCCACGGAATTGATCGGTAAAATTGGTGCGGTTCGGATCATGACCATGCACAAGTCAAAGGGCTTGGAGTTCCCCGTGGTGTTCCTTTCCGGACTTGCCAAACAATTCAGCAAAAAAGACTTTGAATCCAATGTGCTCGTCGATTCCGAACTGGGTCTTGCGTCGAAATTTGTCGATGCCAAGAGCGAAACGATCTACGACACGATCGCCTTTAAGGCCCTCAAGGATCGCCTGAAGAAGGAAAACCGTAGTGAGGAAATGCGCATCATGTATGTTGCCATGACACGCGCAAAATGCCGCCTGATCATGACGATGTGCGGAAAAACGCTCAAGCAGTATCTCAAGACCATTGCCGAAGAAATGACGTTGCCGGTGCAGGAGGATTTTGTAGGTGATGTGATGTGCCCTGGACAATGGGTTCTGATGTGTGCTATGACACGCACGGAGGCAGGGGAGCTCTTCCAAGCCGGAGGCTATCCTATCGAAAGCTCCGTCAGCCTTTACCCGTGGAAGATCAAATACCATGAGGGAAGTTTGTTTGTCCCGTCTGAGCAGGCGCAGGAGGCTGAGCGGTGCACACAAGGTGTGCTGAAGCTTTGCGTTCCGCAATACGCATACACGAACGCGTGCCGAACACCTGCCAAGCTCACGGCAACTCAGCTCAAGGGGAGAACCGCGGACGAGGAACTCGATGGCATGCCGATGCTCATGTCACAGCTTCGCTTTGATAAGCCGAAGTTTGAAACGAAAAAGACGCTCAATGCCGCACAGCGCGGCTCTGCGTTGCACCTTGTGATGGAGCATCTGCGCTATGACCGAACGAACAGCGCTGAGGAAGTGCGGACTGAGATCGACCGAATGCTCAGCGAGCATCGTATCCTACCCGAGCAGGCAGAGGCGGTGCAGCCTGCACAGATTGCTGCCTTTTTCCAAAGTGAGTTGGGAAAACGTATCAAAAATGCTTCTGAGCTTGTACGGGAATTTAAGTTCACGGTCATGGAGAACGCTGCGATTTATGACGCGGATCTCTCAGGCGAACAGATCATGCTGCAGGGTGTTGCCGATTGCTGTATCATCGAAGACGATGGGCTTGTGGTCATTGACTTCAAGACGGATGAGCTCAAGGCAGGCGAGGAGTCGCATCGAGCCGAACGCTATCGCAAACAGCTCGAGGCATACAGCCGTGCCTTGAGCAGGATCTTTGAAAAACCCGTAAAAGAGAGAATTTTGTACTTTTTTTCAACGCAAACGGAACAAAAACTATAGAAATACGGCATGAAAGATGTGTTTGCAGAAATATCAAGAAAATTGTAATTTTCTGTGGACTTTTATTCGTTAAAATGGTATTATAATTCTAAGGATACATAAATGTATTTGTAATTCTATACCAAAGGAGTGATATTATGCGAACCACCTTCAAACGACTCTTTGCTTTGGCGCTGACGCTGGTGATGATTCTCAGTCTGATGCCCCTGCAGAGCCATGCAGCTCATTCGCATACACACGAGGAAACTGCTTCCGCCACGCGCAGCATTACGGGCGGCACATATGTTCTTGCGGCCAATGTCGGAGGAACCTATTATGCTTTGCCGAACAGCTTCGCAATGACAAGCAGCAAGATCCTCGGTCAGGTCATCACGTTGACGAATGGCGCGGTTTCTGCGGCTGACGCTGCGACTTACGGTGTGACAGTGGCTGCTTACGGTGGCAATTTTACCATCTTTAATGGCACGAAATACCTGAAATACAACAGTGGTACGAATCTTGCCACCGCAACGACACCCTATGAATGGGCGATCTCGACCGGCACGAACGGCTCTTACCGCATTACGGCATCAACCGATGCGACCAGAGGTCTTGTGTTCCGTTCGAGTGAATACAACCAGTTCGGCGGTTATGCGGTCAGCAACATTGACAAGTATCCGAATCAGTATTATGACATCGAGTTGCTTCCGGTCAGCGGTAGTGGTGACGGCGGTGGAGATGATTCCGGTGGAGATACGCAGCAGGTTGTCAGCACGGCATCAATCGCAAACGGTGAGTATGTTGTTGCGGCCAATGTCGCAGGTACTTACTATGCCATGGACAACACTTTTGCCGCCAAGATCACCGGCACTCCGATCGTCGTTACTGACGGCTATGTCGATGCCGATGCCGCTGTGAGCGCAAAGGTTACGGTTTCAAAGTCGGGTGATTTCCACACCATCAGTGCAAACGGAACCTACCTGACTTATTCCGACAGCACGAACCTCGGCTCGTCGACGACGGCCTATCATTGGGCCATCATTTCCGGTGTCAACGGTACATACAGAGCGGTCGCCTCGACGGATAACAGCAG
This sequence comes from Oscillospiraceae bacterium, assembly GCA_015067565.1. GTDB lineage: Bacteria > Bacillota > Clostridia > Oscillospirales > Oscillospiraceae > JAZOXB01. The sequence goes on along the minus strand of SVMF01000012.1, from coordinate 33,579 downwards.
AGGTATTGCTTTCCAGCAGTCGACGACTCGGTTCGGTGGCTACGCGCTGTCCAATGTCACGGCAGGCTCGACGAGTTACTACGACATTGAGCTTCTGCCCGTCAAGGCAGGCTCCGGCAGCGGCGATTCGCCCACGGCACCGGTTATCGAAGATGGCAGATATGTCATTGCAGCCTTCGTTAACGGTACATATTACGCAATGAGCAATTACTTTGCTGAGAAGATCCCCGGCACGGGTATTATCGTTGCCAATGGCTGTGTTACCGAGGAAGCTGCGGCAGACTATGTTGTCAATATCACCAGAAACGGTGAATACTATCTCATCACGAATGAAACAGGCTATTTGCGCTATGTCAGTAGCACGAATCTTGGCTATAGCGCATCGACCACCTGCGATTGGAGCATCACGTCAGGAACGAACGGTACATATCGCATTTCTGCGGCTTCTACGCTGACGGCTTCTACGATCCGTAGTCTGGCCTACCGTACTGATACCTACAATACCTTCGGCGCTTATGCAACGAGCAATATCGTAAACAACCCCAGCGCCTACTACGATGTCGAGCTTTTGCCCGTTGGCGATCCCGATGATTATAAGCAGAAGGTTTATACGCTTGTGAAGGATGCCACCAGCTTTACGGCCGGCAATTACATCTTCATTTCGCAGGCGATTAACAGCAACAATGCCTTCTATGCGATGACGACTGCGCAGGAGCCGGGTTATTACTACATGACCTCGCAGAAGCTCAACGATACCGAGCTTCCGCAGAACATTGTCATCAATGCAAAGGATGCGACGAAGCTGTCGTGGACGATGACGGGCACGCGTACATCGTTCAAGCTTCAAAATGCGGCAGGTACCTATCTTGCAAACAGCGCAACTGCTGCAAGACTGAACCTAAGTGCGACAGGCTCGACCTGGTCTGCAGCCTATTCTTCTTCGAAGCAGGGCTTCCACCTGAGTGCAAACAAGTACTATGTCTCGCTCAGAGATGATACGACTACGACAGGAGCAAACGGCCATCCGATGTTTGGTGGTGTTGCCGTTACGACGACGCCTCCGGGCCATATTTACATGAATGTCTATAAGGAATGCTTGCATACTTCCGTCAGTGAGACCAACATTCCTGCGACCTGTATCGAAAGCGGCTTCGCCGGCTCGACCTGTAATACCTGTGGCACGGTGATCTCTTCGACGACCTATCCCGCAACGGGCCATACGATCGTTTATACCTCAAACGGTGCCGGCACGCACCTGATTTCCTGCCAGACCTGCGGTTATGAGGAAGGCACGGAGAACTGTGTATATTCCAATCTGGCCTGCTATCGCTGCGGCAATCCCGAGCCGGAGAATGACTATTCCGGACGCTATTACTTTGCTGCGGTTCGAAGCAGCGAAGGCAGCAGCTACCATTACATGACGTTTGATCTGGTCGGTGCAAGTACGAAGCGCTATGCTTCGGAGGACTCCGGTTTGTCGACTCTTCCGGCTGTGATTACTGCTCCGGTCTCCAATAAGGTCTATGTCATCGAGAAGAACGATGCAGGCACCTACCGAATCTTTGCCGAGGGCCTTGCGGGCGATAATTGCCTGGCCTGGGAGGCGGATGCAAATGCCAGCGAAAACTCCGGTGCATTTGCAGATACCTTCAACGCATATGAATTGACAATCGGTCTGTCTGGTGAGGCCACCGATGGAAACAAGATCGTCAACATCTATTTCGTTGAAAACGATCTACCCCGTTATCTGTCCCTGAACAACACCACCGGCAATAACTATTTTGCTTGGTACACCAGCGCAAGCTCGCAGCGCAGAGATATCGTCCTTGTTCCCGCTGTCGGTGAGGCAACCTGTCTGCACACAAACCGCACGACCGTTGTAACAGAGCCGACCTGTACGGTGAATGGCTATGAGACGATCTACTGCGCAGACTGCGGTGCCATCGTTGGCGAAGAGGAGCTGCTTGCTCCCGGTCACAGCCTGCAGTATCAGTGGGTAGAGGAAGGCTGGCATTACGCATCGTGTACGCAATGTGACTTCAATGTTACCGAGGAATGCACGCTTGTCGGTCTTGCTTGCATGTACTGCAGCGGCGGCGATCTGGAGTGCTTCCAGCTTGTCATGTCTCCTTCGGAGCTGTCGACAGACAGATACATTATCATTGCAAAAAATGTCCTCGGCGACTATGGCGGAGACTATTCCTACTATGGCTTGAACCTGCATCAGGACAGCAATTATAATGCCATGAGCACGCAGGGCATGGTCTTTGATGAACTGCCGACAGAGATCTATATTGAGGGCACTGATACGGCGAACCTCGTCTGGAACCTGACCGGAAGCGTGAGCGGCTTTACGCTGACGACCGATTCTGGTGCAGCGCTCTGTCACAGCAGCGGAAACGATCTGATTCTCGGCAATGATACTCCGAGCACATGGACGGGCGACTTCAGCACGACCGAGGGACATTTTGCGGTCAAGCATAACAACTCTTATTATATGTCCCTGCGTACCGACTGGAACACGCTTGACAATACCGACAACGGAACCCCGCTGATCAACTGCGTCAACAACACGGACACGGGCAACTACAAGATGTTCTTCTATAAGAAGTATGACGGCTGCCTGCATATAAACACTTCCACGACGATTGTGGAACCGACCTGTACTACCGGCGGTTCTGAGACCGTTGTCTGCGACGATTGCAAGCAGACGATCTCTTCGACCAAGCTTGATCCCTACGGCCATGACCCGTTTGCTTATCCCGCAACGGAGCCAACTTGCACGGTTGCTGGTAATGTCGCATACTGGTATTGCGCAGACTGTGATTGCTACTTCTCCGATGAGCTTTGCTCGAAGAAGACCACTCCCGAGGCCATTGCGATTGCACCGCTCGGCCATAACTGGGATGATGGACAGATCACGGTTTCACCGACCTGCACGTCAGCCGGTACCATGACCTATACCTGCTATACTTGCACGGGCACAAAGACGGAAGCACTTTCAGCGCTCGGACACTTCTATACACGAGTTGTGACGGCGCCTACCTGCACTGAGCAGGGCTATACCACATTTACCTGCCACGGCTGCGGCGATAGCTACAAGGGTAATTATACCGAAGCATTCGGACATAATTATACCTACAAGAACAACGGCAACGGTACGCACACAACCACGTGTGACCGTGGCTGCGGCTACAGCGCAACCGTGAGTTGCACCTTTGTCGACGAATACTGTGTATGTGGAGCGAAGGCTGAGGCTGCTTGTACCCACAGCAAGACCACGACAAATACCGTTCAGCCGACCTGCACAACGGCCGGTAGCAACACGGTGGTCTGCAGTGAATGCGGTGTGACGATTTCTACCACGGCGATCCCAGCTACGGGACACAGCCTGACGGCTGTTGTGGCAAAGAGTGCGACCTGCACGGAACCCGGCTGTCAGAAGCATTGGCACTGCGGGAAGTGCAACAGCTACTTTGCAGATGCTGACGGCAAGTATTCATTGCCGGAAGACTTTGTCATCATTGCTGCATTGGGTCATAATTACACCTATACAAACAATGGCATGACACATACTGTGACATGTGCAAACGGCTGTGATCACAATGTTACGGAGCTCCACAGCTACACGAACGGAATCTGCGTTTGCGGTGCCGAGGAGAAATCCGGTGACCTTACAGGCAGATACTATATCGCAGCCAAGCGCAATACAGACACCAACTATCACTACATTCTCAGCACAATGGACGGCACCCGATACGATATTGCCGATTCCGGCGTTTCGGTTCTGCCGAACTACATTCCGTCAGGGGAAAGCGACAAGATCTTTGTTATCGAGAAGAGCAGTGAAACGACTTATCGCATCTATGCTGAAGGCATCAGCGGTGATGCCAAGTACCTTGGCTGGACAAGTGGCAATACCGGCTCCTTCGTGACGGTGGACAAGGCGCTGAATCTTACCATCGATGCACTGACAAGCGGCCTATACAACATCCACTTTACATCCGGTACCGAGCAGAGATTCCTCTCTGTGAATGCAAGCACGGCAAACTCCTATGCCGCGTGGTACAAGACGGGTCAGATCAAGAACCTTGCACTGATTCCCGTAGACGGAGCCTCTCAGGTCTATGAGGATTCCCTCAAGGCGACCATGGCGATCACGGTAGGTGCTGAGATGGCAGCCGGTTTCACCGTCATGAACTCCGTCGTTGGCCAGTATAAGGACTTCTATCTTGTTGTCGAGAAGGATGTTGTCGGCGGCGAGAAGAAGCAGGTCATCTACGGCTTCGAAGCGGAGCATCAGGCATTTACCCCGATGCCCCCCACAGGCACACCGTTCCTGTACAACTGCTCTTTCGTCGGTATTACGGCCAAGGAAATGGGCGATGAAATTCGCGCAACGCTTTATGCAATCGGTGCGGACGGAACGCTTTACTACGGCCCGACGGAGAAAAACTCCATCAAGAATTATCTGATCAATGGCCTGAGCGCCTCGACGACCACCGCAGCACAGAAGACCATGTATGTCGATATGCTCAAGTACGGTGCGGTTGCCCAAACTTACTTTGGCTACGATACGGATAACCTTGTTACCGATGACCTGACAACTGCACAGCTTGCATATGGAACACAAAGTCTGCCGGCAGCAACGAACTACGCCAAGGCAACCGGCTCCGGAAAGATCCTAAATACGAGCGTTGTCCTGAAGGCAAGAGTCGTTTTGAGCCTCAGCACGGTGTACCCCGGTGCGAACGTGTCGAATATGAAGTTTGTCATCCGGGATGCGGCCAATGGCCAGCTGATCAAGGAGATTCCTGCAACGACCAATGGTGTCATGATTACGGCAGACTTCGATGATGTCGGTGCCAAGCAGATGAGAAGACTCATTACTGCAACCTTGTACGACGGCACTACCGCTGTGACGCAGACGGCAACCTGGAGCGTTGAGAGCTATGTTGCCAGTGTTCGTGCAACGAGTAAGGATCCGGGACAGGTCGACCTGGTCAACGCAATGCTGACTTACGGCGATGCGGTTGCAGCGTATATGACAAGCATCGGCAAGTGATTTTTCATCCCAAACCGGGGTAGGTCTTTCGACCTATCCCGGTTCTTTATGTTGCTTGAAATATAGAGCTATACAACATGGAAAAGTATTGAAAAAGAGGGGAGCGTATGATAGTATAAAACTGATAAAGCGAAATGCAAGCAGGGGGAATTTTTATGCGAAAGATCAAACAATGGGTATGCTTTTCACTGGCCTTTGTGATCGTAGCTACGTTTGCTGCGATGCTGATGCCTGTGCGTGTCGATGCGGCCGTAAGCGTATCGTCCATTTCTGTTCCTACACACAGCGGCGGAACGGCATCGACATGGATGACCTATGACGGTGGCTTAGGTACTGCGATGGGGGACACCGGCTCACAGTCGAAGATGCAGATCGTTACTGGTACGACCTCTGCACAGTTTACCTCCTACTGCGCAAAACTGGAGTCGAACGGCTATACCAAGATGTTCTCCCGTTCCGTTACAGCGCAGAGCGGCAGCAACCGCTATGCAAAATACCTCGCAGCCGACGGCACGCACACGGTGTACACCTACTTTGTGCCTGCCTACAGCAAGACCTTTATCATTGTTGATACGCATATTGACACACTGCGTAGCTTCGTCTACAAGAGCAACGGCCGGAGCGATAGACGCACCGAGCTGTATATGTTTGCTCTCTCTGCTTCGGATGAGGGTTATGATTACGATAGCAACTGGGGGAACCAAAACCGGAGCAATGCGGGCTCGATGTTCATCATCAGAATGCCCGACAACACGCTGTTTGTCGTTGACGGAGGAAACTATAACCAGCTTGGAGACCGTGACTGCGAACGACTCTATTCTTTCATGCGTCAGATCACGGGTTTGCCTGAGGGGCAGAAGATCGTCATAAACACTTGGTTCATCAGTCATCTGCATATCGACCATTGCGCCGGCTTCCCGCGTTTCCTGCAGAAGTATAATGCACAGGTCGAATTGCAGAACATCATGTACAATTTTGACATCGAAGGATCTTCGCAGAAGTATATCCGCCGTGCGGTATCAGCGTTCCCGAATGCAAAGTATTACAAGCAGCACACTGGTGAGACCTTCAGCATTGCAGGCGTTCAGTTCGATGTCCTTTATACTGTCGAGGATCGCTATACTCCCAACAGTTCCAAGGAGTTGATTCTCGACGATGCGTCCTGTGTCGGCGAATATACGGAGGAGAACAACGGTTCCACTGTTCTTCGTGTGACCTTCGACGGCAAAGAAGTCCTTCTGACGGGTGACCTGGAAAAGGCTGAGGACGTCTTATTAAAGATGTATCCTGCAGCTGATCTGAAATGTGATGTCTTACAGATTCCTCACCATGGATTTGACCCGCATAAGGACTTTGTCAAAGCGATTTCGCCGAAGATATCTTTCCTAAATCAGGTGGAGTCTGCGACCAAAAATCGGAGCACACTCTACAACAATAACAACGCATGGAAGCCTTATGCCGGTACGCTTTACTATGGCAACTCCGAAACTGTAGGCTATTGCGCAAGCAACGGCATTTTCTACCGCAGTGCACACAAGGGGCTGGACTGGCTAAACTGGTCTGCCCAAGGCCATGAGATCGAGGAGGAAAACTATTATGATGGCACTTCCTCGGTGACCGATTCGGATACCTATTACAGATATAACCGTGTGATCTCTGCACCGAGCACCTTAAGCGGCACCTTCGCCATTGTGGATCACAAGCTTAATGTACCGCTGTCGTACAATACCTCCAACGGTGCTGTTGGTGATGAACGCGCGACGGTTTACAGCAGCCACAATGATACCTTCTACTTCACCGCAAACCAGCGCAGAAGCGTCAACTGGCTTATGAATGCAGATCCGACCACGGCAACGACCTATATCATCAAGACCGGCGGCAAGGGCTACTATATCAATGCGCATATTCGTAAGGGGAGCGGTGACTACTGGGGAACGAATACAAAACCCGGAGAAATGGAGGTAGGCAAGGGCAACACTTACCTGAATAAGGGCATATTAAAGACATGGCTACCGCTTGCGGAGGATCTGAATACCACCAATAACTCGATGCGATTAGATATGTATCAGGACAACACCTTCCTGATCTATGCCAGATATACAGCGACCGGCTACCATCCTTTGTTCCGTGATCCCTACTGCTTCCCGGATGGAAACAGCGGCTGGGGTACGGCTGCTGTCGATAAGGAAACCTATGGTAAGTATTTGGATTATACCTCTCTGCGCCTGTATTCGTACAACGCAACGGCAGAGAAGATGAGCCTGCGATGGACAGGGCACAAGGACTACTATGTAAAGTCTGCCATTTCGCAGAAGGATCTGATTGGTCTTTTGTCTGCAGACCTTCGTGTATACTTTTCCTTTGGCTCGGGCGGCTCGGGTGAGGTTTTCTACGACGGTAATATGACCAAGAAGGCAGGTTCGTATTATCTGGAATTCCCCTCCGGTTACAATTCTTCCGTAGCCGGTGACTATCCCGTCGTCATCCGCTATGCCAACACCATCGGTAACACCGAGGTTGGCAGATTCACCGTCCATGTCAAGAACAGAAGCGACGATATCGAGACCAAGCAGCTTCTGTTCGATTTCAACGACGATGCAGTTTCCCGTAGAAGATATCGCGACGAAGCGCAGTATTCTCTGATCAACTTTGATGCAACCTCTCGCTGGCAATTCCTCGAGTACAATGCTACTACCGGAAACACCGAGGCAACGGATGGCTTTGTCGATCCATTGACCGGCACTGTCCGTCTTTATACCAAGGCGGCCCAGAATATCAGCAGAAGCTTGTCCATCCGCACCTATGCACTTGGAGATGCTCCGCTGAATTACGATCCCAGAAATGCACAGATCGTTCAGATCCGATTCAAGATGGACAACCTGCGTGCAGTTCCCGGCCAAGATGCCTTCTTCCGTCTGTGGTATACGAAGAATGACGGTACGACGAACATCAGCACTTATGACAATCTCTATGTCCTCGGCGGCAATTATGTTTCCGACGGAAAATATATGACCATCACGATGCCGCTGTATACTCAGGCAGACATTGCGTCCGGCGCAGGAATTTCCGGCTTTCCGGATCAGACCTTCCATAGCTGCAAGACGATCACAGGTGTGCGTCCTGCATTCCACAATGTGATGCCGACTGACTTAGCAAAGCAGGGCTGCGTTACGATCGACTATCTTTACATCGGGCCGAAAAATGGCGCTCCGCAGGAGGAAAAGAACGAACTGTTCTTCGACTTCGACGGCAAGAGTGATGACCTTGCCCGTTATGCAGACGAAAGATACAACTCCCTGAACTTCGACCGGCCGAACAAGGCCAACTGGGCAACCATGGAAACCTCTACTACTTCCGATGCCTGCACTGACTTTACGATCGACAATGCGCAGGGCACCTTGAGAGTTTCCGTTGCCGAAGGCTTGGCATACAACACGGACAACAACTATTACGGCCCGTGGATCGGCACGACAGGCTTCCCCGAATACTACATCTATCGCTCCAACAGAGACTATCATGCCCTCGGCTATGAGCCGACGGCGGATGATTATCTGCAGCTGCGCTTTAAGGTCGATGGCTGTGTTCCTGTGGATGGCTTAACTCCTGAGCTGATCGTGATATATGACCGTACCGTCAAGGGCGTAGCAGGCCGCGGTGCCTATAACATGTCGCATACGTTCAAGCTGGATGGACAGTATCAGATCGTCAAGATCCCGCTAACAGAAGAGTTCCGCACCTCTGACAGCATCACATCCCTTGGCTTCCGATTCCGCAATATCAAGGCAACGAGTGCCGGTAGCGGCTCGGTTACGCTCGATTATATCTATCTTGGCAGCGAGGCAAAGCCTGAGGTCCTGAATCATAACGTTACGTATCTGTCTGATGATGGCAGCGTTATAGAGACGGTGAAGGTACAAAGAGGTGAGAATCCCTCTCCGACTAAGACTCCAACCAAGGCATTCGATGAAGAAAAGCATTATGTCTTCACCGACTGGGACAAGACCCCAATAAACGTGACTGAGGATGTGACTGTCACAGCCAGATTTGCGTCGTCTGATCACATCTTTGCACGCGAATATGCCAACGAAAACGAACACAATGTGACTTGTGATTGTGGCTATGTAAAGTCAGAGGAGCATTCATGGAATGCCGGTGAGATTACCACACAGCCCAGCTGCACGCAACAAGGCATCAGAACCTATACCTGCACAGATTGCTTCGGCGAGAAGACAGAAACGATTGCCACTAAAAATCACTCCGAGGTCATTGACGAGGCCGATGCTCCGACTTGCACCGAAACTGGTCTGACGGAGGGCAAACATTGCTCGCGTTGCGGACAGATCCTGCTTGCACAGGAAGAGATTGCTGCGCTTGGTCATAACTATGACGTTGTCGTGACCGAGCCTGATTGTATTAGTGGTGGCTATACGACCTTCACCTGTGTGGTCTGCGAACATACCTATACCGCAGACGAGAAACAGGCTCTTGGCCACAAGGAGGTAATTGACAAGGCGGTTGCTCCGACCTGTACCGAAGACGGTCTAACCGAGGGAAAACATTGTCAGACTTGTGGCGAGATTCTTGTGAAGCGGGAGATCGATCCTGCAATCGGCCATAGCTACGATACCGGTGTGATCACGCTTGATCCTACCTGCGATGCTGACGGCAGCAGAACCTTCACCTGCACTGCTTGTGGAGAAACGAAGAATGAAGTGATTGAGAAGCTGATTCATATCACGGAGTATGTTTCAAGAGTGGAGCCGACCTGCACAGAGACAGGTGCCGATGCACACTACATTTGTACCCTTTGTGAAGCGACCTTTGTTGACAAAGCCGGCGAATATCCGTTGCCGATTGAGTTTATGACGATCGCAGCGCTTGGCCATACTCCTGTCACCGATGCGGCAGTTGCTCCGACCTGCACCGAAACTGGCTGGACCGAAGGTAAGCATTGCAAAACCTGCGGAGAGGTTAGTGTTGCACAGATAGAAATCGCAGCTACCGGCCACAGCTACGCCTACACCAACAACGGCGAGAACCACACCGTCGGTTGCGCAAATTGCGACGACTCCGCAACGGAAGAGCACACCTATATTGACGGCTCCTGTATCTGCGGCGCAGAAGAGGTTACCGAACCCACCAAGGAATTCGTAGCAACCCTGAAGCCGACCATGAGCATTGTTGTCGGCGCGGAAATGAGCGTAGCCTTCACCGTTCCCAACGCACTCGTTGGCAAGTTCGAAAGCTTCTACCTCGTCGTTGAGAAGGATACGGTTGGCGCAGAGGCCAAGACCGTGACCTTCGGCTACGGCGAAGGCCAGACTGCCCTGACCTCGATGCCCAATGCAGCAAATCCGTTCCTTCACAATGCAAGCTTCACCGGCCTGACCGCGAAGGAAATGGGCGACGAAATCAGAGCAACCCTGTACTGCGTGGACGCAGAGGGCAATATCTTCTACGGCCCGACGCAGGCTGACTCTGTTAAGGATTATCTGCTCAGAGGTCTTGACCTTGCAACCTCGACTTCCGAGAAGAAGACGATGTATGTCGATATGCTTCGCTACGGCGCAGTGGCTCAGACCTACTTCGACTACGATACGGACAATCTGGTTGCGGACGATCTGACGGAGGAGCACCTGACCTACGCAACCACCGTGATCCCCGAGGCAGTCGATGGCTCCAAGGCAGAGGGCGGCCGTGGCACCTTGAATACCAGCGTCGTTCTGAAGGCAAGAGTCACCCTGACGCTGTCCCACCTGAAGCCCGGTGCAAACCTTGCAAACATGAAGTTCATTGTCAAGGACGCACTCGATGGCACGGTCATCAAGGAGCTGCCGGCTTACAACCTCAACCCCGTCATGGTTGCAGCAGACTTTGACGATGTCGGCGCAAAGCAGATGAGAAGACTCATCACCGTCACGCTGTACGACGGCGACACTGCCATCACGGACACTGTGACCTGGAGCGTTGAGAGCTATGTTGCAAAGACTCGTGCAACGAGTACCGACGCAGGCCAAATTGACCTCGTCAACGCAATGCTCACCTATGGTGATGCCGTTGCGGCTTACATGGAAAGTACAAAGTAATAGGATACATGAATCGAATCAGGATAGGGCAGAGGCGCTATCCTGATTTATTATTATGAAATTGCCAGAAATTAGTTGACTTTCTGGGTTGCAGATTATAGAATAAACATAAGACTGCGCACGAAATGTGCATTGTTTTGCAATGGCTGTAAAGCATACGGCCTTGCGGAAAGGAGATCATTATGGTCCATCATTTAAAGCGAAGCCTTGCTCTATTTATGCTCGTTACATTGCTTCTGGGTATGTTTCCTGCGACGGCTTCAGCGGTCACGCCTGTACCAAATGACAATCTGAATTGTTCGGATCAGAAGATTTATGGTTTTTGGTTGAACCCGTCCAATTATACCGTCAGCGAGACGAATATTGTCAATCTTGCAAACCGAGGCGTAACTGATGTTTATGTTCTTGTCAAAGGCGAGGATGGCGGTTTCAGCACCTCGACGATCAAGAAGATTATTTCGTATGCACCGTCTTCGATGCGTGTTCATGCGTGGATGATGTGCTCACGAGATAATACCTATCTGAGGTCTAACCCGAAACATGCAGTTTACCATTTCCGTTTTGGATACAAGAATAATGCACATTCTTCCAGCAGCTCTTACTATGTCGACAGAAAGGGTTATGTTGATCTGCGTAACTCGAGCTACAAGTCCTATTTCAACGGCCTGGTCGATCAGCTTGAGGCCATCAGCGGACTCGACGGCATCCACCTTGACACGATCCGCTATGGCGGTGACTATTACGGTTGGAATACCGATCTGAGAACGTATTTGGGCGCAAGCTATTTCAACACGGTTGCGAAAGCAATGTGCAAGCAGCATGGATATACCTATTCTACCGATGCAGATGGCTATGTCGTTTTCAAGGATGTCGGTACGGCGGATGATGCGAGTCTGACCAACCTTGTCAATGCAGATGGTGCTGCTGCGAAGAAGTTCCGCCAGTTCCGTCAGGAAACGATCACTGGATTCATTAAATCTGTAAAACAGAATCTGAAAAGCGGCCTGATCCTCACCACCGCAACCATGCCGGAGCCTGCAATGAACCTTGCCGGCAGATCAACCTATGGTCAGGATTTTGCCGCCATGGCGCCGTATATCGACTATACTCTCGTCATGTCCTACTTTGGTGACTATTTCTTCCTCAACGGCAATAGCTACAACACAAAGTTTCCTGCAACCCTTTGTAAAAATATCGCCAAAGAGGGTTGCAATGTCGTAGCTGGCATTCAGGCCTATGCCTTCGTCAATGACGACACAAGTGGCAGAAACGGATTAAATCCCTCAGGCTATGAAGCGCGCGCACAAGCAGAATATCTTAACGATGCCCGAAGAGAGGTCAATGGCGATCCGACCTACGGCGGTGATATTTTAGGCGCCGCGGTCTTCAGAGGTGGCACATCCGCCCACGTCAAGATTACTTATAATGCCGCAAACAAGACGGTTAATTTCAATATGGTCGCAGGCGAAACGAGGGTTAAATCTCTGCGAATCGAGTTGTATAGCGGATTTGTTGTTGATAAGTCCAGATGCACGGTCAGCACAAGCAATTCAACCTATACCTATAATGATGTGACCTATACATACGGCGGAACTGAGAATAACGGGTACTATACACGTCTGAATCTCAGTGTGACGATTGAACCGTACAAGACAAAGTCCCTTACGATTCCTGTCTGCAACAATACCGGTGGGGCAATTTCCCCTAATTTTAATAACAACCATTTTGCTGCATTTACGATCTATAACTCCACAAGCAAGAGCAATTCGACCTTCTTGGCAATCTATCAGGAATCGTTTGTGGATTCGACGCATACAAAATGTACATTTACCAAAACAACACCGCAGCCTGCGACCTGCATACAGCCAGGTTATCATCTGTATACCTGCAAGGTTTGTGGTTATGACTATGACGAATACATTGCTCCCTTGGCGCATAACTATTCGGCGGTTGTGACGGCTCCGACCTGCACAGAGCAGGGCTTTACGACCTACACTTGCCAAAATGGTTGCAATGATTCATATGATCAGGACTATGTCGAACCGCTCGGACACACCTATACCTCGAGTGTGACGCCGCCGAGCTGCACGGACGATGGCTATACAACAACTACTTGCTCCAACTGTGGCGAAAGCTCAAAGGAACAGATCGTTCCTGCGCTTGGGCATCGCTTTGGCACAGAGACATTGCTCAAAGAGCCGACCTGCACCGAAGAGGGAAGCAAGGGCGTTGTTTGCGAAACCTGCGGCTATGAAGAAAGTATTGTGATCGAGGCATTAGGTCACGATTATGAGGCGGTCGTAACAGATCCCACTTGTACTCACGAAGGATATACGACCTACACCTGTAAGAATTGCCCCGATACCTACACAGATGATCCTACCGATGCGCTGGGACACAGCTACCAAGAAACTCTCGTCCTGGCCCCCACTTGCACCGAAGAGGGCACTAAGCTGTTTGCTTGTGCTTGCGGAGAAAGCTACATCGAAGCAATCGAAGCTCTGGGCCACGGTGAGACCGAAGAAACGATCATAGAATCGACCTGTACTGAAGATGGCCTTAGAACGATCACCTGCCTTGTGTGTGATGAGGTGATCAAGACTGAGGCAATTTCGGCTACCGGACACGGAGAAACCAACGAAACTGTACAGGCTGCGACCTGCACGGAAGATGGATTGAAAACCTTCACCTGCATTGATTGCGAAGCGGTGATCGCAACGGAAACGATCCCTGCCTTAGGTCACGGTGAGACCACCGAAACGCTGCAGGAAGCAACCTGCACCGAGGATGGCTTCAGAAGTGTCATTTGTCTGGTATGCAACGAGGAAATCGAACGCGAGATTCTCGAAGCCATCGGGCATAGCTATGAATCCGAGGTAACGGCTGCGACCTGCACGGAACATGGCTTTACGAAGCATACCTGCAGAGTCTGTTTCGACAGCTATATCACAGACGAAGTTGCGGCTACCGGTCACGATTGCGTGTACACCGACAACGGTGAAAACCACATTGTCAAATGTAATCATTGCGACTATTCCGAGCTCCGTCCGCACGAGGCTGAGAATTTCACCTGCATATGGTGCAATGCTGCGTTGTGCAATCACAGTGAAAAAACGATGATCGTGGACAGAGAAGCCACTTGTGAAGAAAGCGGCGAGCAGAGAGTTTATTGTGCTGATTGTGAGATTTTTATCACAACAGAGGAAATCCCGGCCAAGGGTCATGATGGAGATTTCTATGCTGCTGTGTCGCCGTCCTGCACACAAGATGGAAACCGCAGCTATTATCAATGCAAAAATTGCCTGCGTTATTTTACCGATGATACCTATATTTATGACATCCCCGAATCCTTTGTGGTCAAGCCTGCGCTGGGGCATAAGCTTAGCTACACTAATAACGGAAAGGAGCACACAGTTTCCTGCGCAAACTGCGATTATCGTATCGCTGAAATCCACACCTTCGAAGATGGCAAGTGCATTTGCGGTGCGGATGAAGCTGCTGTGCACTATAATAAGGATCTCATGGCAAGCATGTCCATCATTGTCGGTGCTGAAATGAGCGTTGCATTCTCGGTCATGAATTCGGTGGTTGGCCAATATGAGGATTTCTATCTTGTCATCGAGAAGGAGGTCTTCGATGGTGATAAGAAGCAGGTGACTTATGGATTTGCAGATGGCAATGAACCGTTTACGGCACTGCCTGCTACCGGCACACCGTTTATGTTCAACTGCGCCTTCACCGGTATCACGGCTAAGGAAATGGGTGACACCATTTCTGCAACGCTCTATGCCGTAGCTGCCGATGGCACGATTTACTACGGCCCGACAAAGACCGATTCCATCAAAAACTACCTCATCAGAGGGCTTGCTCTTGATACGACAACCGAACCGCAAAAGACGATGTATGTGGATATGCTCACATACGGCTCTGTTGCACAGAGATATTTCAATTACAATGAAGACAATCTCGTTGTGGATGATCTGCCCGAGGAGTATAGGGACTTTGCAACCAATACGCTACCGGATGCAACGGATTTATCGAATGCCGTGGGCAATCAGAAGATCCTCAATACCAGCGTCGTATTGAAGGCAAGAGTCACCTTGTCACTTAATACGGTACTGCCGGGAGCGAATGTTGAAAACATGAAGTTTGTTGTCAAGGATGCCAAAACGGGCGTGATTATCGAGGAAATTGAAGCAACTACAAATGGCATTATGGTCAGTGCAGATTTCGATGATGTCGGCGCGAAGCAAATGAGAAGATTGATCTCGG
Source organism: Oscillospiraceae bacterium (assembly GCA_015067565.1). Classification (GTDB taxonomy): domain Bacteria; phylum Bacillota; class Clostridia; order Oscillospirales; family Oscillospiraceae; genus JAZOXB01. The sequence continues at coordinate 18,156 of SVMF01000012.1, read as the reverse complement.
TGACTTTGTATGACGGAAAAGAGGCGATCACGCAGACCGTCACCTGGAGCGTTGAGAGCTATGTTGCCAAGATTCGTGCAACCAGCACCGATGCAGGCCAAATTGACCTCGTCAACGCAATGCTCACCTACGGTGACGCTGTTGCTGCCTACATGGCAACCCAATAAAAACCGAAGAACCCGGGATAGGCCAGCCTATCCCGGGTTTTACTGTAACGCACAATATTGTGGCGTGTTTATAGTGTCGCGTCGCACGGAAAACGTTTGCAGGCACCACATGCCATCTCATTTTAAGGAGAAAACATGACCGAAAAATCTTGACTAGGGAAGAATACATACAAGCACACAGATTCCTCACCTTACACACAATGACATGCGACCTTGCAAACCTGCTATCCACAGGGGGATACAGCGGTCTCCCGGCGGACGGCCATAGCCGTTCCCTACAATGGTGCGTGTAAATACACATACGAAAACCCGGGACAGGCTTTAGCCTATCCCGGGTCCGTTATTCTTATTGCGTTGCCATGTAGGCAGCAACGGCATCACCATAGGTGAGCATTGCGTTGACCAGATCGATCTGGCCTACGTCGGTGCTCGTTGCACGAGTCTTTGCAACATAGCTCTCAACGCTCCAGGTCACGGTATCGGTAATGGCAGTGTCGCCGTCGTACAGAGTGACGGTGATGAGTCTTCTCATCTGCTTTGCGCCAACATCGTCAAAGTCTGCTGCAATCATGACGGGGTTGAGGTTGTAAGCAGGCAGCTCCTTGATAACAGTGCCATCGAGTGCGTCCTTGACAACGAACTTCATGTTTGCAAGGTTTGCACCCGGCTTCAGATGGGACAGCGTCAGGGTGACTCTTGCCTTCAAAACGACGCTGGTGTTCAGCGTGCCGAGGCCGCCCTCTGCCTTGGAACCATCGACTGCCTCGGGGATCTCGGTGGTTGCGTAGGTCAGGTGTTCCTCCGTCAGATCGTCCGTAACCAGATTGTCCGTGTCGTAGTCGAAGTAGGTCTGTGCGACTGCACCATAGCGGAGCATATCGACATACATGGTCTTCTTTGCATCGGTGCTGGTTGCCAGATCCAGGCCTCTCATCAGGTAATCCTTGACGGAGTCCGTCTGTGTCGGGCCGTAGAAGATGTTGCCTTCTGCGTCCGCGCAGTACAGCGTTGCTCTGATTTCGTCGCCCATTTCCTTTGCGGTCAGGCCGGTGAAGCTTGCATTGTGCAGGAACGGATTTGTTGCATTGGGCATCGGAGTCAGAGCCGTCTGGCCTTCGCCGTAGCCGAAGGTAACCGTCTTGGGCTCTGCGCCAACCATATCCTTCTCGACAACGAGGTAGAAGCTCTCGTACTTGGATACCATGGACTGATTGACGGTAAATGCAACGCTCATTTCCGCACCGACAACGATGCTCATGCTGGGCTTTAGGGTCTCAACATATTCCTCAGTCGGCTCAACAACCTCGGTTGCACCGCAGATGCAATTGCCGTCTTCGTATGTGTGGGGCTCGGTGACGGAGTAGTTGCAATTTGCGCATCCAATGGTATGGTCTTCGTCGTTATTGGTGTAGGTGAAGCTGTGCTCGGCGGTCGGAATGGTTTCGGTGGAAACAACGTCCTTACAGTTGGTGCAGATGTAGGTAATGGAGCCGGGCTTGGTGCAGGTTGCCTCGAGTCTGATGGCCTCAGTTGTCTTGTGTTCACAAATTTCAAAACTGGTTGTGTAGTAGGTCGTTGCACCCATTCCGCTGATCGGTAGAATCTCCATTTCGTAGAACAGAGTAGAGGATGAGGTCAGGTTGGACGCTGAATACACACCAAAACGCGGAGCACTCGTGCTGAGATTATAGTAGGCAATCGCTCTGGGAGTGCCTGTCGTGCTTGTCTCGCTGATTCTCCAAGTGCCGCGAGTACCGGTGCTGATTTGCCAATTGTACGCGGTCGTTGCTGCTTCAGCAAAACTGGTGGAGCTGCCGGAGTAGGCCAGATACTTGCTGCCGTTGCTTATTGTGTAATAGCCAGAAGTGTAATAGGTCAGGATGACTTCAAAATTCGCAGCGTTCGGATCGGTGACCTCGCCATTCTCGACGGTGATAACTGTGGGATAGATCATACCGCTCGAGAGGGTGAAGGAATTCGGAATGGCATAATAAGTTCCGTTCATGACAGCTGCCAAAACGAATTTTCCGCTTTCACCGTAAACAAAGGGATCGCAGACACCACTGCTGACTTTATAGCTGTAAAGTGCGTACAAGGTAGTATTTCCGGTTGCAGTGAACTTACTGCCAGCGGCATAATAGGTGGTTTCTTTGTCGGAATGGTCGATCTTGACGGCGGACCAACCGATGAACTGTGCATTGTTTTCATCATTTGTGGGCTTTCCGTTCAGGCTCGGCAGCGTTGCTCCGGTGATGCTGTTGCTGGTTATCGAGGCGGGTGCGGTTACGCCTTCTGGAACGACAAAATCGACGCGATAATTATAGCCGGTGGGTTGAGTATAATTTTGATTCATAGTCAGCCCACAGTCGGAGCAGGTGTAGATGTCATAGCCCTGTTCGGACTCGGTGGGAGCAACGGTTGAGGTGTAGCTATAGCTGTGTCCTAATGCGGGGAGTTCCTCATCGTAGGATTCGCCGCAGAGGGTGCATTTGAAGGTCGCTTTGCCGGCTGTTGTGCAGTCTGGCTCAATTCGCTTGTCCTCAACAAAGTCGTGCTCACAAACGGACTCCAGAACTGTCGTATAATAGGTCGTGCCGACAGAGGTCATCATGTAAAGATCAACAGGGCCTCTGCTGCTGCTCGTGGCGGAGTAGCAGGTGAAATATGCATAGAAGAAGGAGAATCCGTAGAAGCCAATCGTGTTCATCGTATTTGCGCCCTGTGCAGTTATGATGGCACCGTCTGTGGAGAAGGTGATCGTAAAGGAGGAGTTATCGTTGATCGTAGCCTGGGTGTTCATGGCGTTGCTCTTGGATGAGGAAGCATAAATATATCCGTTGTTCGTACTGTCATAAAAAGCCCAGGTGTCGCTCTTGGTGCCGGGGCGGAGCGTAAAGACGCAGACACTTCCGCTGAAGGTGATGGTATCATTGGAGGTGTTCTTGGTGATTGAAGCGGCAGAGCGAGAACTGCTGCTCTGCGTTGTTGCAATGGCATAGGAGGAATCCTGTGCAGCGATGACAACCTGTGCACCGTCCTTGAGCTTACTTGTGTCGGTTACACGGGTATAGTGTGTTTCGTTCGTTGCGCCGATGGCGTAGGTGTAAAGAGCATATAGCGTAACATTCTCATGCAGGATGTAGCTTTGGCCTGCCTTCAAAATTGTAGGCTCATTGGTTGCGTTGTTCACCTCGGAGGTCGTCCAGCCGAGGAAGGTGTAGTCATAAGCGTCGGCCTTCGGAGTTCCGGTGGGGGTGGGAAGCGTGATAGTCTCACCGTCATAACCGCTGATTGGATTTTGCGATACACCATCAGGAGTAATAAAGTCGATCGTACAACCCGTCAGGGAGACGAAATTAATACGGATTACACAGTCAGAGGTGGGAGTGACGGTGAAGGTATTGCCGTCCTGCACAACGGTGGCGGTACCACTGACAATGGTGTAGCCGTTGGCGATATAGCCGTCATTCGGGATGGCCGTGATGATGTAGCCGTCGATACTGACCGTGCCGTAAGCGTTGCTGTTGGTGGTTGCGCTGAGCGCATAGACGATCTTAGCAAAGTTAATTTGGATATTGCAATCACTGGTAGGAGTGAGGGTAAAAACATTGCCGTTCTGCACCACCGTTGCGCTACCGGACAGAAGCTCATAGCCGACAACCTCATAGCCTGCCTTGGGGGTGGCTGTGACGGTGTATCCGTCCACAGTGACGGATCCATAAGAGGTGTAGTTCGGTGTCGCTGTGATGTTGAAAGCGATGGGGGAGAAGTTGATCTGAACGGTACTGTTAGCCTTGGGGGTCAATGTAAAGATATTGCCGTTTCTGCTCACAGTTGCGCTACCGCTGATGAGAGTGTAGCCTGAAACCTGATAGCCTTCGTTTGGCGTTGCGGTGATCGTGTAACCATTGACACTCACAGAGCCGTAGGCAGAATTGTTGGCATAGGCTGTGATGGTATAAGTGATGGCACGGAAATTGATTCGGATCTTACAATCCGATGATGCGTTCACGGTAAAGACATTGCCGTTCTGAGCAACCGTGGCTGTACCGCTCATCAGCGTATAGCCGGAGACCTCATATCCGGACTTCGGGGTGGCGGTAATGACATTGCCGTTGAGGGTTACAGTGCCGTAATTGGTATTGCTCGAAATTGCGGTAATCGCATATGCAGGTGCGCTGCTGCCGGAAGCAGCCTTGCCGGAAGGGGTTTTCATCGTTGTGGGAGGGGTCTCGTTAAACATCAGCCAGGCAAATTCAGGATAGTCAATGAAAACATTGCGGTTACCTTGATAGTTTTCTGTCTGGTCGTTTCTTGTCATTTCCCAGTTGTCGACGGGATCCATTTCCATCCATTCCAGCAGAGTGTCAAAATTTTCGATCATACGTTTGCCGTTGTTTGATGTATCATCTTCATCAAAGGGAGGGAGATAGCTATTAGAAACGTCAGAGTAAAGATTTGGCTGCGCCCAGCGACAGTAGACATACAGCAGAATGCGGGCAATATCGCCCTTGACATTGTCACGAACCTCCAGAACACCGGAGTTTGCATTGACCCAAATAACATCCTTTCCATCAATCGTGGTAGTACTATAGGTGCTGTAGTTATTGCGGACATTTGCAAAGCGATGGTCACTCTTTGCACTGTTGACCGTACCGATAGATGGGCGCAGGTGGTGAAGATCTGCGCCTCCGTTGAGATAGTCAAAGGAAGCTCTTGATCTTGGCCAGATATGCTCTCGCTGCAATTCACTTGTACCATAATCATCGGCCGGAATGTCTGTGTAGAAATACAGGTATTCATTGGAACCGGCAGAAGCGTCTGTGTAATCCCAGAGGTAGCTCAGCTCAGTATTGGTTTCACCGCTGGGGTTATACTCGCTGATCTTTTGCTGCGTATCCGTCATCAGCGTTTGCAGTGCTGTGTACAGAGGATTGTTCTGCGTAGCGGTATAGCTATTGGTCGGAGCAGAAACACCACTGAGCTGCGAAAGACTCTCGTACACATTAGAACCCGTGTAATAGGCTTTGGCTTTGGTGGACAGTTGCTCGCACACGACATGGCGAACAGCGGTGTTGCGAGTCAAGGTTCCCGTGGCCGCAAATACCGTCACGCTCGGGAGCATCGACAGTGCGATTGCAATCATTAAGAGAAATGCAAGCAATCGGCTGGATAAACAGTGCTTTTTCATCAAGATTCCCTCCTAAATTTATGGATACTAACATCCATACACATACACATTAATTATACAACATATTTTTCCAAAATGCTATCTGTTTTTGATTTTTTTATCACTAAATAAAACACAAAGCGTCAAGGGAAAATTTGCGAATATCACAAAACTGGGTTAGTGACATCCTATTTGAAACATAAAAAATATAAAACATAATTCATGGGACAGACACATACGCTCTTGTATCTGGAAAGGGGGGAGTGTTATGAGTAGGAGAGGGGAGTACAAGTGTAAATCAGTCTTCGTAAGGATCTTGATCGCGATGCCGTTGCTGACGATTCTGTTTGCACTTTTGGCAGCCAAGCTGATTCTTGAGGGAGTGATTGCCGAGGAACGAACGATGCTGTGCGTTTATCTAATTGCGGGGCTGACTGCATTTTTACTTAGCTTGTATTGTGCATTCAAGATGCCGCAAAAGAAAGCACTGTGGGCGATGGCCACCGCTGTGACATATGGACTGGTGTTGCTGGCCGGCAATATGCTCTTCTTCGGAATCGGTTTTCAAGGGATCTTATCAATGCTCTCAGTGATCCTGGGGGGCGGCGCTCTGGGGAGCCTAATGGGTGCGATGCGTAAAAGAAGATAGGCATAATGCCAGGCGAAATAACGATTGGTAAAAACGCACAAATTGATTTTGGACAATTGCAAGAAAACTTGCAAAAGCAAAATGTACCACCAATTGTGCTCGGTTTTAGGGGGATGCACTATATCTTGGAGGCTGATTACAGAGTGGTTGCGGCGGAAACATTTTGGTTACAAGGTTTACATAACGCAGTTTACATAATATATGTGCATAATTAACAAAAATTTACAAAAACAAGAAAAAGTATTGAAAATAAAGGGTTTTTGCGCTATAGTATCTATCGAAGGCACAAAAAAGTTGGTATAAATAATATTTTTGGCACAAATTGTGATTCGTGCATCTTCCGAACACAATATCTTGTCTTTTGTCAAAATGGAAATCCAGTGAGGTTTGTGTAATGGCTGATCTTGTTTTTGAATATGAACATTTTCTCTTGAATATCAAACATGCATCGGCAAACACCGTTGCCTCTTATATGCGTGATATTCGTCAATTCCATACATATTTGAATAGCTTTGAGACCATTGCGATTGAGATGGTCGATCGTGAGTGTATTTGTCGCTATACGCAGTACTTGAATTCTGTTGGCAAATCCAACGCTACCATCGCCAGGTCGATCGCTTCGCTCAAGAGCTTGTTCTCCTATGGTGTAAGTGAGGGTTTTGTGAATGCCAACCCGGTCTTTGAGATTCCTCAGCAAAAGACGGAAAAGAAGCTCCCGCAGATCCTGACAGGCCGTGAGGTCGAGAAGCTGCTCGAGCAGCCGCAATGCACCGACATGAAGGGTTATCGCGACAAGGCGATGCTCGAGATGCTCTATGCAACGGGTATGAGAGTCAGCGAAATGATCGCGCTGAATGTGTCTGATGTCAACTTAGCCGGCTCCTACGTCAAGTGCGAGGGCAATGGTAAGCACCGCATCATTCCGCTTTATCAGGCGGCTGTGCGTGCATTGATGCATTATCTGAATGATATTAGGCCAAAGATGGTATCCGGACCGAATGAAGAGGCCCTGTTCCTGAATATGAGTGGTGATCGCATGACCCGTCAGGGATTCTGGAAGATCATCAAGCATTATCAGGAGATGGCGCAAATCAATAAGGACATTACCCCCCATACGCTTCGACATAGTTTTGCCGCCCATTTGCTGGAAAACGGTGCAGATCTGCATTCTCTGCAGGAAATGCTCGGTCACAGCGACATTTCTTCTACGCAGATCTATGCACAGGTGGTCAAACAGAACCTGAAAACGGTATACAATAAGTTCCATCCGAGAGCATAAAAAAGCAGCCGCAGGGCTGCTTTTTTATACAGAGAGTCAAAAAAGTCGCCAATCGTCAAAATGCAAATTTTCGGCGGTTGGCGATCTGTATTCAAATAAGCGATTGCGAACGTATCTCCGATACAGCAAAAAAGCACTTCAAATGCTTGCTGTGCAAGGCATTTTGACTTACATCGCAAACCGAGCTCTACCGTACCATCGTACGCCGACGCGCTCGGTTTGCTCGTCTTGCCGACTTTTTGAACTCTGTCAGTCTGTCGAAAAACAAGTTTTTCGACAGACTGCATAAAAAAGCAGCCGCAAGGCTGCTTTTTTATAATTTCTTCACTTCTTCATAGAGTGCGATGGTGGCTTTGCAACCGTGATTTTGCGCGATAATCAGTTTTTGATGCAGTGTTTGTCTGGTGTCATAATACAATACCTGATCGTTTTCCTTTCTGAATCGACAGATCGCATTTTTCAAGAATCCTTCTTCAGAAGGCACTGCGACTTTCATATACGTATTCCAGGGACTGAGCTGCAGCATCCATCCGTTGGGATGGCTGCTTTGCTGTTTTCTGCAGAATTGTTCCCAATGATTGCATGGCTCGTTACAGCAAACGATCGAAAGAGATTTGGGTGAAAGATCGTGATAGACCTCGGGCAGGGCGATGATTTTCTTATCGCCGAGAGCATGTACGAGCCGCTTGTGGATAGGTGAGGCTTGACGCTCGAAATCAAGAATGCAGCCTTTTTTTATTTTTGCTTTTAGAAGTTGAAGGGCGGAATTTGTCATATTTGGCAAATACAGATCATCAATAATGCACAAGGCTTCCGTATCCACGGAATGTGGTAGCCGTACCGAACCATTCGCATAAAAGCCATATCCAAGCTGAGCATATAAATATCGCGGTGTTTTTTGAACAATATTCGACTTTGTTGCTAAATAGATCGTCATTTTGATAGACAAACCTCCTCTTTGATGTTATAATAATTCGGTACAACATATTGATATTTAGGAGGAAATATGCTATCCTTTTTACCAAAGTATATCTTTCCGAAGCTAATAGATATTGAACCGCAATTTTTGTCGGAAAGACATATTAAGCTTGTCTTGCTCGATTTCGACAATACGATGCTCCCCTATACGAAAAATGAACCGTCGGAAGAGCTGCTCCGTTGGATTGAAACGATGAAGGAAAACGCCTTTACTTTGTGCATCGTTTCCAACAGCCATAAGCGTAGAGTCCCCGATTTTGCGGAAAAATACGGCCTTCACTGTGTGATCGGCGCAAAGAAGCCGAGAACCAAAGGAATCCTGGAGGCAGTTCGGATTCATAAGGCGCACAAAAAACAGACTGTATTGATCGGGGATCAGATCTATACCGATGTGTTGGGCGCAAACTTGGCAGGGGTGACCTCTGTGATCGTAAAATCTATTCACAATCATAATTTCTGGCTGAAGCTGCGGCATGTTTTTGAGGTTCCGTTCTTGACTTTGGCCGCAAACAGGAGGGTAATTCGATGAAAAACTTAGAAAAGTATCGCACCGTGCTGACTGGCGAGTTGGATGGCCTATTTTTGACCTCTCGCTACAGCCGTATGTATGCCGCGGAGTTTGACATTTCTGAAGGCTATGCCATTGTCGGCAAAAAAGGTGCCCGATATTTCACGGACAGCCGATATATCGAATCGGCTACTAACAATATCGAAGGCTTTGAGGTCATCGAGTTCAACCGTGAGTATCCACTTTCCAAAGCACTGAACGATGCCATTGAAGCCTTCGAGATCAAAAAGCTTGGCTATGAAGAGGCTTATTTGACTGTCGCGGAATTAAAGGTGTTTGAGGAGAAGCTGAACACGGAGCTAACTCCGATCCAGAGTAAAATCGATGTCTTCCGTGCCTCAAAAGAACCCTGGGAAATCGATCGTATGATCAAGGCCCAAGAGATCACGGATAAGGCATTCGGTGAGGTGATCAAGCGCATCGAAGAGGGAATGAGCGAGAAGGCGCTGGCTGCTGAGTTGATTTACTGCCTGTACAAGAACGGCGCTGACGGTCTTTCCTTCGATCCGATCGTCGTTTCCGGTCCGAACACCTCCATGCCTCACGGTGTTCCTGGTGAGCGCAGGATCCAAAAGGGTGATTTTATCACAATGGATTTCGGCGTGATCTATCAGGGATACTGCTCGGATATGACAAGAACAGTTGCCTTCGGCTATGCAACAGAGGAAATGAAGGAGGTTTACAACACTGTTCTGAAGGCACAGCTTGCCGGCATCGCCATCAGTAAGGCCGGTGTTAGCGGCAAGGCCATTGATGAGGCAGCTCGCAATGTCATTGCAGAAGCAGGCTTCGGGGAATACTTCGGCCACGGCTACGGTCACAGCTTGGGCCTTTATATCCACGAAGACCCGAATTGCAACCCCAGAAACGAGGATCCGATGCCCCTACATGCGGTTGCATCGGCCGAGCCCGGCATCTATCTGCCTGGCAAATTCGGTGTCAGAATCGAGGATGTAGTTATTTTCGAGGCAGACGGTTGCCGCGATATCACAAAAAGTCCGAAAGAATTACTGATTATCTGAGGAATTTCTTAGGAAACACTTGCTTTTTTTCGAATGATAGGTTAAAATATAGATGTACTAAGTATACTATGCCCATTTTGGGAAATAATAGGAGGACAAAAAATGATTTCTGTTAGTGATTTCAGAAACGGCGTAACATTCGATATGGATGGTAAGGTTATGCAGATCGTGGAGTTCCAGCATGTCAAGCCCGGCAAGGGTGCAGCATTCGTCCGCGTCAAGATGCGTAACGTTATCACCGGTGGTGTTACGGAAACGACTTTTAACCCCAGCGATAAGTACCCGACCGCTTATATTGAGCGCAAGAAGATGGAGTATTCCTATCAGGACGGCAACCTGTATTACTTCATGGACAACGAGACCTATGAAATGGTTCCCGTTGACCAGGAGATCCTGGATACCAGCTTCCGCTTCGTTAAGGAAAATGATACCTGCACCATCCTGTCTTATAAGGGCAACGTTTTCAGCGTTGAAGCACCGAACTTTGTCGACCTCGAGGTCACCAAGACGGAGCCCGGCCTGGCTGGCAACACCGCTACCAACACCCTCAAGCCTGCAACGCTTGAGACCGGCGCTGAAGTCAAGGTTCCTCTGTTCATCAATGAAGGTGACAGAATCCAGATCGACACACGTACCGGTGAGTATCTTGGCAGAGCCAAGGCCTAAGGTACACACGCAGAAAGGAGCACAAAATGACTTTGTCTGAAAAATCCGCATATCTCAAGGGCTTGATGGATGGCCTGAATCTGAACAAGGAAACGGCTGAAGGCAAGATGATTGCCGGCATCGTGGACTTGCTGCATGACATGACCTCCACCATTAGTGATCTTGAGGAGAATGCCATTGCTGTATCCGACGAGCTCGACGAGATTGAAGAGGATCTCGATGCCATTGAGGAATTCCTGATGGAAGATGACGAGGACGACGATGACGACTACGAAGAAGATGATGATGACGAGGATTTTGACTTCGTAGATGACGACGACGAGGATTTTGAGTATGACGAGGAAGTCATTTACGACGTGATCTGTCCGACCTGTGGCGAGGAGCTGCATCTGGACGAGGAAACGATCCTTAAGGAGTCCATTCATTGCCCGAAGTGCAATGAGTTCTTGGAATTCGATTTTGACGAGGATTACTCCGAAGAATAACATCAAGACCGCCAAGGTATCAGCCTTGGCGGTCTCAGTTTGTCGTGAAAATATCATTCTGTGTAATTCTGAGCACAGCGAAGAGCCTTAATACGGAACCCGCCAAGGCATCAGCCTTGGCGGGTAAAAGTTTATCTCTTGTGAAATGCCTTGTTGAGCACAACGATCACGAGGATCATGATCGCAATGACGATAAAGATGGAACCCCAGCCTTCGCCAACAAGCTTCAGCGACTCGCCAATTGTGGCCTCACGGTCGGGAATTGCGGAAAACAAATAATTCAGCATAATCCAACCTCCTTAACCGAGCTGATAGACAAGCGTCATGATGATGCCGCCTGCAATAACCGATGCGATCTGTCCGGAAACATTGACACCAACCGTATGCATCAACAGGAAATTGTTCGGATCTTCCTTGAGAGCCATCTTGTGAATGACACGAGAGGACATGGGGAAGGCAGAGATGCCGGCAGCGCCGATCATCGGATTGAGCTTCTTGCCCTTCGGTAGGAAGATATTGAACAGCTTTGCGATCAGGATACCACCTGCGGTGTCGAAGATGAAGGCCACCAGACCCAGGCCCATGATCAGCAGAGTCTCGGGGTTGAGGAATTCGGAATAATGCATCTTCGATGCAATCGTGATGCCCAAGAACAGCGTAACGAGGTTCGCCAGGATCTTCTGTGCGGTTTCAGAGAGGGAGGTCAGCACGCCGCACTCGCGAATGAGGTTGCCGAACATCAGGAAGCCGATCAGAGCAACCGCCTTCGGCGCGAACATACCGGTAATGATGGTGATGACGATGGGGAAGAGGATGCGCGTCATCTTAGAGACTTCCTTTGCCTCGTAAGGCATACGGATCATACGCTCCTTCTTGCTAGTTAGCAGCTTGACAACGGGCGGCTGAACGATGGGAACGAGTGCCATGTAGGAATAAGCGGCAACCATGATGGCGGGCAGATACTTTGTGCCGAGCTCCTGTGCCACGACGATAGAGGTAGGGCCGTCTGCGGCGCCGATGATGGAGATCGATGCAGCATCAACAATGTTGAAACCGCACAGACTTGCCATGAAGAAGGTAAAGAAGATACCAAACTGCGCCGCTGCACCGAAAATCATCAGCTTCGGATTGGAAAGCAGCGGGCCAAAGTCGATCATTGCGCCGATACCAATGAACAGTACCAGTGGGAACAGCTCACCAAAAGCATCGGAAATGCCGATGTTAAACAGCACATCAATTGTGTGCAGCTCCACATTCGGCAGGTTCATCAAAATGGCGCCAAAGCCGATGGGAAGCAGCAAGGTGGGTTCCATATCCTTGGCAATGGCCAGTGTGATCAGAACACCGCCGATGAGCCACATGACCATCATTTGCCAGTTGGTACCTTCCATCATAAAGGAAAAATTATCAAATAAAGAAGCCAACTTAAACCCTCCTTATGATCAATTCAGATCGGGAATTTCGTCATCGAAATCTGCGTCGTCATCGTGAACGTCGGTCATCATCTCACCGATGCGCATACGACGTTTCATCTTGGTCTCCTCGATGTTGTTGTGCAGCAATTCTTTGATCTTCATGGGATGCTTGATGTTTTTCAGTGTGAATTGGGGAGTGCTCTTGTCGGTGGAGTTGATCACGATGCTGCCGACCTTGAACAGCCGCTGCCAAAGATTGCGCTTGACGCTCATGTCGCGCACGCGGTAGAGCAGCAGCTCCTCATCACGGATGCTGAAGAAGCCCACGGAGAAAAACAGCCGGTCCTCGCTCATGGCATAACGCGTGAAGCTCAAGGGCATACCCATGAAGCGTTTTCGGTCTTTCCATATGTACATAGAACCTTTGAAACCCATAAATGTGCCTCCTTATTCTTATGATATTACAATATAATTGTAAATGAATTGAGAACAAAAGTCAATAGAAAAAACAAAGCCCTGTGCTGAAACAGCACAGGGTATTGTTTCGGAATCAGACTCTCTCCTTGACCTTTGCAGCCTTGCCCAGACGGGAACGGAGGTAGTACAGCTTTGCACGGCGAACCTTACCACGACGGACGGTTTCAACCTTGACAATGTTCGGGGAGTGAACGGGGAATACCTTCTCACAGCCGACACCGTAGCTCAGACGGCGAACAGTGATGGACTCCTCGATGCCACCGTGCTTGCGAGCAATGATGGTGCCCTCGAATGCCTGCACTCTCTCACGAGCGCCTTCCTTGATCTTTACATGAACACGAACCGTGTCACCGACGTTCATGGTCGGCAGTTCTTCCTTCATGTACTGGCTGGTCAGAGCCTTCATTAAATCCATAATCTTGTCCTCCTTATTTATTAGGCGTTCATACCGGCTTGACCAAGCCGCAGAGGACCACCCATTTCACAGACCGCTATATGTTAACATAAAAGAATGAAAAAAGCAAGTGTTATTTTCAAAAAAATAATATTTTTTATGGATAGAATAGAATTTTTGTTGTAATTGATTCCGTATTTTGGTATAATGATTCCTGATCAGAAAACTTGAGAGAGAGATGAGATTTTCGTGCAAGGTGAGATTGTGAACTATCGCCAGATCCCTGTCAAGGAAGCTCGGTTGAATGAAGGACTGTCGCATGATGAAGTTGTACTTCGTCAGCAAAACGGCCTTTTGAACATTACACCGGCCTCCAACACAAAGACAGAACGACAAATTGTCCGCGAGAATGTTTTTACATTTTTTAATTTGATATTCATTGTCCTTGGAGCGGCTCTGTTGATGGTCGGCTCGATTATGAACATGAGCTTCTTGATCATTGCCGTGGCAAATACGCTCATTGGTATTTACCAAGAGATCCGCGCCAAGAGAGCAGTTGACCAGCTCACTTTGGTTGCCGCAGGCTCGGTGGGCGTCATTCGTGATGGCAAGAGGGGGCTTGTTCGCACCGACGCGCTCGTACGTGATGACATTGTTGAATTTTCTGCTGGCAATCAGATCTGTGCCGATGCGGTTGTATGCGATGGTGAGGTGCAGGTCAATGAGTCGCTTCTGACCGGTGAGGCTGATGCCATCATCAAGAAGGTGGGAGATGAGCTTAAATCCGGCAGCTTTGTCATTTCCGGCCGCTGCAAAAGCCGCCTGACAAGGGTTGGTGCCAATTGCTATGCAGCAAAACTCGCTGCGGAGGCACGCGCAAATACGCATTCCACACAGTCTGAAATGATGCTCTCTTTGACGAAGCTCATCCGTGCAGTCGGCTTTGCGTTGATTCCGCTTGGAATCATTTTGTTTATTCGTCATTTCCATCCGGATTTCTTAAATCTTTCCCTAAAAATTTCCATCGAAAAAACCGTTTCTGCCCTCATCGGAATGATTCCTGAGGGATTGTATCTTCTGACCAGCATCGCAATTGCTGCAAGCTGCCTGAAGCTTGCCAACAAGCGCGTTTTGGTGCAGGATATGAACTGCATCGAGACTTTGGCGCATGTGGATATTCTATGCGTGGACAAGACTGGCACGATCACTGAGCCCAAAATGGAGGTTGCCGATATTTTCCCGATCGACGAACAAATTTTTTCGTATGATCAGATCGAATCCATACTGGCCGCGTTTTATTATGGCGAAGAACCCGATAACGAAACGGCACAGGCCATGAGCAGCCAGTTTGCAGAGAAAACGAACTGGAAGGCCGTCAAGCGAATTCCGTTCTCCTCCTCGAGTAAATGGTCTGCCGCTGACTTTGGCGAAAACGGCCGATTCATCATTGGAGCGCCGGAATTCGTCCTGTCGGACCGGTATGATCTTGTCAGAGGCCAAGCAGAGCCTTGGTCTGCAAAGGGCTGCAGAGTGTTGCTGTTGGCTTCCTATGAGCAGGAGCTGACGCAAAAGCTTGATCCGACTCTTGTGACCCCTGTGGCACTGGTATTCCTCAACAACCTGCTTAGGCCTGATGCCAAGGATACCTTCAAATACTTTGCTTCACAAGGTGTTTCTGTTCGCGTGATTTCAGGCGATAATCCGATCACCGTCTCTGAGGTGGCGACCCGTGCAGGCATTCTCAATGCAGATCGCTATATCGACAGCACGACGCTGAAAACCGAGCAGGACTTTGACGAAGCCGTAAGAAAGTACACTGTCTTTGGCAGAGTAACCCCTGAGCAGAAGCGTAGCCTGATCCGCGCCTTCAAGAAGGCAGGACATACGGTTGCCATGACAGGTGACGGTGTCAACGATGTTCTGGCGCTCAAGGATGCCGACTGCGGTATCGCAATGGCTTCCGGCTCTCAGGCGGCATCGCAGGTTTCTCAGATCGTGCTTCTGGACTCTCAGTTCAGCGCAATGCCCAGCATCGTGGCCGAGGGCAGGCGAGTGATCAATAACATTCAGCGCGCGGCCTCTTTGTTTTTGGTCAAGAATATTTTCTCCTTCGCATTGACGATCATTCTGCTCTTTATCGACATGACATATCCCTTGCAGGCCATTCAGCTCTCCTTGATCAGCTCGCTTACCATTGGTATTCCGTCCTTCTTCCTGGCGATGGAGCCGAACTATGGCAGAGTGAAGGGACATTTTATGAAAAATGTGCTCCGAAAAGCGCTCCCGGGTGGCTTGACGAATCTGATTCTAATTTTGCTTGCAGGCTTCTGCTGTTCTGTTTTCCACATTTCTGACAGTGAGTTCAGCACGATTGCTGTGTGGGTCGTTTCTACGGTTGGCTTTGTGACGCTGTACTATGTGTGCGTTCCTTTTACAAATCTGCGTATCCTTGTGTTCTCTACGATGCTCGTAGGCATGATCCTTGCATTGACCTTGTTCCAGGACCTGCTTATGATGGTGCCGCTGTCGTCGAAGTCGATCATGATCCTTGCGCTCATCGTGCTTTCATGCCCAACGGTCATGCGTGTACTTCAGACTTTGCTTGACCCCTCGCAGCTCAAGGCGCAAAAGAGGGAAAAGGGTGGATCGATCAAAGATATTTTCAAGTTTAAGTAAGAGGTAAATATGAAATTTCGATGCTTGGTTTTAGACCATGATGATACCGTTGTCAAAAGCGTTGAAACGGTGAATTATCCTGCGTTATTGGAAAATCTAAGGGTAAAACACCCGGAGCGACATATTTCTCTGGAGGATTTTGTTCGAAATTGTTTTTTGCATAATTTCACTGGAATGTGCAGAAAATGTCTCGGGCTGACCGAGGAGGAGATCGCAGAGCAGTTTGAGTTCTGGAAGGACTATGTACGTACACATATACCTCCGGCCTACGACGGCTTTGCTTCGCTTCTGCGACGCTACCGTGAGGCTGGCGGCATCATCTGCGTGTCATCCCATTCAGGGCAGGAGAATATTCTGCGTGACTACAGACGCAATTTTGACTTAGAGCCCGATGCCATTTACTCGTGGGAGATGGGGGAGGTGCTGCGTAAGCCGCACCCGTACACGCTGTGTGATATTATCCGCAGATACCAGCTGCAACCAGAGGAGATTCTAATGGTCGATGACATGAAAAACGGCTTTGATATGGCAAAAAGCTGCTCTGTTCCGTTCGCCTTTGCAGGCTGGTCGCTTGTGCTGCCGGAGATGGAGAATTTCATGCGTGCCAACAGCACCTTTTACTTAAATTCCGTGGATGAGCTCGGGGAGCTTCTGTTCGGGACTTGACAACTGTGATATAATAATATAAAGGTGGTGAGACGATGGAGAAGGGCGTGAAGGTTTTAGCCAAGAACTCCAAGGCTTTTCATGAATATTTTGTTGAGGAACGCTTTGAGGCAGGCATTGAGCTTTGTGGCACGGAGGTCAAATCCATTCGTCTCGGCACGATGAATCTGAAGGATGCCTGGTGCGCCGTCAAGGATGGTGAGCTTTGGATTCGTCAGATGCATATCAGCCCTTATGAAAAGGGAAATATTTTCAACAAGGACCCCATGCGTCCGAGACGGCTTTTGATGCACAAGCGTGAGATTCTGCGCTTGCATTCGAAGGTGAAGCTCGACGGTTATGCGATCATTCCGCTTTCGGTATATCTGAAGAATGCGAGAGTTAAGGTGGAGATCGCTCTGTGTAAGGGCAAAAAGCTCTTTGATAAGCGGCAGGATGCCGCCAATAAAGATGCACGTCGTCAGATCGACCGTGCAATGAAAGAAAGGAATCGTTAATATGGCAAACCCGATTGTTACCATCGAAATGGAAAACGGCGGCATCATCACCGCTGAGCTCTATCCTGATATTGCACCGCAGTCTGTGTATAATTTTATTGCTTTGGCCAATCAGGGCTATTATGATGGCCTGATTTTCCACCGCGTAATTCCCGGATTTATGATCCAGGGTGGCTGCCCTGAGGGAACCGGCATGGGTGGCCCTGGCTATTGCATCAAGGGCGAGTTCCTGTTCAATGGTGTGGACAATAAGCTCAAGCATAAGCGTGGCGTTTTGTCGATGGCAAGGGCACAGTCTCCGAACTCCGGCGGCTCCCAGTTCTTCATTATGCATCAGGATGCTCCTCATTTGGATAAGCAGTATGCAGGCTTTGGCAAGGTTCTGACCGGTATCGAAGTTGTCGATGCCATTTGCAAGATTCCGACCGACCGCAATGACCGTCCGCAGACGGAGCAGAAGATGAAGTCGGTTCGTGTCGACACACTGGGCGAGACTTATCCTGAGCCCAAGAAGCTGCCTGATCCGTACGGCAGATTCTGATTTTGTTCTCATGGGCAGCTTAGCTGCCCTGATATGGGGGCGTACCGGTTTCGACGGGGATCGTGAGGCCGGAATAGCGAGCCGTGGCACCTAACCACGATAAAATGGGTAACTTTTTTAAAATTAACTGACAACAATCAGTACGCTTTTGCTGCTTAATTAGCGGCCATCCGCCCCGGAAGGTCCACGAGCCGGGCTCGGGTGTGATTTGAGTGGAGCACGTGCGTGCGGTAAGCTTTGCCCGTACCATGCATCAATGAAGCTACTAAGGCCGGAAGGGTGTTTGTTCCCGCTCGGCTGAGGGAATGTAAATAACAAACTGCGCTCGGAGAAGTTCTTGTCAAGTGGTTTTCGGACGGGGGTTCGACTCCCCCCGCCTCCACCAAAAGGGTTGCATAAAATAGATGCACCCACAGAAAACCCCGATTTTATCGGGGTTTTCGCCGTTTTTACGGTCAAAAAACACAAAGGTAGAATGACAGATGAAAACCGCCTATTTTGCCTAA
>SVMF01000011.1 GCA_015067565.1 Oscillospiraceae bacterium | reverse complement strand
CGAGAAGGAAAATATGCTCCGGCTTGCGGAACGCCTAAAAGCCGACGGCATCAAAACGATGCTCATCAGCGATCCCTCCCGTATCTCGTTAGATCCCCAGGATTTTATTGAGATCGTCTCTGCCTTTCATAAAAACGGAGTAACGATTGAATACCGGGACGGCGATGGCAATACACGAAATCTGTTGGAGGTGTTGGAGCAGCTCCGAACAGTGAACCTCGATCTTGTAGAGCCGGAATGTGATGAGGACGAAGCACCCGACGAGAGTCCTCACATTCAGATGTAGGAGGTGCTGATATGACCGACAGACAACAGCAGACGGTAGCCGAAGCGGTGCAGGCGTGGGAGCTTGGACTGCTTCGTTTTTTATACGACAAAGGCATTATCACCGAGGATGAATACCTCGGCATCCGTAAAATCGCAGAGATGCAACACCAACTCGAAAAAAGTGTGTCCTAAATGAAAAATCTCGCCATTCTCTCTGGATATGTCTGAACTCCTGTGGTATGTGTTGTGTTGCCGAAAGGCAGAACACACAGAAAGGAGCAACGACATGAGAAAAAGAACAACGAAAGGAGGTAAAACCGTATGCAGCAAACCCAACGAACGGTAACGAAAATAGTCCCGAACATAATCGTGATGCAAGAAACGAAGAAGATACGAATCGCCGCTTACTGCCGAGTATCCACCGATTCAAGCGACCAGGAGCACTCCTTCGCCGCACAGGTGAAATACTACACCGAGATGATCGAAAAGCTCGACGATGCCGTCCTCGTGGATATCTACGCAGACGAAGGCATCAGCGGCCGAGGTACGGCAAAGCGTGAGGACTTCAAACGACTCATTGCAGACTGTAAGAAAGGTAAGATCGACCGCATCATCACAAAGTCGGTCAGTCGATTCGCAAGAAACACCGTGGACTGCTTGGAAACCGTCAGAATGCTGTCAAAACTCGGCGTTACGGTATGCTTCGAGAAAGAACATATCGACACCGCCCACATGACCAGTGAGGTCATCCTCGCCCTGTCCGGCACACAGGCACAGGACGAATCCATCTCACACGGAAACAACATGAGATGGAGCTATACCAACGCCATGAAGTCGGGCAACTTCCTCGGCACGGTTGCCACATACGGTTATACCCTCATCAACAGAGGAACCGAGATCATCAACGAGGAAGAAGCCAAAGTAGTACGGCTGATCAAGGATCTTTACCTGTCAGGCATGGGCTTGCAGAAGATCGCCAACTACCTCAACGCCCACGGCATAATGAGAAGAAGCGGAAAGCCGTGGAACGCAATGGCAGTCAAGTATGTGCTGACCAATGAACGCTACGTGGGAGATGCCCTCCTCCAAAAGAGCATCACTACCTTCGAGTATCCGCCGAGAAGAATCAAGAACGACGGATCCCAACCCCAATACTATGTGGAGAACTGCTTACCTGCCATCTTCACAAGAGAGGAACGATCTGCCATCCTCGCACTGATGGCACAGCGACAGATCAAGGACAGAAAGACCGGAGGACATCCGCTGTCCAAACTTCTGCGATGCTCCGAATGCGGTCACTCGTACCGCCGAATCGTAACACCCAACGACGTGCTGTGGCGATGCGCCTACCGAAACAGCGGAAAGACCGACTGCACCATATACACGGTACGGGAGGAAGATGTGTGTCAGGCATTCATCACTGCCATCGCCAAGCTCCGTGCAGGCAGAGATACCATCCTCATACCGATGATAGAACGGCTTGAAGCCATGCAGAGCAAGGTGAACGGCACGACGGTAAGGATCAGCACCATCGACAAGGAAATCGCCGTACTGAGCCGACAGAGCCTCGTCATCGCAGAACTGCTGAGTCAAGGCATCCTGGAACCCTCCGACTTTGCCGCACAGAACAACGAGCTGACACAGAAGATATTCAATCTGCGAAGTAAACGCAGAGAGCTGCTCGCCATAAACGAAACCGACGATATGCTGAATGATCTGCGTGACCTCGCTGATATGCTCGAAGATATGGAAACCGAGATGACAGACTACGACGAGGATATCGTCAGAGCCATCATCAAGAATGCAACGGTAGTATCTGACACCGAATTGAGAATCCACCTGCACGGTGGGCTGACGGTTACGGAATGTCTACCCCAATATTACTCAAGGAGGTGCAAGCACCAATGAAATTTGGATATATGATGAAGAACGGAGAAACCGTACTCTGCGAGGTGCAGATTGCAGTATACAGGCAGGCCACCTCCGACTACATCGCCGGTGTATCCCTCAAAGCCAAAGCAGATGAGCTAACCGCGCAAAAGGTTGAATACGCGCCCGGCAAATACAACTGGAACAAGAACCGTGTACAGCGAATGCTGACCGATCCCACTTACCTCGGCACAGAAACTCATCCGCCCATTATCGACCAAGAAACCTACGACAAGGTACAAGAGATCATGCAGTCCCGAAACACACAGAAAGACTGCAAGAGAGAGAAGGTCTTCTCATCCTCTGTGGTGCCGATCATCTGCGGAAAGTGCGGCGCATCCACCAATCGCAGATACGATGCAAGATGGGTAAACAATACGGTGCATATCTGCTCCAATCCCGAATGCAAAGCAACCTATGCCATAGGCGACGAGGCCCTGTGGGATTTAGTGAGAATCAAGATTGTAGCCGCAGACGAAACCGAGGTTGAGCCGTCCGAGGAAATCATGACGGCGGTGCGCCGGCTGACCAATGAGATCGACCACGACCTGCAAGGTCTCGATGTCGATGCTGAAACACTGAAAAACAAAATATTCGAATGTGCAGCTCTGCAATATGCAGCCTTACACATCAAGCGACGGGAGAGCGTGGATTTCACAGAGATGAAACCGCACTCTCCCGTTTTAATTCGGGAAATCAAAAAACGAGTATCCGCCGTCATGCTCGACGGAACGGAAGAAATCAGATTACAAATGACCGACGGTCAGGTAATCGGAAAGGAGAACGATCATGCCACCGACTGTAACTGAACCGTTAGTAAAGACCGTCCGAGTTATACCACCGACCATCGTTATCGACCAAACATCAACGGTCAAACGACAACTGCGAACCGCAGCCTACTGCCGAGTATCCACCGACTCCGATGAACAGGAACTGAGCTTTGAAGCACAGGTGGCAGCTTACACCGACAAGATCATGAGTAATCCCGAATGGTCACTCGTGGGAATCTTCGCAGACGAAGGTATATCCGGTACTCAGGCAGACAAGCGAAAAGACTTTATGCGAATGATAAGGATGTGCCGAAAAGGTAAGATCGATCAGATCATCACCAAATCGGTCAGCCGATTCGCAAGAAACACTGTGGACTGCCTCAACTATGTGAGAGAACTAAAGCAACTCGGCATCCCCGTGATCTTCGAAAAAGAAGGTCTCAATACCATGCACATGACGAGCGAAATCTACATCAGTATGCACGGCATCTTCGCTCAGTCCGAGTCTGAGTCATTAAGCGGAAACGTAAAATGGGGCAAACAAAAAAGTGCCGAGAAAGGCAATGTAGCCATCAGCTACAAAAACTTCCTCGGCTATCGAAAAGGTGCAGACGGAAAACCCGAAATCGTCCCCGAAGAAGCCGAAACGGTCGTGACGATATACGACTGGTTCCTCGACGGCGACAGTATCCGCACCATCAAATACAAGCTCGAAGCCGCTGGCAGACTCTCGCCGACCGGAAAGACCACGTGGAGCGAGTCCACCATACGGTCGATACTCACCAATGAAAAGTATAAAGGCGATGCACTCCTCTGCAAGACCTATATCGTCAACTGCATCACAAAGGAGAGCAAGAAGAACACCGACCGTCCTCAATACTACGTCACCAACAACCATCCTGCTATCATACCACGAGAAAAGTTCGACAGAGTACAGATGGAGCTTGCAAGGCGCGGCAGTCTGAAAAAGAAAAGACAGACGGGAGTAAAGACCGAACTTGGCAAATACTCAAGCAAATATGCCCTCACTGAACTGCTGATCTGCGGGAACTGCGGAACAGCCTACCGCAGATCGGTGTGGAGTAAAAACGGCAAGAAGAAAGCCGTGTGGCGATGCATCAGCAGAATGGAATACGGCACGAAATACTGTTCCGACTCGCCGACCATCGAGGAAACAGTCCTTCACAGAGCGATAGTCGAAGCGATCCAAGAGGTAGTCAACGATAACGGCTGCCAGCTCGCCATCAAGAATCTGCAAGCCCACATCCGAATGTACTACGGCAGCAGTGATGACAACTGTCTCGCAGCCGACGAACTCCGACTCAATCAACTCATCGCCGAGGTAATGAACCGAGCCAAGCAAAGCGATGCCGACAGTGAAGAATTCCTCGCACTCTCCCAAGAGATCGCAGAAACCAAAAAGCGGATCGCCGCAAAGAAAGAACAGCAGATTGCTGCCCATGCGAACGAAGTAAGAATGAACGAAGTCCTTGGAACGCTGGATGTACTGAAGAATCATCCAATCGACTACGATGACAGCGTAACCCGAAAGCTCGTCGACTGCATCAAGGTGGTATCCAAAAACGAACTGCTCATCATCTTCAAAGGCGGCATTGAAAAGACAGTAAGGATGGAGTAAGGAGATGAAAAAATGCTCGTGCGTTCACTCATATACGGCTGGGGGTTCGATTTTATGCGACCCTTCCATAATGGCACGATGGTTTTGCTACGAATCCGTCGTGCTTTTTCTATGTCTGAAAACGATTGCGTTATAAGGCTACTTAATATTTCAGTATAAAGTGATTTCGTAAAAAATTTCCTCTTTCCTTATGCGAAAAAATGTGATATTATATTGCATGAAGCAATATTGGGAGGAGTCAAGGTATGGTTTTTAGTATGGAGCTTTTATGGCTGTTTGCAGCAGCTATGTTGATTAGTTCGATCGGTTTTAAGAATTATGTATGGTTCATCTCGCTGGGCTACGGCTTATCTATTGCAGGTGAGGGCCTTCTCATGCTGTTTCTCTTTGGCGAGGAACTGACGCTCGGTACGGTTATCTGCTGCGTGCTGTTTGTCATTTACGGCTTGCGCCTTAGCGGATATCTTGCGATGCGTGAATTTGGAAGTAATTCATACAAAAAACACATGAAAGGCGAGATCAAGGACGGGAAATTTGTTCCCTTCGGTGTGAAGGTCGCCATCTGGATCACCTGTGCATTGCTGTATGTGACGCAGGTTTCGGGCGTGCTTTATCGCTTGCAGAACCATTGCAAAGACAATGCCTCGGTTTATGTAGGCGCAGCGGTTATGTTGCTTGGACTTGCACTGGAGTCTGCTGCAGATGTGCAGAAGAGCCACGCAAAGAAGATCAATCCTCGACGTTTCGTGGATAGCGGCCTCTATCGCGTTGTGCGTTGTCCCAACTACTTAGGCGAGATGATCTTTTGGACGGGTGCCCTTCTTTCTTCCATTGCAGCTGCAACGGGTTTGCAATGGTTCGTGGTTTCTGTTGGCTATGTTGGTATCATTTTCGTGATGTTCAGCGGTGCACGTAGACTCGAGCTCCGCCAGAACAAAAACTACAGCAACGATCCGGAATATCAAAAGTATGTCAAGTCGGTACCGATCATGGTGCCGTTTGTCCCGCTGTATAGCGTCGAAAAGTACAAATGGCTGGTTGCTTAAAATGTGAAGTCCGATTGCTTCAAGCAATCGGACTTTGGGTTTGTTTATTCAGGATTTGCGCGCAGATTTCATCCAGATCGGACTCTTCCGAGATTACATGAATGTCATATGGGTGTGAATCGAAGCAGCCGTGCCTCTTTTCCAACATCATGGCAACGGGTGTCGGAAGATTGCCGCGCATCCGCTGTGTAAAGCGGGATTTGATCAGCTCCAGATCGGCAGTCACGAGGATCCGCAACGCTCCCACGGGAAGCAGGGGGAGGTGTTCAGGCTCTGCAATGACATAGATGATATTTCCTTCGTTTACCGCGGCAGTCAGCTTCTTCTGAAACAGTGATTTTGCGATATTTTCATTTTTTGCCAGGCGGAGATAGTCCTTTCCGCTAAAGACTTCACACGGCAGCTTAGATGAGATCTTCTCTGCAAGTGTGGACTTTCCGGTGCAGCTTTCGCCAAAAATTCCGATAACCATTTTTACCCCTCAATGTGTATTTTGTAGATATTGAATCCAATTTACCAGACTTTCTGTGGTAAAATCCTTCAGTGCGCTTGCGTAATGCGCAAAGGCCTCTGGATGGGCTTCTTCCATCCATTGCAGCGTCTTTTTCGGCCCTAAATAGGCATGGCTTTGTGTATCGCAAAAGATTTCTAAGCTGTCGATTAGGAGCCAATGATGCCGAAACAAGCCCTCGGGATCGGCAGTTTTAGCCCGCTTGACCATTTTGACGCACCAATCAAGATTTGCGCGAATTTCCTCGGTGGTTTTATTTGGCAGGTTCTCCAGATATGAAAAAACGCGAGCTTGAAGCGCTTTTCCACGTCCCTCGATGTCTGTGAGGATCTTTCCGTCTGCAATCGGAAGAAACTCGTCGCAACTGTACTCGCCCTCAAAATAGGTCGCAGGATACACGAAAACATCCAGGGCCACACCGTCTACCACCGAAGTGTCATGAAACCGTTCGTGTTTCGATGAAATGACCAAAGCATCAAAATCACTGTTCGTGGTATTTGTCCCGTTGGCATATGAGCCATAGAGGATCAAGGAAAGCGGATGATATTTCCTCGTGATATATTCAATGATATTTTTCATTTTCATGCCGCAACCTCACCGTAGAAGATGACCTTGCCGACCGTTCCGTCTTCATTAAAATAGAAATAAGCGGTCGTTAAGAATTCCCCGAAATTACCCCAGTCGGATTCCCTCAGCGGCGTGGTTTCTGAACGGAAATCATCATCTTGGGAATACAGGACGCTCTCCTGAAAGACAATGTCGTCTGCAGCTTCCAATTTCCAGAGCTTGTAATTTTCGGCTGCGTCCCTGTCGTATTCATGGGACGCGACGGTCAGTATGCCATCTTTGAAGCTGCGGACGCTTAAACACAGCTGATGCTCGGAGATGCCGCTCAAAGTATGCGGCTTGAGAGGTGTGCTGTCTATATTTTCATATAAAAACAACTCACCATCCATCCGGTACAGTAAATAGAAGGGGTCCACAAATAAAATTTCTGCAGCGCGATTGTCGATCTCAAGCGTTTGCTTCTTTGTATCGTAGGTATAAGTGCCGGTTTCATCATGGCATTGCGTTGTGCAGGAGCGCGAAAAACTGCCGTTGGGGGAGAGCGTAAGCGATTCGTTGCAATCGACATCGAATCGTACCCAAATGCCGTTATGCAAAGAAGACTTCTCTGCATTCGGCTTTTCGGTGCTGCAGCCGCTGAAAAGCACTATAATAAGAAGCATTGCAATAAATTTTTTCATTCAGACCTCCATATACGAACCCCTCCTTACGGAGGGGTTCTTTTTATTGATCCAAAAATCTGCAGGCAGTCAGCGCAGCGGTTGCACCGTCGGAAATGGCGGTTGCGACTTGGCGATATGCCTTTGTTCTGCAATCGCCCGCAACAAAGATGCCATTGGTCTTGGTTAGGCAGCGCTCATCGGCAAGAATATAGCCATAATCATTGAGCTCTGCAACAGCGCGATACGCGTCGTTTTCCGGCTCAGTACCGATTGCAAGGAAGATGCCGTCAATCTCCAGATGCGAGGCCTCGTTGGTTTTGGTGTTCAGCAGCTCGATGGCTGTGAGGGCGTCTTCGCCGCAGTAACCCGTAACAACGGTAGAATAGATATATTCCACATTTGTTCTGCTCTTCAATGCCTCGATCATATTGGCTTCGCCCGTTAAGAAGGCAAGATTCTGAACCACGGTTACCTTGCTGCAGGTTTCCGAGAGGAGAAGTACCTCCTGCAGGGCGGTGTTGCCGCCACCGATGACAGCAACATGCTGTCCTGCGTAGAAGGCTCCGTCACAGACTGCACAGAAGGATATGCCGTTTCCGATGAATTGGTCTTCATTCGGCAAGCCCAATCTTCGGTGCTTTGCGCCGGCGGCAATGATGACGGCCTTTGCTTCATAGGTGCCGTTTTCGCCGACGACGAGCTTCACATCGCCATCGATGACGTTGACAACATTGTCCATGTCGATGTCTGCGCCGAGGCTCAGTGCTTGCTCCAGCATACGCTGAGCCAGCTCATTTCCGCTGATCTCCTGAAATGCAGGATAATTCTCCAGCTTCGGGGAGTAGGTGATCTGTCCGCCGAAGGTGTCCCTTTCCAGAACGAGAACGCTTTTGCCTGCGCGTCGTGCGTAGATTGCGGCGGTCAGGCCCGCAGGGCCTGCGCCGACAATGATGATGTCATGCATATACTACCTCTCAGCAGCTTTCGGTAAAGGCACGGATGTTGGAGGGATTTTCGATGCGGCTGATAACTTCCTCTCCATCAAGAACGAGGAGGGTTGGGGCCTGCTTGATGCCGTACTTGCGGGCAGCATCGGGATTGTCGTTGACGACAACAGTTTCATATTCAAGGTTGGCATCGGCAAGGAATTTCTTGGCCATGACGCACTTCGGGCAGGTGGCGGTAGTGAAGAGGATCAGCTTGCCGCCGCTGCTCTTGGGAGCCTCTTCACATTTAGGCGCTGCAGCCTCAGAGAAACGGGACTGCATGGAGTTTTCGATGTTGTAGACCTTGCGATCCTTGAACTCCTGGCTCTTGCCGTCGTTCCAGTTCTGAACCGGACGGTAATAGCCGGTGATGCGGCTGTAGACCTCGGTCTTGGTACCGCAATGCGGGCAGGAATAGTGCTCACCGACAAGATAGCCGTGCTCACGGCAGACAGAGTAGGTCGGAGACAGCGTGTAATAGGGGAGTCGGTAATTATCCGCGATCTTACGAACGAGGTTTGCAGCAGCCTTCCAATCAGGCAGCTTCTCGCCCAGGAAGGCATGGAATACGGTGCCCGAGGTGTAGAGAGTCTGCAGTTCGTCCTGGATGTCCAGAGCGGAGAAAATGTCCTCGGTGTAGCTGACGGGCAGGTGGGAGGAGTTGGTGTAGTAAGGAGTCTCGCCTTCCTTTGCGGCAGTGATGATGTTCGGGAAGTCCTTTTTGTCATGCTTTGCAAAGCGATAGGTGGTGGACTCAGCGGGGGTTGCCTCGAGATTGTACAGATCGCCGTACATCTCCTGATAGTCAGACAGACGCTCGCGCATATGGTTAAGAACCTCGATGGTGAATTCCTGCGTCTCTTTGTGGGTCATGTCCTTGCGCAGCCAGTTTGCATTCAGGCCAACCTCGTTCATGCCGATCAGGCCGAGAGTGGAGAAGTGGTTGGCAAAGGTGCCGAGGTAACGCTTGGTGTAGGGATACAGACCTTCGTCCATCAGCTTGCTGATGACGGTACGCTTGATCTTCAAGGAACGGGCTGCGATGTCCATCAGATGATCCAGGCGTCTGTAGAAATCAGCCTTATCCTTTGCAAGGTACGCGATCTTGGGCATATTGATGGTGACAACACCGACAGAACCGGTGGACTCACCGCTGCCGAAGAAGCCGCCGGACTTCTTGCGCAGCTCACGCAGGTCCAGACGCAGACGGCAGCACATAGAACGGACGTCGCTCGGTTCCATATCGCTGTTGACATAGTTGGAGAAGTAGGGAGTTCCGTACTTTGCGGTCATCTCAAAGAGAAGCTTGTTGTTCTCGGTCTCAGACCAGTCAAAATCACGAGTGATGGAATAGGTAGGGATGGGATACTGGAAGCCGCGGCCGTTTGCGTCACCTTCGATCATGACCTCGATGAAGGCACGATTGACCATGTCCATTTCCTTCTTGCAATCTTTGTACTTGAAGGGCATTTCCTTGCCGCCGACGATTGCGGGAAGCTCGGCCATATCATTGGGAACGGTCCAGTCGAGGGTGATGTTGGAGAACGGAGCCTGCGTGCCCCAACGCGACGGGGTGTTCACGCCATAGATGAAGCTCTCTACGCACTTTTTGACCTGATCGTAAGAGAGGTTGTCGACCTTGACGAACGGAGCAAGATAGGTATCGAAAGATGAGAAGGCCTGTGCACCGGCCCATTCGTTCTGCATAATGCCGAGGAAGTTGACCATCTGATTGCATAAAGAAGCAAGATGCTTTGCCGGTGCAGAGGTGATCTTGCCGGTCACACCACCCAGACCTTCCTGGATGAGCTGACGCAGGGACCAACCTGCGCAGTAGCCAGTCAGCATGGACATATCGTGGATGTGCATATCGGCGTTGCGGTGTGCGTTTGCGATCTCGTCATCATAGATCTCGCTGAGCCAGTAGTTTGCGGTGATGGCGCCGGAGTTGGACAGAATCAGACCTCCGACGGAATATGTAACGGTGGAGTTCTCCTTCACGCGCCAGTCTTGGATCTTGACATAGCTGTCGACAAGCTCCTTGTAGTCCAGGATGGTGGACTTCATGTTGCGCAGCTTCTCACGCTGACGGCGATAGAGAATGTAAGCCTTGGCGATGTCGTCATAGCCGCCACGGATCAGGACGCTTTCCACGCTGTCCTGAATGTCTTCGACAGCAACAACACCGTTTTTGATCTTCGGCTCAAAATCAGCCGTAACTTTCAGTGCCAGAAAATCAATGATGGAATCGTTGAATTCCTTATCCTTTGCGATAAAAGCCTTGCGGATGGCTTCTGCAATCTTGGTGATATCAAAATCTACGGTCTTATCATTGCGCTTGATAACTTGAAACATAATCATTCTTCCTTTCAAATATTATAAACCACGGATTGAAGTATTTTGAATATATTGACCGGCGATTGCCAGAATATTTGCTAATTTTTCTTTGCTTGCTGCGTGTAAGCCTTCGCTCAGAACGTTGCCAGAATCAACGAAACTTTGAAGGTAATAGGCCTTTGCACCGCGCAGCCATGTGCCGATTTTGTGAAAATCCTCTTCCTCGTGCAGCTCATCAACCACCGTTGTGCGGAACTCATAAGGGATTGTACCGTCTAGAAGGAGGCGGACGCTTTGCTCGACTGCTTTGAGCGTATTCTTGCTGCCGCAGGTGAGATCGTATTTTTCAGGGCAATTCTTGATGTCCATTGCCACATAATCGATCAGGCCCTGATCGATCAGCATCCTCAGTCGCTCGGGGAAGGAACCGTTGGTGTCGAGCTTCACGGCATAGCCGAGGGCCTTGATTGGCTCAAGCAGAGACACAATATCTTGATTGAGCAGTGGTTCACCTCCGGTGATCGCAACACCATCAAGCATCCCTTGTCGCTTCTTCAAAAAATCCAGCACCGAGGAGACCGACAGCTCCTGCGTTCCCTCCAGAAGAGGGGTGTTGTGGCAGAATGGGCATCGGTAATTGCAGCCTTGCAGGAAGATTGTGCAGGCAACTTTCTGCGGAAAGTCCAGTAATGTCAGCTTTTGTAGGCCTCCGATACGCATTTTCAACCTCCAAAGTGTCGAGATTGAACATCTTGTGCAAATGTTGTTATGTAAACACAATATGTTGTGTCTAAAAGATACCATACAAAACCCTTCTTGTCAACATCTTTCTATGAAATTTTTCATAATTTTCTTGTGAAACGAAAGGCTTTGTGCAGGCGCTATTTACATTTGAGAAATAATATAGTACAATATATGAGGTGATACGACAATGACTGACAAAAACTTCCAGAAACCGACGGAATTTGACGATCCTTATGATCGTGGCTTTGCAGATAAACTTTATGAGGACTTTCCGTGCGAACCACAATATGTTGTGTTCGATCCTAATTGCACAACGCAAGGAATTCCGACACGTAAACAGCCCAAAAAGCACCGTCTTCTGAAAGGAATTTTAATTTTCTTGTTCGTTTTCCTGCTGCTTTTGGCGTTCTTGACGGCTTTCTTATATTTTTATAGTGACTGCCCGAACGACGGCAAAAATCACAAGAGTAATGTCTCTACGATCCTAATTGCCGGCACAGATGAGTCGGGCCTCAGAACAGATACACTGATGCTTTTATGTGCAGACCGAGAGCAAAAGACAATCAATTTGATGAGTATTCCAAGAGATACGAAAGTCAATTCGAGCTACTACCCCCAAAAGATCAATTTAGCCTATCATATGAATGGTGCAGACGAGAATGGTATGTATTGGCTGATGGATTATGTCAGGCAATGCGTCGGATTCAGGCCCGACGGATATGTTCTGCTGGATCTGGACTGCTTCACAGAGCTTGTGGATCTGTTTGGTGGTGTGGAATTTGAGGTTCCGTGTCGGATGCAGTATTCAGATTCCTCTCAGGGCCTGTACATCGACTTGCAGCCGGGCTTGCAGACGCTCAATGGCAAGGATGCCATGGGGCTTGTCCGCTTCCGTAGCGGCTACGAAATGGCCGATCTGGAGAGAGTGAATGTACAGCGTGATTTCATGATGACGGCATTTGCGCAGTGGGCTTCGCCGACGAACGCAACGAAGATCTTCTCGGCACTTGATATCTTGGAGGAATACTCCATCACCGACTTGAGCTCGAGAAATCTCTTGTGGTTTGCCTGGTCGCTGCTTATCTGTGGAACAGATGATATGTATATGACTACAATTCCGTATGATTTAAGTGGAGAATATGTATGCATACGAGCAAATGACGAATATCTCGAACTTTTAAACACATATTTTAATCCTTATAAAACAGAGATCACCTATGCAGAGTTGAATATTGCAAGGTGAGGGAGGATGTATGAAATATTTTATTATGAGTGGCACGCCGAGTGACGACTTTTTGCAGGCGGCCTCGTCTCTTGAAGTGGCAGATCAAATCGCTGAGGCAGATATCATTATCGGGGAACCGACACACGAGGAGCTTGCGACGGCAACAAACCTCAAATGGTTACAGATGACTTGGGCGGGTGCAGACCGCTATTTGGATGCGTTTGTGTCCAATGTAACCTTGACAACAGCCTCCGGCGCCTACGGGCAGACCATCTCTGAACATGTGCTTGCGATGCTGTTTTCTCTGTGCAGAAGACTTCCTGCCTATGCAAAAAAGAACGATTGGCGGGATCTTGGCAGCGAAAAGCAGGTGCAGGGCGCAACTGCGCTCATTTTCGGAGCAGGAGACATCGGCTGTGCTGTGGCTAAGCGGTTGAAGGCTCTCGGTGTTTTTACGATCGGTGTTTGCCGCGATCCAAAGAAATCCAGAGAAGGCTTTGATGTTCGCACCAATTTGGAAAATGCGATCGCTTTTTTGCCGGAAGCGGATTTCGTCATCTGCGCTTTGCCGCATAGCGAGGAAACAAAGGGATATTTTAATGAATACCACCTGCGCCTTCTGAAGAACGATGCCGTCCTGATCAATGTCGGCCGAGGAAGTCTGATCGATACGAAGGCATTGACCTCCCTGCTACAGGAGGGGAAATTCTTTGGTGTCGGCCTGGATGTCGTTGCCCCGGAACCCCTGCCGCAGACACATCCGCTTTGGTCGATGCCGAATGTGATCCTGACACCCCATGTGGCCGGCATTGGGATCGGTCACTTGCCGGATACAGAAAAGCGTATTTGGGAGATCTGCACCGAGAATCTGCAGCATTTTCTGGCGGGGGAGCCTCTTAGAAATGTGGTGAGAGAATGATCGGACGGTTTGCGCCGAGTCCGTCGGGACGGATGCATTTGGGAAATATTTTTACCGCACTGATCGCATGGCTCTCTGTTCGAAGCCAGGACGGTAAAATGCTCCTGCGCATCGAAGATTTAGATCCGGACCGCAGCAAAAGGGCTTATATCGAGGCACTTTACGAGGATCTGCACTGGCTCGGCCTGGACTGGGACGAAGAAATGCCGCTGCAGAGCAAGCGCGATGAGGTCTACCGTGCACATTTTGATCGTCTGAAAACCTATCCTTGTTATTGCACGAGAAATGAGCTGCATGCGGCCAATGCGCCTCACGTAAGCGACGGACGAACCGTTTATGCCGGAACTTGCAGAGAAAGGCTACCGCAAAGCACAAAGAAGGTTCCTGCATGGCGCGTCTGGGTCGATCCGTGTGAAATCAGCTTTGCTGACGGTGTTTTTGGAAACGTCACGCAGGAGTTGAGTCGTGAGTGGGGCGATTTTATCGTCAGAAGATCCGATGGCGTTTATGCTTATCAGCTGGCGGTCGTCTGTGATGATGCACTTGGTGGGGTAACCGAGGTCGTGCGTGGCTGCGATCTTCTGAGCTCTACGCCTGCACAGATCTGGCTTTATCGGCAGTTCGGCTATATACCGCCTAAGTTCTATCATGTGCCGCTGTTGGTCGCACCTGACGGAAGAAGACTGTCAAAACGCGAAAAGGATCTGGATCTTGCATACCTGAAGGAGCATTTTACACCGCAGGAGCTGATCGGTAAACTCGCATTTGCTTCACACTTGGCAGACTCCGATTGTCCGATCTCTGCAAGCGGCCTTGTTTCGCAGTTCTCGTGGCAGAAGCTAAAAACAGAGCCGATTGTCATCGACAAACAATTTGCTGTATAGGATCTGTAAATTTCTCCCATAATTCCATATGACAAACGCCTCTGTCGGCCATGTCGACAGAGGCGATTTATAATGGAGGTAGTTATATGCAGATCAAGGATGTTATGTCAGACAAACCAGTCACCATTTCACCGGATGAGAACCTCGCCATTGCTGCAAGGCTTTTGTCGCGGTACAACATCGGTGCGCTGCCTGTGTGTGGCAAGGACGGAAAACTCAAAGGACTGGTGACGGACCGGGATATCGTTTTGCGCTGTGTCGCAGCCGAGGAGGATCCGAACAGTGTCAGGGTTGGGGAGATCATGACACGCAGGGTCGTGTGCGTCAATGCAGACGATTCTCTCGATACAGCCTCGGAGCTGATGTCACAGCGTCAGATACGCCGTTTGCCTGTGCAAAACAATGGGAAATTGGTGGGGATGGTTTCCATCGGTGATCTTGCCAAAGCACCTGAATACTCAGCGCAGGCAGGGGCAACACTTCACGAGATTACAAACAATATCAAGAAGTTTTAATGCGCTGAATTATTGAAAATTCACAATCCGTCAAGAGGGGAGCGGCGCCTTCTGTTGCATGGATCGATCCATCCTTCGTGATGAAGATGACCTCAAAATCCTTTCGTGCCTGCCAAAATTCGATCGCCTTTTCGTAGCCCATCACAAACAAGGCCGTTGAAAAGGCATCGGCCATCGTCCCATCCTGGCACAAAACAGTGACAGAGGCGAGGTTGTTTTCCACAGGATAGCCGGTCTGGGGATCCAAGATGTGGTGATATTTCTTTCCGTTCCATTCATAATATCTCTGATAGGTTCCTGATGTCACAAGTGCCATGGAACCATGAAATCGTACCACGGTTATTGCCTCGGAAGGCTTCTCAGGATTGGCGATACCAACGGCCCAGGCGGTTCCGTCAGGCTTTGAGCCGAGTGTTTGCACATTGCCGCCGAGAGAGATGATGGCAGTTTCCACCTTCCGATGGATGAGCTCATCGATTGCCCTTTGTGCGCAATACCCCTTGGTGATCGCTCCGAGATCGATCATGGCCCGATCCTTCAAAGATGCTGTATTGCCGTCTAAAACAAGCTTATCAAAGCCAATGCGGTCGGATAGGTGAGTAAGCTCGGGAGGAGCATCGTTCGCCGACCTCCAAGACTTGATATAAGGGTAGACGGTTGGATCGAATGCACCGGCTGTCTCATGGCTGTAGTGGATCGCAAGCTGTAAAAGCTCAGCTGTTTCATTGCGAACAACGAGAAAAGCATCTTGATTCAGTTTGGCAATGTCGCTCGTGTCATTATAGGTGCTGAAAAGAGCGCTGTCAGCCGAGATCAGGTCGTAAACGGCATCCAAGGCTGTTTCATCTCCCCAGATTTTTACGTTAATCACCGTATCCATTGCAAAGAATTCGCGTTCCGCAGGTGCAAGATCTTCAGTGCAACCGCCCAAGATTAGACACAGCAGGAGAAATATTGCAAAAATTTGTTTCATAGCATCACCAAATCCCAAAAATATCAAAAAAATTATAACAAATTTGAAAAAAATAGTCAAATAGTATTTGACAATTCTACAAACAAGTGTTATAATCTATCCGCCGCATCGAAAAGGTTTCAAGTTGAGCGCGTCTCACACCTTGAGAGCGAGACTACAAAAAAGGTAGGTGCAACTAATAATGCAGGCAGTTATCGTTACCGGTGGCAAGCAGTACAGCGTTAAGGAAGGCGATATCATTTTCGTCGAGAAGCTGGGCGTTGAAGCTGACGCAACCGTAACCTTCGATCAGGTGCTGGCAGTCGTTGACGGTGAGAACTCTAAGTTCGGTGCCCCCGTCGTGGCAGGCGCTTCCGTCGAAGCTAAGGTTCTGAAGAACGGCAAGTCCAAGAAGGTTACCGTTTTCAAGTACCGCCCGAAGAAGGACTCCAAGTCCATCCGCGGCCACAGACAGCCCTATACCAAGGTGCAGATTGAAAAGATCTCTGTGTAATGACTAAGGTAGAAATTTTCAATCAGAACGGCAGAATCAACGGTTTTGCCGTGTCGGGACATAGTGGTTATGCAGAAGAGGGCAGCGACATTATTTGTGCTGCGATTTCCTCTGCGGTGCAGTTTGCTGAATGCACGATCAATGATGTGCTTGGCAACCATGCAAACACCAAGGTCAATGAGACCGAGCCCCGAATCACCCTCACGCTTCCCGCAGTATGCGATGATGAGGACGCAGTTCAGGCAGTTTTGACCGGCTTTATGCTGACCATGCTGTCATTGCGGGATGAGTATCCTGATTATATCGAAGTTATGGAGGTGTAACAAATGCTGAAAATCGGTTTTCAGTTCTTCGCTCATAAGAAGGGCGGCGGTTCTACTAAGAACGGTCGTGATTCCGAGTCCAAGAGATTGGGCGTAAAGCGCGCAGACGGTCAGTTCGTTCTGGCTGGCAATATTCTGGTTCGCCAGAGAGGCACTCACATCCATCCGGGTAACAATGTCGGTATCGGTACCGATGATACCCTCTTCGCTCTGATTGACGGCACCGTCAAGTTCGAGCGCAAGGGCAAGGATCGCAAGCAGTGCTCCGTTTACGCAAAGCAGTAATTTGCATTATGGAATCCCGAACATGCCCATGTTCGGGATTTTTTAATAAATGGTGACGGTTATGGAAAGATATATACAGACGGAACGCTTGAGTAGAACAAGTGAAAATATAAATTGCATTTAGAATAAACAAGACGAACTCTATACAAAGGAGTGAGCATTATGTTTGTAGATAAAGTTAAAATATATGTGAAGGCCGGTAACGGTGGTAACGGTGCAGTTGCGTTCCATCGCGAGAAATATGTCGCAGCCGGTGGCCCTGATGGTGGCGACGGCGGCAGAGGCGGCAATATCGTCCTGCGTGTCAATGATAATATGTCCACCTTGATGGACTTCCGTTATAAGAGAAAATATACTGCTTCGCCCGGTCAAGACGGTCAAGGCGGTCGTTGCTCCGGCAAGCGTGGCGAAGATCTGGTGATCCAGATTCCCAGAGGAACCGTCATCCGCGATGCCGCTACCAACGAAGTCATCAAGGATATGTCCGATTCTGATGATTATATCCTCTGCAAAGGCGGTAGAGGCGGATGGGGCAACAAGCATTTTGCCACCCCGACACGTCAAGTTCCAAGATTTGCAAAATCAGGACTTCCCGGAGAAGAGCACGAGGTCATTTTGGAGCTGAAGCTGTTAGCAGATGTCGGATTGGTCGGCTTCCCTAATGTTGGTAAGTCTACGCTTTTGTCCGTAACTTCCAATGCCAGACCTAAGATTGCAAACTATCACTTTACCACGCTTTATCCCAATCTGGGCGTGATCTATGTCGATGAGGGTGTATCCTTTGTCATGGCAGACATTCCCGGCATCATCGAGGGGGCGGCTGAGGGGGCCGGCTTGGGTCATGATTTTCTGCGTCATATTGACCGTTGCCGACTGATGGTGCATATTGTCGACGTCTCGGGTTGCGAAGATCGTGATCCGATCGAGGACTTCGAGAAGATCAACGAGGAACTGCGCAGCTATTCCGAGGATCTTGCCAGGCGTCCGATGATTGTTGCGGCCAATAAGTGCGACCTGATCCCGGAGGGAAGCGATAATCTTGAGCGACTGCGTGCCTATGTAACCGAGCGTGGCTATGAATTCTATGAGATTTCCGCTGCTACCACGCTGGGAACAAAACAGCTGATGCGTGTCGT
This sequence comes from Oscillospiraceae bacterium, assembly GCA_015067565.1. GTDB lineage: Bacteria > Bacillota > Clostridia > Oscillospirales > Oscillospiraceae > JAZOXB01. The sequence goes on along the minus strand of SVMF01000011.1, from coordinate 69,901 downwards.
TGCAAGTAGGCTGAAGGACTTGCCGCCAGTGATCGTTTATGAGCCCGAATATGTCAAGCCCTTGGCGGAGGCAGGCGAGGCCGATGACCTTACGATCCAGCAGTTTGATGACACCTGGGTTATCTCCGGAAAATGGTTGCAGCAGCTCATCAACGACATCAATTTCGGCGATTACGAGTCGAGAATGTACTTTGACCGTCAGCTCCGCAAGAGCGGCCTGTTTGAAAAACTCGAGGCCATGGGCATTGAGGACGGCGACACGGTCAGCATTTATGATTTTGAATTCGATTACGAACGATAAACGCACAAAAGGGGCTTGCGGATGCAGGCCTCTTTTGTGCGTAAACGGAGAATTCCTGCCTGTCGAAACCGATCAGGCAGGAACCCAAAGAAAAGAGAGAGGGAAAAAAGAGAGATAAATGAAAAAAGGGGACATAAGGAGTTGTTTTTCCTTACGATGTCATAATAAACGACAAATTTTACGAAACTATGAACGATTCCAAAACGATTTTGAAATAAATTTGCGCATTTTTAAGGAATTGTAATATTTCTGTAAAACCTCAAGGTTCGATAATTGACATTCTCTCGTGACAGGAGTATAATATATCGCATCATGTAAAAAATCGAGGCGATTTGAAATGAAGAAAACAATGAAAGTAGTCAAGTATTTGATTCTTGCTTTTATATTGTTTGCTGCATTGCTGGCATTCCTGCTGGCTAAATGGTATACCGACCGCTACGGTGACACCGGCTTCATGTCGATCATTTCTACGTTTATGACACCGTGGAAGGGCTGCTCGAACAATCTGTCCATCAGCTGGAAGCTCAATGCGCTTCTGCCGGCTGGAATCCTGACGCTGATCTTGTATCCGATCTTCTTCTATCGGGGCAAGAAATTCAATTGGACGATCCGCAAGGATGGCAAAAATCCGGTCCAACTGTTTCCCATCAAGCTTCGCTTATCCAACATCATCTTCACTGTGATGTGCACGACTCTGGTTGTCGTTGCAGCCATTATGGTTCGTTTTCCTGAATTTGTGGTAGATTACTATTTTGACGATACGAAGCTCTACGATGATCACTATGTTTCGCCCGACGAGGTGGAGATCACTTTCCCGGAGAAAAAGCGCAATCTGATCTATATCTATCTTGAATCCATGGAAACCTCTTTCATGTCCAAGGAGCAGGGCGGTGCCCAGAAGGTCGATATGATCCCTGAGCTAACGCAGCTTGCACAGGAGAATGTCAACTTCTCCCACAATAACGGCATTGGCGGCTGGCCACGCATTAATCATACGACCTGGACATCTGCAGCCTTGGTCGCGCAGACCTCCGGTCTTCCGTTAACCATGGACCTTTCGAAAATCGAGATCGGGAAGTTCGAGGGATATTTGCCGGGTGCAACAAACCTGCAGGATATTCTTAAGGAACAAGGATATTACCAGACCTTCATGTGTGGCTCGGATGCAAATTTCGGCTCGCGTGAGGAATACTACTATCTGCATGGCGCAGATCATGTCTATGATCTTTTCACCGCAAGAAAAGATGGTCTAATTCCCGAAGATTATATGGTCTGGTGGGGATTTGAGGACAGCAAGCTGTTTGATTATGCGAAGCAGGAGCTGACCGAGATCTCCAAGAAGGATCAGCCGTTTGCATTTACGCTCCTGACGGTCGATACGCACCACATTGACGGCTACTACGATAAGTCTTGCTGTGAAAATCAGCATAGCGAGCAGTATGAAAATGTCATTTCTTGCTCCAGCCGTCAGGTGAAGGCTTTTGTCGAGTGGATCCAGCAGCAGGATTTCTATGAAAACACGACCGTGGTTGTGGTCGGCGACCATCAGAGCATGGACAATCAGTATTTCGTCCGCAATGTGGAAGAAGGCTATGATCGCCATGTTTATAACTGCATCATTAACGCACCGATCACGACCGAATTCAGCAAGAATCGCGTGTTTACCCCGATGGATCTGTTCCCGACGACCTTGGCAGCACTCGGCTGCACGATCGAGGGTGAACGGCTCGGCATCGGCACAAATCTGTTCTCCGGCCATCCGACTTTGGCAGAGGAATTGGGTCTGAAGTATCTGAACGATCAGATTACCAAGCATTCCGACTACTATGTCGATCACTTCATAGAAGACTAAAAAAAACGGGGCAAATGCCCCGTTTTTTATATGCCCGTCATTGCTTCCAGAACGGTCATCTCTTCAGAATCGATACCCTTGCGCTCTGCAAGCGCCTCGACGATATCAATGTCTGTCATTACTGCATTACGCAGCGTGACAACACGATTGGAACCACCTTGCGCCAGAATATCAACCGCACGATATCCCATCCTGGTAGCTGTAACACGGTCGCGTCCGGTGGGTGTTCCACCACGCTGAATATGACCTAAAACCGTAACACGAGGCTCGATGCAGATTTCCTCCTTGATCTTCTGTGCGACCTCCATTGCAGAGGCTGCACCTTCCGCGACAACGATCATGTAATGCGTGAAGCCGTTAAGTCGGGCGTTGCGGATCTTTTCGATCACATCTTCTTCAAAACTCACCTTGCTCTCGGGTACCAAAACAGCCGTAGCGCCAACTGCGAGTCCGACATAGAGCGCCAGATGACCTGCATGGCGGCCCATGACTTCAACCACGGAACAACGCTCATGCGATTGCATCGTATCGCGCAGCTTGTCAATGCATTCAATTGCAGTATTCGCTGCGGTGTCAAAGCCGATGCAGTAATTCGTGCACGCAATATCATTGTCGATCGTTGCAGGAATACCGACAACCGGAATCCCGTGTTTTGACAGATCCAGCGCACCACGGAAGGTGCCGTCACCGCCGATGGCAACGATTCCGTTCAGTCCAAGCAGCTTGCAGGTCTGAACCGCCTTCATTTGGCCTTCTTCTGTCATGAACTCTTTGCTGCGTGCGGTGTAGAGAATGGTTCCGCCTCGGTTGATGATATGAGCGACACTTCTTTCATCGAGCTTCACAATATCACCACTAATCAAACCATTATAGCCTCTACGGATGCCGACGACCTCAATTCCACGAAAAATGGCCGAGCGTACCACAGCACGGACGGCAGCGTTCATGCCGGGTGCATCGCCACCGCTGGTCAGAACACCGATTCTTCTGATTACTTGCTTTTCTTCCATATGTATTACCAGCCTTTCTTTTTTTCATTCTAACCCGAATTTATGCAAAAGTAAATAGCAAAATTCGCACAGATATGATATAGTATAGAAAAAGGAGGATGTAAGCATGAATTTTAACGCCAAAAAGATAAAAGACGACATCGTTGACTGGATTCGTCAGTGGTTTGAGGTTAATGGCAGGGGGTGTAATGCGATCGTTGGCATTTCCGGCGGCAAGGATAGCTCCGTAGCAGCAGCGTTGTGTGTGGATGCGCTTGGAAAAGATCGTGTTTTTGGCGTCCTGATGCCCAACGGTGAGCAGGCTGACATCGATATGTCGCTTCTTCTTGTGAAGCACCTCGGAATCGATCATTGTGTAATCAATATTAAAGATGGCTATGATGGTATCTTAAATGAGGTCAAGAATAAACTCAACAAAGTATCCAACGATACCACGATCAATTTGGCCCCACGTATCCGCATGGCAACACTGTATGCCGTTTGCCAGAGCAAAAACGGCCGAGTTGTCAATACTTGCAATCTATCTGAGGATTGGGTAGGCTATTCCACACGATACGGAGATAGCGTAGGCGATTTCAGTCCGCTTTCCATGCTCTGTGTGCGTGAGGTCAAGGCCATTGGCAGGGAACTGGGCCTGCCCGAGTGCCTGATTGAAAAAGTGCCGATCGACGGCCTCTGCGGTCAAACAGATGAAGAAAAGCTCGGCTTTACCTACGAAGCGCTTGACCGCTATATCCGTGAAGGAATCATGGAGGACGAGCAGACCAAGGCACGCATTGACCGTTTGTATGCGCTCAATCGCTTTAAGGTACGGTTTATGGATGTTTTTCCGTATGATCCAACTGTCGGTTGAGTCAAACCTTCCATCGTGTCGATGTTCTTTGTGATAGGGATGTGCTAAAATCTAGCTATCACAAGAAAGGAGCGATTATCATGCAAAATAATATCGCAAAACAAATTCGCACGCACCGTCTGCGTTGCAACCTGACCCAGGAGAAGCTGGCGGCGGCTTTGAATGTCACTTCTCAGGCGGTTTCAAAATGGGAGAACGGCTTAAGCTATCCTGACATTTCCATCCTGCCGGAGCTTTCGGCCATTCTCGGAACGACCATCGATGCTCTTTTTGAGAGCGGAACCGAAACGCATCTCAAGCGCATTGACAAGATGATCTACAGCGAGGTCAAGCTTTCCAAGGAGGACTTCGAATACGCCGAGAATTTCCTGAAGGAAGGCTGTTTGAAACTCGATACCAAGAAGCGCTGCCTGACTATGTTGGGTAATCTCTACAATCAAAGAGCGCTGGCCTACCGTGAAAAAGCGGTTGAGATCGCAAAGATCGCGCTCGAGGTCGAGCCTGAGAATCACGAAAACCATGCAATTTTGTGTGAGGGCATGGATGGCACCTTCCTGGATTGGTGCATCACCAATCATAGCCGCGTCATCGACTACTACAAGGACTACACGAAGAAGCATCCCAGCGATAGAGCCGGTTATATGTGGCTGATCGACAACCTGGTCGCTGACGGCAGATTTGCCGAGGCGAACGAGGCCCTCGAAAAACTGCGCAGCATCAAGGAGACGTATCATTATTTGCTGTACAAGGCATACATTGCGCAGTACGAATTCGGCTGGGAAGCTGCCGAACCGTATCTGCAGGAGATGATCGAAATGTACGGCAATGATGAGCATGCCTGGAATGAACGCGCCTCCCTGTATGCTAAGAGAGGGCAGTTTGACAAGGCAATTGCGGACTTTGAAATGGCCGCAGGACTGGAACAGTCACCAAGATATGTCGACAATTATCTCTCCATTGCTCAAATTGCAACCATCTGTGGCGACAAGAAGAAGGCGATCGAGGCTTACCGCAAGGTTATCGAGATCTACCGCGAGGACTGGGAGACCGACGAAGGTGAGGTCATCCGCGAGTATCTTCAAAAGATCGCTGATCTTCAGAAGGAACAGGAGTAATTTATGATAGGTATTTTCTACTTTTCATCTACCGGTAATAGCTTATACATTGCAAAACAGATAAAATCCGAACTTTCAGGAGAAATGATTTATATACCGAAATATGACGGTGACGGAGCAGAATTCGGGCGATTGATCGTTGTTTCACCAGTGTATTCCTGGGGACTTCCGAAGCATACCTATGATCTATTCCCGAGGCTGTCGAAAAAAGTTCGACTGGATCTCGTGCTGAATTACGGCGGGATGCTTGGTGGTGCAGATCGTTTTGCTTATGAATACGCAAAGGCCTGTGGTTTGAAAATCATGTCTGTGCAATGCCTCAAGATGCCAGAGAACTATACACTGAGCTTTACCGTGCCGGAATTTTACCTAAAAAGTACCCTCAATAAAGCACCAAAAAGAATTGCAAAAGTGATTGAAAAGTTGAAAATATCTTCTGTTTTGCAACCGAAATCAAAGAAAATGCGGTCGGAAAAGTATGAAGATAATAAATCTAAATGGCATCTGATTGCAAGTGATTTTACCATAACACAATCCTGTGTTCGCTGCGGAAAATGTGTTTCCATCTGCCCAAGCGGAAATATCCGCATGGAAGAGGGGAGGATCCGCTTCCTGGATCAATGTGTTGCATGTCTGGGATGCTATCATCGCTGTCCCGAAAAAGCAATTCGTTACCGGAACAAAACAAAGTCGGATCGTTATTTTAACCCTTTGGTAGATGAATCCGAGCTCGGTTAAAACAAAAAAGCGTTCATGTAGCACTGAACTGCAACAGTTTATGAGGACGTCTCAAAAAAGCAGCTGAATAATGCGTACTGAACAACGCGAAAGCCCTTGCAAGCCAAAGCTTTCAGGGCTGTTTTGCGTTGTTCGAGTGCAAGGTTTTGGCGGTAAAACCGCTAAAAACCTTGCACATTTCGCACGAGCGTTGCGATGCTCGTGCGAAAATACGCATTGTTTACATGTCTGAATCGTGCAAAACGGTTAAAAAGAGCCGTTTTTGCACGATTGCACAGCAACGCTGTGCGAATAAGCCGCAGTAGCGACTTATTCAGCAGACATTAAATAGGAATATTAAGTTTTAAGCGGAGTGGCGAAGCGTTAGCGGCGCCACTCCAGTTTTATTCTGAATACGCTCATAGTTGTAGAAGTGAATGCTATCATCAATCAGATGATTAAATGTCTTCGTTTAATCCCTGTTGATCAACTCTGTTTTCAGAAAAGAAAAGCTATTTTTGCCACCGGTTGAGTGGGGAGGATTTTTGATCGCACCAAAATAAAACGCAACAAAATAAAAATTTTGTTGCGTTTTGTGTTTACTTGTGCTATAATATAGCTATTAGGACGAGACAGTTGCTGTTCCCGGGACGATTGGATCGTTTGAGCATAGTTATCATTTGGAACGTATGAGCATCGTTATTATTTTTTGGATCGTGAAATAATGATTTGTATAGAAACTTACATACTGCAGCGTCTGTTACTTCAAATGACTACTATATCAGGGTTGTTTCTGCGAAGCTATGAATTTTCTTTATAATGCATTATCCGTATGAAAGCTCTGAGAGCTTCTATTACTCATATTTGCAATGAGCTGTTCCGGTGCGTACTGCATTCCTTCCGTGGGCTTTTGATCAAGGGTTACGCATGAAGTAAAGGACAGCGAATTTAATATGAGGGGCATTTTCTTTGTGAGATGTGTTGTAGCATAAGCTAATATATTTAGGATGAGATTATAAAATAAGAACTATTATTGTTTTGCTTCATTTGAATTTTCTTCTATTCATTTAGCAGAATGTGCGGTACAAGATTTACATATGTTCGAAATATATCAATTTCTGACATGATTATAAGATTTATATCCAATATTTTGTTTGATTACTTGGATTCAATTTGTTTATAAGGATTTTGAGGCCACTCCCCTATTAATTAGACCCAATAACTCCAAATACTATATTTTATGGAGGTAAAAAATGCAAACCTATCATGATTGTCCGCAGGTTTTACGAGAGTTCTTATCCTATCACGAAACCATTAAAGGCCAATCGCAGAAGACGATATCGGAATATTATCTTGATATCCGGATGTTTCTGCGGTTTGTCAAGCTTATGGAAGACAATATGCCGTATGACACTCCCTTGGAGGAGATCGACATTCGGAGAGTTGATCTGAAATTTATCGAAAGGATTACGATCACTGAGATCTTTGATTTTCTGTCGTATCTTGCCAACGATCGCGCTGACGGAATTGGTGCGGCCGCTCGTGCCAGGAAATTATCAGCCATCAAATCCTTTTATAAATATTTGACGGTTCGAACCAAGCAGCTTGTCGAAAATCCGGTCAAGGATGTTGAATTTCCAAAAATCCGTAAATCCTTGCCGAAATATCTCACATTGGAGGAATCCAAACGGTTACTTTCAGCGGTTCGTGGCAAGAACGAAAAGCGTGATTACGCAATACTGATGCTATTTTTAAGCTGTGGTATTCGAAGATCCGAGTTGGTCGGACTCAATATTTCTGATGTTTACGAAGACCGCATCCGCGTCAGCGGCAAAGGTAATAAGGAACGTATTGTTTATTTTGGCACAGCGTGCAAGACAGCTATCGATGAATATATGGCAATCCGAAGGAATATGACACTGGTCGACAACAAAGCACTTTTCGTGTCGCAGAAGCGAAATCGCATCAGCGTTACGGCGGTACATCGTCTTGTGGAAAAGCATATGCTGGCCGCAGGCTTGGACGCAAGTCAGTATTCTGCGCATAAGCTGCGCCATACTGCAGCAACCCTGATGGTAGGCAATGGCGTAGATATCAAGACTGTGCAGGAGGTTCTGGGGCACGAGCATTTGAACACGACGGAGATCTACACGCATATTGAAAATACGGAGCTGAAAATCGCGGCTCAGGCCAATCCGATCTCTCGCATTATAAAGGAGGACGAAGAATGAATCTGATATTTGACTTGGATGGCACTCTGCTATACACGCTCAAGGACCTGCAAAATGCAGTGAATTTTGCACTCAGAAAGCATTCCTACCCTGAACGGACGATCGAAGAAATTCGACTTGCTGTCGGAGACGGCTTGAAGATGCTGATGATGCGCTCGTTACCACTCCCCTGCCCGAATTTGATCGAAATTCTGGCGGAAATGAAGGCCTATTACACCCTGCACTGTTATGACGAAACACACCCGTATGAGGGAATATTGCATCTTTTGAAGCGTTTGAAAGCAGATGGCCATAAGATCTGCATCGTATCCAACAAGGCGCATGAGTTGGTGCAAACCTTGAAGGACATCTACTTTGAAGGCTTGATCGATTGTGCTTATGGTGAATCTACGGTCAATGCTAAAAAACCTGCGCCGGATATGGTTTTGGCAGCCATGCGTGAAATGGGAACGGATGCGCTTTACATCGGCGACAGCGAAGTGGATCTGCAAACTGCGAATCATGCAAAAATTCCTTGTATTGCAGTCGGTTGGGGATATCGGGAGCCGCAGCAGCTTGCCTCATTAGGCGCAAAAACGATCTGCATGACGGTAGAAGAACTGTATAACGAAATCACGGCGGCTCGATGAGCCACCGTGATTTTTTAATACAGCGCAAGAATGATTCTGTTGTAGATGCGACGGTAGCACGGAAGCTTTTTCATCTGCGTGATACTGTCCCTCCAATGGCTCTCCACTAAGCGCAATTCGTCCTGGCTGATCCGATGCGCGCTGAATCTTGCCTTGAGTGCCAGGTCGTAAACGGCATCGTGTGGATCGCGTTGTAAGACTTTATCGGCCTTGCAGATCAATTTCCGTGTATAAAGCAATCGCTCGTTGGAATTGCCTTGCTTCCGGCGATAATTTCTACGGCTGACTCGCAGTTTTGCCTGCAGCAACACAACGCCGACCATAGCACAAATTATCACACAAAGCCAAAAAATCAAGCTGTATGGATTGCTTTCTTTCTTCGGTTGTGCGGCCGTACTACCCGCAGGCTTTGTTGGTTTTGTTGGCCGTGTTGTTGCGGGCCTTGTTGTGGGAGGTCGGGTTTGGGTTGGCGCAGTTGCTTCTTCGGAATCCGATGCTGCATCAGACGGCGTAGCCTCCATAATCTGCCAACCATAATTGAGATCCCAGTATTCGACCCAGGCGTGCGCATTACGCTCATATACCGTCACCTCACGGCCTTCTGCGGTCTTTATGCAGTAACCTGTCACGTACCGCGTTGGAATGCCTGCGGCACGCAGCAAAACGGCCGCAGCTGTTGCAAAATGGACGCAATAGCCGGTGTCCGATTCTTCCAAAAACCACTGCGCAAAATTCGTGCAATCGGACGGGATTTTCGGAGTATTCAGGCGATATCTTGCAGAGGTCGACACATACTCCAAAATCAACGATCCGAGGTCCTCTTCGGTCAGCCAATCAGCATATCCATCGATTTGCTTCAGTGTCTGCTCGGCCCATTGCTTGACGTGCGTCGGCAGATATGTCAGGCTGTGGTGATCGTATAGCGGTGTCACAGGATACGAGGAATATAACCCGTACGGCAAAATAGAATATACCGGCATTTCATATCGCTGTAGGCTCTGATCGTTGATGAGTTGATTTTTGTACACGTAGTCCGGATCCGAAAAATAAGGAACATAAATCAGCGGTTCGACTTCTTTCGTGCGGATTTTTAAGGTGTCCGTCTGCATACCCGAATGCGGCCATGGAAGATCGTTTCGCTTTTCAGAGTCCTTCCAGAGCGTACCGGTATAGGTGTCGTAAGCGCGTCCGCGCAGATAATACACCCGTTCCACGCCGGAAGAAACATACATCACAGGTTCATTGGTATTCTCAAGTGGTCCCACCTGCGACAGCTCGACAGATTCAGAATTGCCACTGACACGAAAGGGAACCTCGTCTTCAAACAGCGATTGAATCGACGCAAGCCATTTTTCGGCCAGGTCACGGTATTTGTAATCCTCCTTCGGCACATAGTGATGCAGGGTAAAGCCTGCGATCAAAAGCGGCAGGAGTAAAAATAGTGTCAGCTTGTTCGCCTCTCGCGGTTTCTGTCGACGTCTGGCCTGCGTGAGCAGAAGTAAAAGCAGGCTCATCAGCCAAATCAGCAGCCAGGTTTCGTCGGGTACGGTTTTGAGCAAAAAGGTGCAAAGAATAAACGGAATGAACGTACCGGCAATTGCGACAAAGCAGGGTCTCCTTTGGCACACCGTCCAGCTCACAGATGAGCTGATCAGCGTTGCGATCAGCATGAAGGCCGCGGTAAAGTCTGCACTTTGAAGACCATCTACGCTCCAGCTCAGGATGCCCCAACCGTAGCCATTGTGATACTCTCTTGAGATGGTGTGCAGCAGGTTCTTGATGCTCCATTCCAATGAGCCGTACTTCCAGCCCAAGAAGGCCAGGGCCATCATAAGAAGCGGCACAATAAAGGTCCAACGAAGCGTGAAAAGCGCACAGCAAACCGCCGAGAATACCGCACAATATACCGCCAAGGCCGTATAATCAACCAAAATCGACAACTTGAAGGCCGTGATGATGCAGTTCACACACGAAAAACTCAGGGAAAATGCAAGTAAAAACGCACACAGTGCAGAGCACCACTTGTCAAGCTTCATTCGGATCACCTCCGATATGGTATTGCCAAGCGGATTTTTCGCTCATTGCGTGCTCTGCGGCACATGGACAGAGCGAAAGAATGGATACCACTGCCTCTTCCAAGGATTTCTGATCCAAAATGCGGAAGGAATACACCCGATCCCGCGCCATACAGCGCAGCTCATGTGTTAACTCCAGCTTCAAAAGCTCCGAGCTGACATACAAAAGTCTTCCGAGCTTGCGATCTAAAACGTCTTCACTTCCGCACAGACATATGGTCAGAAGTGGCCGCTTTCTCAGCGGTCTGAGCGGTTCACGGTAGATATATTTCCCGGTTTTCGCACTCAGCTTCCAATGGATCTGACGCAGGTTGTCACCGGGACGATATTCGCGCAGGTCGTGTACTTCGGAAAAACCGTCGGGTTTTGGCTTCCAACCGACCCAAAGACTCTTTTCCAGATCGGGCAGATTCTCGACCTTGATCGGTGTCGGAAGGACATAGACCGTCTGCTGCAGCTTTTTCCCGAAGGGGAAACGGAACAGTGACAAAAAGTCGTATTTTCTCCCTTTTTTAACGCCGATTGTATATTTTCCGCAATGTTTCGGTTGGAAGGTGTTTGTGTTTTTGATTACATAGGTCTTTTCGTCAAAGCCGGAGTGATAGGTAAATCGCCATGTGATCGGCGGCGCAGGCAAAAAGGAGGTTACCTGCAAAGCCAAGGCAAGCTCCTGCCCGAGCTGAAGCTTTCGTGTCGGGAAGGTTCTTACCTTCAAAAATAAAATGGACGGCAGGCTGATCAGCAAACTGAACCAAGGAAGCACAGCAAGCGTGACCAAAAACAGCCACGCCATCCACTCACGATATGCAATATAAAAACCGATGCACCCGACCAGACAGGTTAAGTACAGTACTCTCCGCCTCAGCATAGTTACGGCTTCGGCGGGACGATGCCATGTGCGATCGTCTGCAGAACCTGTTCAGCCGTTTGCTGCACGTTGGCATGGAGCTCAATTCGGTGCGCAACCGCCTGAACAAATGAACTCTGTACATCCGCAGGGACGACAAAATCTCTTCCGTTGAGTCTTGCCAGCGCTTTTGAAAGCGAAATGAGGGCAAGGGTCGCTCTCGGACTTGCGCCTCTGGCAACAACAGTGTTGGTTCGTGTCGCCTGCACCAGCTTGACGGCATAAGCCGTAACCTCACGGGAAACATAGGTTTCAGAAACGAGCTCCTGCATCGCAATGAGATCACTTGCCTTCATAATGGGCGAAAGATCCTTCAGAGGGTCTGCCCCCTGCCTGCTCGTGACCATGGAGATCTCGTCTTCCAAGGAAGGATAGCCGAGCGACAAGCGCAGCATGAAGCGGTCTGTCTGGCTGTCGGGCAAAGGCTGCGTGCCGGCCGCTCCCGTTGGGTTCTGCGTTGCGATGACGATAAATGGCTGCTCCAGGGGATAGCTGATGCCGTCAACGGTTACCTGCCCCTCCTCCATGGCTTCCAACAGCGCAGATTGCGTTCTGCTGGTGGCACGGTTGAGCTCATCAGCAAGAAAGATGTTGCAAAATACCGCACCGGGGCGGTAGACCATCTTGCCGTCGTTTTGATCGAGGATGCTGAATCCGACGACATCGGACGGAAGAATATCGGGCGTAAACTGCACTCTGCCGGTTTTCAGGCCAAGTGATTTTGCAAAGGCCAGCGCCATGGTTGTTTTTCCGACACCGGGAATGTCCTCCATCAGAATGTGACCCTTCGCCAGCATGGCGGCAAAGACCCAGGTCAAGGTGTTGTTCTTGCCGACAATGACACGGCGGACTTGCCGCAAGACATTTTGCGCATGGGTAAGGAAATTTATCTGTATTCCTTGCATGGTATGCCTCCGATCCTCACAACTTCAGTAGCTTCTTATAATACGGCCAAAGTCCGCACTTTTCAGGATAATGCGGCGCGAGCTGGCAAAGATCCGTGCCGGGATATTCATTTCCCTCAATGATCGCCGGGCCGTCGGGCGTGATGGCGACATCCCAGCCGATATGGCGCATCTTCGGAATCTCCAGCGCCGCCTGTTTCACAAGGGAGATGGCCTCATCCAGCATCGGCAGCTGGTAACCGACAAAGGAAACACCTGTATCAGGATGCTTATCAAAGACATTGAAATAGTCGTCCGTCGCAACGGAAATGATCCTGCCGTTCTTTTCATCCACACGGCAGATCACCCCTCCCTGGCCTGTATTGTCGCAGCAGCCGCCTCCCCTGCCCATTTTTACCATCACATAGGCAATATGGATCACGTCGTCAACCAGGTCCGTAACAATGCGGATAGAATTGACGGAATCGGGATGAAGCCTGGCCATATCGGGATGCTGCGCAAGCGATTCCTCGATGATATAGAGCTTTTTCATGCGAATATACTCCAGCAGCGCGGCAGAATCTTTGAAATTTGCGACATAGAGCTTTTCAACACCGTTGCCGCAGGAGCCGTGATTCGGCTTGGCAAAAAATGCGGTCTTGTCTCGCAAAAAATCGTCAAATTCCTCCTGCGTGCATGTATGACCGTTCAGGGTTTGCCGTTTCAGATACTTAGAAAATCGAACATTGAAACGAAGTTTATCGTCAAATTCCTCGGCAAAAGAATAATCATTCATCAATTCGCAGACCTTTTTATTGCGCACGCGCGTTAGATAGGTGTTGCGTTGCTTGCCGTTCATGTCGTAGAAGCCAAACATGACATAGTCATAGTAACCTGCACCGTAACGCATTGTGCACCACAGCATACTGCAGAAGGTTCGAGCCTTGCAGTGGCCGCTTTTTTCCTTGACAACGGTCAGCATCTTATTCAGCTTATCAAAGCGCATTCCCTTGAGAACACGGAAAAAATATTTTACACTTGGCATAGAAATCTCCTCAGAAAGTGACGGCCAGGGCCTCACGAATGTTACGCACACGCAGCAGCTCCAATCCATCAGGGGCCTTGATATCTGCGCTGCCGCTCCTCGGGATTACGCACTGCGTAAAACCAAGGCGGTGCATCTCACTCAGACGCTGCGAAAGCTGTCCAATGGCACGAATTTCTCCCGTCAGACCCACTTCCCCGACAGCTGCAAGGGTGTCGCTGATGGGCTTGTCCAACAGCGCGGAGGCTGCCGACAGGACAACTGCCATATCTGCCGCTGGTTCGTCCAGGCGCAAACCACCGATGACATTCAGATACACATCGGAGGTGGAAAAGCGCAGGCCGCCTCGTTTTTCCAGAACTGCAAGGAGCATGGCTGCGCGGTTATAGTCAAATCCGTTTGCGCTGCGGCGCGGGTTTGTAAGCGTGGTGGGAGAGACTAAGGCCTGCACCTCAGCAAGGATCGGTCGGCTTCCCTCCATGACGCAGGCAACACAGTTGCCCGGCGTATTCTCTGGTCTGCCTGAAAGCAGCATTTCTGACGGATTCGGTACCTCACGCAAGCCACGATCGATCATCTCAAACACACCGATCTCGTTGGTCGAGCCAAAGCGGTTTTTGGCAGCGCGCAGAAGCCTGTAGGTTGTGTGCTCTTCACCCTCGAAATACAAAACACAGTCGACCATGTGCTCGAGCACCTTGGGGCCTGCAATTGCGCCTTCCTTGTTGATATGTCCGACGACAAAAACGCTGACACCACTGCCCTTGCAGTACTGCATCAGGCGCAGTGTGCATTCTTTGACCTGCGTGACACTGCCGGCGGAGGCCGGCTTTTCCTCGCTGTAGAGCGTTTGGATGGAGTCGACGATCAGAAGATCCGGCTTTAGACGATCCGCAGCGGCAAGGATCTCATCCAGGCTGGTCTCACACAGCAAAAACAGGCGGTCGCTGTCGACGCCGAGTCTTTGCGCGCGGAGCTTAAGCTGATTTGCGCTCTCCTCGCCGGAGATGTACAAGATGGTCTGCTCCTTGCTGATACACTGGCAGATCTGCAATAGCAAGGTGGATTTTCCGATACCGGGTGCACCGGCCACAAGCACCAGTGAGCCTCGCACAGCGCCACCGCCGAGTACCCGATCCAGCTCTCCTAAGCCCGTAGTAAAACGCACTGCTGCATCGCTTTCGATCTCACGCAGTCGCTTCGGCTGCGTAGCGGGAATGGATCGCACCGAGCTTTTGCTTGTGGTTTGTGTAGGGGTATATTCTTCAAGGGTATTCCATTGTCCGCACGACGGACAGCGACCGGACCATTTGGCCGTCTCGTTGCCGCAGTTCGTGCAGAGAAATACGGTCTTAGACTTCATTTTTTGCCTCCAAAAAGTTGTAGATACAGCATCCGATGGCGGCAGAGAGCTTCTTTTGATAGCTCGGCTCAAGCAATTGCTGCGTTTCGGCATAATTTGACAGAAATCCGCATTCGATCAGTGCAGCCGTGCAGTGAACATGCTCCATCAGGTAAATATTCCGGGCGGGCTTGCATTCACGGCGGTTGTTCGGATCGACTTGCCCTTTCAGCGCCGCCTGCAGTGCTTGCGCCAAGGCTTTGCTCTCTTCGCTTTGGCCGAAGAACACCTGAGCTCCACGATATTTTTCCTCTGAAAAATGATTCTGGTGAATGCTGATCAACACCGCCCCCGGTGTGTCCTCCACCATTGCCACACGATGCCTGATGTCAGAAACCTTCTTCTGCGCAATCGTATTACCTTCAGTGTAAACACTTCTGTCGCTTGTACGGATCATCTCGGTACGGATGCCGAGCAGATGGAGAAAATCACGCAAACGCAGGCTGATCTCCAGGTTGATCTGACTCTCCTTTTGACCCGTGACAGCAATCGCGCCTCCATCTTCGCCACCGTGTCCGGCGTCGATCACAATGGTACGACTCGGTTCCGCATGATCTGACCATGCGGCGATTGCAGAACCAAACTCAGACATTGCGGCCGCTCCGATAACGACAAGCGTGCTGAGCAAAAGCACAAAAATAACATATTTTTTCACCATACCGACACCTCCGGACAAGGCTATGTCGGTATTGTACTCATTATACCATGTTTTTCTGCGATGTCAACGCATCAAATGGGCTTCGTGATACCCGTACGGCGCTCTTTTGCCAAACCGCCAGCCAAAACGATCTTCTCCCCGAGAAATCTTGCGCGGCGCAAAATGCCCTCGCCATATTTTTCACGCAGATCATCGACCGCATTGTCAAGTCTCGCCTTGCGTTCGTAGTCCTGCGTGCCGTTGGCTAAAAACAGATCATACTGGCGCATACCACTGTCTTGCAAGCGCGTGGCATGTACGCCCAACTGCCTCAGCGGCGTTTGACCGTCCCAAGCCTCGTCAAAAATGTGGCAGGCGTAGCGAAACAGCTCATCGGTGCCATCCGTGGCAGTAGGAAGCATCATCTGATGTGAGAAATCCCGAAACTCGTTGCTGCGAAGACTGACAGAAAGACAGCAGGCCGCTTTAAGGTCTGCACGCATTCGACTTGCCACAGTTTCGCACAGTGACAAAAGCACCTTGTAGGCAGAAAGCGAATCGAGCACATCGGACGGAAGTGTTGTGGCATTGCCATAGCCCTTGTTTTCCGGCGGCTGATTGACAACCATATCGCAATAACGGCCGTTGGCGCAATGCCATAACGATACCCCCGGCTTGTGTAGCTTTTTTTGGATCATTTCCGGATCCGCCGCGGCCAATTCGCCAATGGTATGGATCCCCAAAAGATGCAGTTTGCGCTCCGTGGCCGAGCCGACCATAAACAGATCTCGCACCGGCAAACACCACAGCTTCCTCTCGATTTCATACGGATACAGCGTGTGGATCTTGTTCGGCTTTTCAAAGTCCCCTGCCATTTTCGCCAGGAGCTTGTTGGAGGAAATGCCGATATTGAC
Source organism: Oscillospiraceae bacterium (assembly GCA_015067565.1). GTDB lineage: Bacteria > Bacillota > Clostridia > Oscillospirales > Oscillospiraceae > JAZOXB01. Next base: position 53,329 of record SVMF01000011.1, on the reverse strand, counting down.
GGTAAATCCAAGCTCTTCATTGATGCGCCTGCGCATCAACTCGGCTGCGGCTGTCGGTGTGCCGTAAAGTCCTTCTGTTCCCGTCATATCCACCCAGGCCTCGTCAATGGAATACTGCTCAACCATGGGCGAAAATTGTCGCAAAAGCGCGGTAAAATGCCGTGAAACCTCTACATAAAGCGCATAATCGGGCGGTGCCATAACCAGATTCGGACATTTCTGCAGAGCCTTGAAGATCGGCTCTCCCGTCTGGATCCCATACTTCTTGGCCGGCTGGCTTTTGGCAAGCACGACCCCCTGCCGACTTTCCCGATCCCCTGCGATGACCGATGGGATCTGCCTTAAATCCACTTTCTCTCCCAGGACCTTGAGACGATAGACGGCTGTCCAGGATAAAAATGCGCTGTTGGCATCGATGTGAAAAATCGTCCGTTCCATCAGTACACCATCCGAAACAAGCTCCAACGATGCGTTTTGATCGTATAGCGAAGCTCGAACAGTCGCTCCCGCTCGTCGATGATGGCCTTACAAAGATACTGTAGTGCATCGATCCCGGCATATTGAATGTGCTTTGTGCTAAGCACCTGCAAAACAGACACCGTTTGCAGACAATGCTCCTCATTTTCTACGCGAAAACGCAGGGGTGTCAGTCGTCCGTCCGCTGCGCAAACGCTGATCATTTCGATTTGTAAGTTCACATCAATCACCTCTGTTTGATATTATATCAAACATTTGTTCTAATTGCAACAGGATTTTTATTACAACTCCTTAAAGTACACAATTGTTTATTGTAAAATTGCAGGTTTACCTTGACAAATCGTTATATTTCGACTAATATAATAGGTATGTAAAAATTATATAACCAACGAAGGATCCTGCATGATTTATGTATGTTCCTTCGCTAAAATAAGCGCAAATATTTTTTATATATTCTAAGGAGGTATTTTATGGCTCATATCAGCGATGCGGGCGTCAAGAAAATTTGCGAGATCTGCGAAAGATACGCAAACGAAAAGACTCCTCTCATGATGATCCTGAGCGACATCCAGAACGAATACGGTTATATTCCGCTGGATGTACAACAAATCGTGTCTGAGAAGACTGGTATTTCCGTGGCAGAGATCTATGGTGTTGTCACGTTCTACTCCTTCTTCTCCCTCGAACCTAAGGGTAAGTATGTTATCGGCTGCTGCATGGGCACGGCTTGCTATGTCAAGGGTGCGCAGCAGATCATCGATAAATTCTGTGAGATCCTGGATATCGTTCCCGGCGGCACCACGGCCGATGGTATGTTCACCATCGACGCACTGCGCTGTATCGGTGCTTGCGGTATCGCTCCTGCCGTTACCATCAACGGCAAGGTATATCCCAAGATGACAGTTGACCAGGTCGCCCGCGTGATCGAAGAATATCGTGCTCTCGGAGGTGCAAACTGATGAAAACTTTCGCTGAATTGGATGCTAAAATTTGTGCTTGCACAGAAGCCCTGACCTCCAAAATCGACGGTTCTAACGGCAAGCGTGCCATTCTGCTTTGCGGCGGTACAGGCTGTCTGTCCTCTAACTCCATGAACATCAAGGAAAAGTTCGACCGTCTTGTGGCGGAGAACCGCATGGAAGACAGAGTCAGTGTCAACATCGTCGGCTGCTTCGGCTTCTGCTCGCAGGGCCCGTTCGTCAAGATTTTCCCCGAAGATACGCTCTACCGCCTGGTTCGTGAAGACGATGTCGAGGAAATCTTCCAGAAGGACATTATGGGCGGCGAGATTGTTGAGCGTCTGCTCTATGTCGAGCCCCTGACCGGCGAGAAGGTTGCAAAGCAGGACGATATCAATTTCTATAAGAAGCAGCGCCGTATCGCCCTTCACGGCTGCGGTGTTATCAACCCCGAAAACATTGACGAGGCAATCGGACACGGTGCATTCCAGGGTCTGAGACGCGCTCTTTCCATGGACCCGAAGGAAGTCATCGACGAAGTTCTGGCTGCAGGTCTTCGCGGCCGTGGCGGCGCAGGCTTCCCGACCGGCCGTAAGTGGTCCTTTGCTTATGCGAATGCAGCGGATCAAAAGTATGTCGTCTGCAACGGCGACGAGGGCGACCCTGGTGCATTTATGGACCGTTCCATCCTCGAGGGCAATCCGTTTGCCGTTCTTGAGGGCATGATGATCGCAGGTTACGCCATCGGCGCAACTGAAGGTTATTTCTATGTTCGTGCAGAGTACCCCATCGCTGTCAATCGTCTTCGCAATGCCATCAAGCAGATGAACGAAGCTGGTATTCTGGGCGAGAACATCATGGGCAGCGGCTTCAGCTTCCATGCACATATCCGTCTGGGCGCAGGCGCGTTCGTCTGCGGCGAAGAAACTGCACTGCTCAACTCCATCGAGGGCAAGCGCGGTATGCCGCGTCCTCGTCCTCCCTTCCCTGCTGTCAAGGGTCTGTGGGGCAAGCCTACGATCGTGAACAATGTTGAGACCCTTGCCTGTGTTCCCTACATCATGCGCGAAGGTGCAGAGCAGTTTGCAAGCTGCGGCACCGACAGATCCAAGGGTACCAAGGTCTTCGCTCTCGGCGGCAAGGTCAACAATGTTGGCCTGGTCGAGATCCCCATGGGCACGACGCTTCGAGAGCTGATCTATGACATCGGCGGTGGCATTCCCGATGGCAAGAAGTTCAAGGCCATTCAGACCGGTGGCCCCTCCGGTGGCTGTCTGACGGCTGAAAGCCTCGACGAACCGATCGACTTCGATAACCTCGTTGCCAAGGGCTCCATGATGGGCTCCGGTGGTGCCATCGTTATGGACGAGGATAACTGCATGGTCGACGTTGCTAAGTTCTACATGGAATTCATCTGTGACGAGAGCTGCGGCAAGTGCTCCCCCTGCCGTATCGGCACGAAGAGAATGCTCGAGATCCTCACCCGCATCACCGAGGGTCAGGGCACCATGCAAGATCTGGAAGAGCTCGAAGAGCTCGGCAGAGCCGTTCAGGCGAACTCCCTGTGCGCTCTGGGTCAGACTGCTGCCAATCCCATCATCTCTACCTTGAAGCATTTCCGTCATGAGTATCTGGCGCATATTATTGACAAGCAGTGCCCGTCCAAAGTCTGTAAGAAGCTCATGCAGTACACCATCCAGCAGGATAAGTGTGTCGGCTGCGGTCTTTGTGCAAAGTCTTGTCCTACTGGTTGCATCCAGAAGACGGATTACATCGCTCCGGGCAAGAAGCTGCCGTCCTATCAGATCGATGCAGCCAAGTGCGTCAAGTGCGGCGCTTGTATCGCCACCTGCCGCTTGAAGGCAATCATTAAGAAGTAATTGGGAGGACGATCAAATGGCTAAGATTAATATCAAAATTGAAGGCATTTCCTATCAGGTCGAAGAAGGCCTGACTATTTTGGATGCTGCAAAGTCCTGCGGCTATGAGATCCCCTCTTTGTGTGCATTCAACCATGGCGAATGCTCCAATGGCTCTTGCCGTGTCTGCCTCGTCGAGGTCAAGGGTGCCAGAGGCTTGGTTGCTTCCTGTGTATATCCCGTCAACGAGGGCATGGAGATCATCATTTCCAGCCCGAAGGCGGCTGAGGCTCGCCGTGTTTCTGTCGAGCTACTGCTGTCCAACCACAATCAGAACTGCCAGCAGTGCGATAAGAACGGTCGTTGCGAGCTGCTTCATGTTGCATCGATCACCGGTGCCCGTGAAGGCCGCTATCAGGGTGTCAAGACGCCCGTCACCGTTGACGAGCTGACCCCCTCTATCATCCGTGATACATCCAAATGTATCCTCTGCGGCCGTTGTGTCGCTCGTTGCCAGAATGCTCACGGCATGGGCATCCTCGGCTTCGAGAACCGCGGCTTTAGAACCATCGTCGCCCCCGCTGAGAACAGATCCTTTGCAAACTCTCCCTGCATCCTGTGCGGCCAGTGCGTCAGCGTCTGCCCGACCGGCGCTCTGATGGAGAAGTCCGAGATCGGCAAGGTCGATGCCGCTATGAAGGCCGGCAAGCACGTTGTCGTTCAGACCGCTCCTGCTGTCCGTGCCGCTCTCGGTGAAGAGTTCGGTATGCCTGTTGGTACTCCCGTCACCGGCAAGATGGTCGCTGCTCTGAAGCGCCTCGGCTTTGACAAGGTATATGATACCAACTTCGCAGCTGACCTCACCATCATGGAGGAAGGCACCGAGCTGCTCGGTCGCATCAAGAACGGCGGCAAGCTGCCCATGATCACCTCCTGCTCCCCTGGCTGGATCAACTATGCCGAGTACAATTACGGCGATCTGCTCGATCACCTGTCCTCCTGCAAGTCCCCGCACCAGATGCAGGGCGCAATCATCAAGAGCTACTATGCTGAGCAGAAGGGCATCGATCCGAAGGACATTTTCGTTGTGTCCATCATGCCCTGCACCGCAAAGAAGGGCGAGAAGGATCGCGAGCAGATGGAAGTCAACGGCTTGCGTGATGTCGACGCTGTCCTCACCACTCGTGAGCTGGCCCGCATGATCAAGCGTGCAGGTATCCTCTTCACCCGTCTTCCCGACGAAGAGTTTGACCAGGATCTACTCGGTGACTACACCGGCGCAGGTGTCATTTTCGGCGTTACCGGCGGTGTTATGGAAGCTGCTCTGCGCACGGTCTACTTCGTCCTGACCGGCAAGGAGCACGAAGCCATCAAATTCGAGGCTGTACGAGGCTTTGACGGCATCCGTGAGGCCTCCATTGACATCAACGGCACCGTAGTCAATGTGGCGATCGCTCACGGTATGAAGAACGCCAAAGTTCTGCTAGACGAGATCCGCGAGGGCAAGAGCAAGTACCACTTCATCGAGATCATGGGTTGCCCCGGCGGCTGTATAGCCGGTGGCGGTCAGCCGATTGTACGCTCCTGCTTCCTTCCGAATGAGGATGACGACATTCTCGATACCTACAAGGAAAAAAGAGCAAACGCTCTGTACAGCGAGGATGAGCGCCTGACCCTGCGTCAGTCACACAACAATCCGCAGATCAAGAAGCTTTACGAGGAATTCCTGGGCGAACCCAACTCCCACAAGGCTCATGAGCTGCTGCACACAACCTATAGCGCAAAAATCGGTTTCAACGATTGATTTTATCGGGGGAGCTATCGCTCCCCCTAATATTTTATCCACGGAGGCCACTATGCAACCTAAAAAATTCTCGAAGGCGATGCTTCGCCGCCTGCCCGGTTATCTGGATTATCTCAAGTCACTTCCCGAAGACGCTTCTTCGAATATCTCAGCCCGAACAATGGCAAATGCCCTTGGCTTGGGCGATGTCTTGGTGCGCAAGGATTTGGCAATGGTCTCCGATGGCGGACGATGCAAAACGGGTCATAATCGCGAGAATCTGATCAAGGACATGGAGGACTTCTTGGATTACAATAAAACTGCCAACGCAATTCTTGTGGGCGCTGGCAAGATGGGCCAGGCGCTGCTGTGTTATGACGGTTTTGAGGACTATGGTCTGAATATTATGGCTGGATTTGATGTCGCACCGAGCCGCAGCAAAACCGAGAGCGGAAAGTGCATCTATCCCAACGATCAGATGGCCGCATTTTGCCGTGAAAATGATGTGCGTATCGGTATCATTACTGTACCCGGTGCATATGCGCAGCAGGCCTGCGATCTGCTGATCGAATGCGGCATCAAAGCGATCTGGAATTTCGCTCCGGTGCACCTTCATGCACCGAAAAACATTTTGGTGCAGAACGAAAACCTTGCCATATCGCTGACTGCGCTGCGGATGCAGCTAAAATCTCAGGAATGACGGAGGCCAATATGGAAACACGCGTTGCCTTAATGAGCATCATTGTTGAAACGCCAGAATCGGTCGAGCACCTCAATTCGATCTTACATCATTACGGAGAATATATCATAGGCCGAATGGGACTTCCCTACCGCAAACGAAACATCAGCATCATTTCTATTGCGCTCGATGCGCCGCAGGACACCATCGCCTCCCTGGCAGGAAGGATCGGTGCTCTCCAGGGCATCAGCGTAAAGACCGCATATTCCTCTGTAATCAGCAACGAAGACGATCTGTAGCAGATCGTTTCAGTCTGTCGAAAAACTTGTTTTTCGGCAGATTGTCAGAGTTCAAAAAGTCGTCAAGACGAGCAAACCGAGCGCGTCGGCGTACGATGGTACGGTAGAGCTCGGTTTGCGATGTAAGTCAAAATGCCTTGCGTAGCAAGCATTGAAAGCGTTTTTGGCTTATATCAGAGTTATATTCACAACAGGCTATTTGAACACAGATCGCCAACCGTCAAAAAATTTGCATTTTGACGATTGGCGACTTTTTTGACACTCTGAGACGATCTGTAGCAGATCGACTTCGTTATTTAATGTCTGCTGAATAAGTCGCTACTGCGGCTTATTCGCACAGCGTTGCTGTGCAATCGTGCAAAAACGGCTCTTTTTAACCGTTTTTGCACGATTCAGACATGTAAACAATGCGTATTTTCGCACGAGCATCGCAACGCTCGTGCGAAATGTGCAAGGTTTTTAGCGGTTTTACCGCCAAAACCTTGCACTCGAACAACGCAAAACAGCCCTGAAAGCTTTGGCTTGCAAGGGCTTTTGCGTTGTTCAGTACGCATTATTTATCGGCCACCGCAAACGATGGCATAGAGTTTAGGAAGGAATTTTTTGAAGAGATAGCCAAACAGAATCACAAAAGCGCAGGTCGACACAACTGCAAAAACGAAGGCAACACTGACGGTTACCATGTTGATTCCGAGGAGCTTGAGTGTGAGCTTTTTCACAACGCCGATCACTGGATGATGCAGCACAAACATCAAGAATCCGTATTGGCCAAGCTTCCATTTCTTTTCCGCTGACTTCGGTAGGAGGTCGTAAGCGATCCAAAGAGACGGGATCGCAATGATAGAATTGAGCCTCGTCAAAAGATCATGTACAGACTGCGGTTTACCGTTGATCAAAACATCAGCGGGCAGCGCGCAAAGATGGTAGGTCTTGATGGCAATGAATATAAGCCAAGCAGCGGTAACCGCATACGCGATCTTTCCGGGGACAGCCACTTCCCTCTCGACAAGTCCTCTGTGATGGAAGGAAAGCACGGCGCCGATACTGAAGAACAGAATCGACTCGATCCGGATCACATATACAGGGATCGGAAGCCATCGCATCCACACCACGGCCACAAACGCGATCCAAAGCCAGCTCAACCTCTTACAAACCAATGTGATCAGCGGTGAGAAAACGGCAAGAATCAAAAGGTCGCGCAGGAACCACAGCGGAGAGTTCAGCGGATCGATAAAGACCTTTGTCAGCCAATCCGTGGCGGAAAATTCCATGACATTGCGATCAGGTGATGCAAAATACTGCGCCGTTGCCGGAATAGCCTGAGCAATTGCGAAGAAGGCAATCACGGCCAGCCCCCAGAACAGGAACGGAATTCCGTTTGTTTTTAATCGCTTGAAGATCTTATCGCAATGCCACTTCGCAGTTGCCTGGAAATTGCGGTAGTACAGGTATCCTGATGTTACGAAGAACAACGGTACGGCAGCACGGCAAATTCCTTCTGTGAAAAACAGCTGAAAATAGGTCGTTATATTCATGCCGTAAACCGTCTGTAGCTCCTGCCCGGGCAGGTTTGCCGCATAGGTCGCACCATGGATGACCACGACCATCAAAGCACAAAGCCAGGAGAGGTTTGCAAATTTGATACTTGTTTTTCTGTTCAAAATATTCACCCCAATTGTATTTATTTGCCTTGACGAGGCAATAAAGGTATGTTAAAATAAAAAAAATCAAAAAGGAGCGGCCAAATGAAATATTATATCCGCCTGGATGATGCATCCGATCATATGAATATCGAAGCCTGGTCTCGTATAGAAAACCTGCTGAACAAGTATCGGATCAAGCCGCTTTTCGGTATCATTCCCAATAATAAAGACTCGATTTTATGTGATCAATACGAGCAGGATCCTGAATTCTGGGACAAGATGGCTCGTTGGATCGAAAATGGCTGGATGCCTGCCCTACACGGATATGACCATAGATTGACCTCCAAATGCAGAGGCATCAATCCCATCAATCCAAATTCAGAGTTTGCCGGTGTACCTATTGAGGAGCAAAAGATTAAAATTCACGGTGGTATAGAAATCCTGAAGCAGCATGGAATCGAGCCGACGATTTTCTTTGCGCCCGGGCACACTTATGACATGAATACGCTTACCGCTCTGCGTGAGGAAAGCAATATTCGTATTATTAGTGACACAATGACGAATGATGTCTACAAGAAATATGGTTTCTATTTTATACCTGCCCAGTCCGGCCGCCCGAGGAAGATGCGTTTTTGCTGTTCCACCATCTGTCTGCATCCGAACACCATGAGCGAAGCTGCTTTTGCCAAACTCGAAGCCTTTTTGGCGGAACATCACGATGAATTTGGTAATTTCTCCGAGATCGAGCTAAAAGATCGAAAAATGTCCCTCTACGACAAGTTGATCCAGAATTTGTACTATCTGAAAAGAAAACGTGTAAAATGAAGATGCGGAACGGGAAAACCTGTTCCGCATCTTCATTGTGATTAGGTGATAAATAATTTGATATAAATTTTCCGCAAAAATTTTGTCAAATAAAACTTGTCGAATCCAAAATCAACAACTTCGATATTCCCAGAACGGTTCAATGTATGGATGCGCTTATAATTTGTCCTATCTCTAAGAGCTATAACATCTTTCATATGGATAGAATCGTGCAGACTCTCGCTATACGGGGAGGCGTCATCCATTTTTGTCAGGAGCAGATGATCTCCATACGAGTTCTTGCAATCTTGCAATGGTCGATAAATCGCTCCAGCTGTCTGTATTGCATTTCCGCCAGGTCTCTCGTTGATAAACTTCGAAAGCGGTCTGGAAATCAACTTCTTCTCATCAAGAAAAAGTTCGTAAAGTACAGTTTGCGCAGGTTTCTTTTCCGTATCATAGCAAAATAGATAAGCGCTGCCATTGACGTTCAAAAAAGAACAGTCTGCATAATCCACTCGATCCATCAGTATACAATCTAATTTCCAGGAATAAGGAAAATTATCTGCCTTATATAGGCGTAGCTGGTGCGTTTTTGTTGTTTCCGGAATCATATAATAGTTCCCTTGAAACTTAAAAACATTCGGGTATGACAAGTGGAAGTTTTCTTTCAAGCAGGTTTGAATTGGAGAAAAGTGATCGCCTTCTAATTTAGAAACACCCAAAACCGCCTTATCTGTCCATATTTCCTTTACTTCGACAAACAGGTAAACATTATCCCCATCGTGAAAAACAAACGGATCGGCATACCATTTCGTGCGACTGGCACGAATTGTATGGTATTCCGGTTTGCTTTTTGAAGAAGGCAGCATATCATCCTTCAGAAAACGATATCCAATAGACCATGCTGGATCATAAAATAATTTTTGAATTAGTTTCATCGCTTAGTTAACCTCAAAGTCTAAACTAAAGATGTGTGAAAGTTTTCCACCTATGCGGGACTTATATTCTTCGGCACCTCTTGTGAAGTCAATACAAAGCTCTTCAGCATGACCAAGCGTATCGTATGATTCCTTTAAGTAAAACATAAGCTGGTTGATGCCAATTGAGTATTTGTAATAATTTGATGAAACACCGGTGAAAAGAAGTCTAACCGTCTTCTTATCCTTCTCATATGGACCATAGAAAAAGGCTATCAAGCGTTCTTCGTGATAAGTAAGGATAATCCATAGATTTGGGTATTCCGCCAAGACAGGAAGGGGCTTAGATGAAAAATCAATAACACGATTATATAACCGGCCTAAAAATGACATTTTTTCCTTAGCTGCTTTCTGCTTGTTTTTTTTGCGTTCTTGGTGAAGCGTCATGATGTCTTGATATTGCTTTTGACTGACTTTACTTAAGACAAATGTGTTAAATTGCACACCATCAGTATGCATTCGATTTACAACATTTCGATAATTATTTCGAAAATTCTTCTTCCACGAGGCAGTCAATTCTTCGAAGGTAGCAGGCGGATAAAGTGCAACACACTCTCCACTAGTTTCGACACACTTATATGAAGAATTTAAAGCACAATATAATGTAGATTCCTCACGAATACGTGTGAGGACAAAATGCCGAATCTTCTTCGTATTCTTAATATATGTGAAGCATGCGTCAATAGCTTGGATGGAACAAACCTTATAAATAAAACTAAAATAATCAGTACAGGTCTCTCTACCCAAGAAATAAATTGCTTTCGGGAATTTATTCCCGAACTTAATCTTTTGAAGCATTAAAGGAGCAATCATCACGGGAGTGCCATCCTGATCCAATACTAAAATATAAAAGGCCTTAAAGAAATAACGCATCTTGCTTTGTAGGTAGTTTTGATTTACCATTCGATACCAGTCATAGGTTTGAAATGCCGTCATTTCTTCTCCGCACTCAAGTTCTCTCCAATAAGGCTCTAACTTATCAAAATCTTTTGGGGAAAATTCCTTAATGATCATAAAAGTCTCCTTCAATTAAACGATCAAAAACACGCATCTGATCAAACTCTGTTGTAATATCGCAATCAGCATTCTGTGAAAGTTGTCTCAGAGTATCCTGATCGCATATAACCTTAACCAACTTATTAGCAAATTGTTCAGTATCAAGGGGCAAAATAAGCCCATTTATGCCATTTCTCAATTGTGAAGTCGCCGTTGGATAATTAGAGATCACGACGGGTTTCTTAAGTATTTGCGCTTCAATCACAGCTACAGAACGCCCTTCATAAAGGGATGGCTGCGCATAAATGTCGCAAGCTTTGATATATGGATACGGATTTTCTTTTTTTCCTAAAATAATAATATTTTTCTCCATTCTAAGCGTTTCAATTTGTCTGATGATTTCACTCTCCTCTTCTCCGAAACCAATTAGATACCACTTGACTTTTAATCCGCTTTCAAGCAAGACTCTACATATTTTGGGTATGCTGGTAAAGTTCTTGGCAGGTACAAATCGTCCAATCGAGCATATGGTTATAACATCAGAATTTTGGTCTATCTCATTAGGTACAAATTCATCTGCCATGTCACAGATGATGCTAGGTTGTATAACATGTTCGAATAGAACCAGCTTCTCCTTCAGTTCCGGAAATACGCTTAAAAATCCCTTTGAGCACTCATCAGAGATAGATGCAATATAGTCAAACTTACTCCACATGTAGTGCTCAGTAGCGATATCAATCGTCACCTTTGTATAGTCAGTGTGAATCCACGCTAGTGTTTTTTTCGCTCTTACTTTTTCTATTGCCAAATAATGTGGTGTACGGTAACTGATTGCGAGATCATATTCGACATTTGGGTTAATGGGTGGTAAGTAAGGCAATGCAAAGCGTTGCGCATAGATAGTGGCGTCCGCTACTGCCCCATTAGACTTTTTAGTGTACGCTTTGCAAGCAAGTCGTGTGCGTAGCTTTACATATGCCATTTTGAACTCTCTTTTTCGCACAGTTAACGAAAACGGTTTTGTAAAATACGAATATCTCGGTATTTCCGGTAAGAGATGAATCTCCCGGGGAATATACTTCATAAGTTCGCCATTATGTTCAGATAAAAAGAGATCAACTTGGTATCGTTCAAAATCGAATGCTGAAAGCATGCCAAGCAAAGCTCGTTCAGCACCGCCAATATGCATTGAATGCATAATAATCAGTATTTTCTTTTTGCGACGCATATTGACAGCCCCTTTATTATTTTCTTAAGAGTTTTTGACGAATATCAGTGCCGAAAATTCGATGAAGAATTCTTGTACACTTATTTCTTAAAATTCGACTCTTACTCATCCATGTTTTATCATACCAGTGAATCGAGTAGGTGTTTTCGGTTTTGCGCAGTCTGCCGGTAGCATCGTCAAAGGGATTAAAATAGTCCTTTGGGAACAGTGTCATGCCACCGCAGACCTGCATTTGTCCGTTTGCAACAAAGCCGTGCTCGGACAACAGCTCTGTAAACAAACCGCAAACATTTTTCTTGATCCGTTCACCGTTTTCGTCCAAAAAGGCAAGAGAATCGTACTTTTCACGCATTGCCTTCATCAAAGGATTCTGCGGCTCTTTCGTCCAAAGGACAAGGCCCGGGGCAATAAAACGGTCGGTTTCAAAGCCGCCAAAGGCGGGTAACTCCAAAAGCTTGTCAAAGGGACGGATCACCTCAACATCGGTGTCAAAATAGAGGCCGCCATATTCTTCCAGAATGCGGAATCTGGCATAGTCGGAGACAAATGCCCATTTTTTTGCCTCATAAGCTTGACGGATGTAGAGATTTGCCTTGATGTCAAAATTGCTCTCGTCCCAACGCTTGATCTCAAAATCGGGGAAAAACTTTTCCCAACTTTCCATACAGCGTTGAACCTTGGCAGGAAGCGGGTTGCCACCGAACCAAAAATAATGAATGATCTTTGTCATAATGCTTGCTCCTTTTATTGGAACAGAGAATTGAAAAATTCGCCCAAGCTCATGGAATGATAGATCAGGTCAAAGGGTTTGGCCATAACTGTCTGATAGTAGAAGTAGGCCGGATATGCAATGTAGGCCATGATTGAAATGAAGAGGCCTTCCACTTTCCCTTTTAGTTTATAAATCATCCACGGCAACGCAACATAGATCGGCGGTTCAAAATACATAGCCAGTCTTGCAAACATATTTGCATTACCAAACATACCGACAAACATGATCAAAGCGCAGACGATCGTGCAGTTCATGAACAAATTCTCATGACGCTTTGTGTGTTCGAATAGGGTTTTGCGCCACAAAAAGGAGATGACCACCGGTACAAAATAGACCATAACGCGGAAGGTATTGATACCTTCACCGACGAAGGTTTCCTTATTATACCCCTCACCCATGATATCCGTGACATCCAAAATGGTCTGCACCAGGAAGTTGAAGGAATAGGCAACAATTGCAACCAAAAACAGCATGAACCAGGTTCCTTTGTGCCATGGAATCTGCTTCATCAAAATGGGAGCGATCAAATACATCAGGCAATATGGATGAATTAGCGTTCCCAGCAGGAGGCATAGCAAATATCGTAGTTTTTTGCCATCCAGAAGTTTCTGAATCGCAAGAACTGCCAGTGCAGTTGCCATAGTTTGCTTGATTGCCGCTAAGCAGAACAAGAAATAGCCCATCGTGAAGAACAAAAACATAGAAAGCGTAAAATTCTTCGTGTAACGGTGGACGAAGCCAACAATGAGCGGAATGACGATTAACGAGCAAATCATTAAGTAAATATTTGGGTTATCGGTAAATGTTCGAATCAATGATGTGAAAATCTTAAATCCCGGATTCGTTCCTAAGTCCCAATTTAACCCGTTAAATACATTTGTAATCGGTTCCGTTTTCATGAATGTGCTGATATAGCTATCTGTATCATTGTAGCTTGTTCTAAGACCTGCGAAGATTACCATGTAGCCAACAAGGATCGTAAAAAAGACGCGATCCTTGCTCGCTTTCTTTTTATGGTGATGGAGGGTACGGCTATCCCGGTTTTGTGAAATTGCAGCAAAAACGGTACAAACAAAGATCAATATCACAAGTCCGGTCATGCGTAGACCTCCTTTCGAATTTAATATTTACGCTTTGTCTTCTTCAGATAGAAATAGAGTAATGTGCCCGGTAAATAAGCCAATAGGACATAACCCTTTCGGTGTGCTTTCTTGATAAAATGCTTTTCTTTTGCAAAACGACTCTCCGCCACATAATGCAGTGCTAGGTTGCAGCATTCCTTTGCGCTCTTTGAGATTCGCATCATTTCATTTCGGAAATAAGCAAAGCTCTTGGGCGAGGTACGGTACTGCGCAAACTTATCGCGTGTCATGCTATCGTCGTTATAATCCACGATGCACGTCACATGGTCGAGCACGAGCATCTTATAGTCCTGGTCCAGCAGGCGGAATTTGTACGAGGCCGGGAAGAACTTCTCGCCCTCAAACTCAGGATACGGATACTTTTTCGTCAGCTCGCTGCGATAAATCAGCTTCTTGTCTCCTTTTCCGCCGAGTTTTCCGAAAAAGTCAGTGACCGTGGTCTCAGAGACTCCCTCAGGCATCGGGGTTCCAAGCTGCTTGCCCGAAGGATCTGCATTGTGAGAAATGATGCCGGCAATATCTTCCCTCTTGTGCTTCTGCCAAAAACGGACGATCGTCTCCACCGCATCATCTGCCATCCAATCATCGGAATCAATGATGACATTCAATTCCGTTTCAGCCAGCTCGTATGCGGCATTTCTCGCTGTATGCATACCGCCGTTCGGCTTGTAATGATAGACAATAGCCATCTTGTTTTCAGAAATCCACTTATCGACTAGATCCTTGGTCTTGTCCGTCGATCCGTCATCCAAAACAAGCCAGACAAAGTCATTGCTCGTCTGACGCAGCAGTGACTCATACACCTGATGCAGGCAATAGTCACGATTATAGGTCGTTGTAATAACTGTTAAGGTTTTCAATGCAATCATCCTTTTTGTTTTCTATTGCAAAGAGCGCGGACGGCATGATCCAGCAAATCACAGATTTTCTGGAACGGGTATAAACAAATTAATGTCAGACCGATCATTAGAAGCAAGGCCAGAATCTTGTTCGAGGTAATGAGCGTTGCAGGTGCAATTCCACGGAAGAAGGTAAAGTGCACAATATAAACTGCCATCGAATACTTGTCTGTCAAACGAAGAAGCTTGTTGTTTGCAACGCGCTCAACAATCTTCGGCCAGTTTTTGTAAATCAGATACAAAGTGATAAGAATCGCCAGTGCAACCATGCCTTCTGCAAGGGTAGCGATCGTCATATTGTAGAAAACGGTTCCGTCGATACGATTGCTCAGCACCAAACGAGCGCCATTGATCGCCAGTGTGAAAGCATAGATAAAAATAGCATGGAAGTTCCTAAGCCTGTGAATGTACTTGCCAAGATAATAGCCAATGTAGAACATCAACAGATAGAACAGCTGAATGTCAACATAAGCCAGTGCGATCTGAAGGGAAACAAGCGCGATCAAAAGAAGGCTATGTCCGCGCAGGCCGAGGTTGAATTTCTTCTCGGCTTTTTTAAGCAGCGGCAGAAGCAGATAACACATCATGATTGCCGTCAGGAACCACAAAATTCCCAAACGCGGGAAGCCGTAATAGTCAATACACGGAACCACATTCTGAATGCCCTGCAGGTTGAAGATGTGAATTAGAATATCTTTAACGGACGGACCTTCGTAAAAAATAGCCGAGCAAACAAAAATAATTGTCGCATAAACATAGGCCGGGATCATGATCCTGCAGAAACGGCCAAAGAAGAATGAACCGCAATGAATCTCCTTGTTCGCATAAACAAAGCCGGAAACCATCAAAAACAGGGTATTCCACAGAAAAAGTTGCGAATAAAGTCATCACCCATGAAATCGAAATAGTGCGTACCAAGGATCATAAGCATTGCTAAGACTCTTGCAATGGAAATATACGGAATTTTAGTTTTTGTCAACGTGTCCATCTCCCAAATAGATTTTGCAAAAGCTTGTGACTGCGGAGGTCAAGCTGTAACCGGTTCGGTCAAAGGCATCGACAATTGCCTTTCTTTCTACTGCCACCGGTAAGTGATCTAAGGCATTTAGCCAGCTCTGCAAATCATCCAATTTACAGCGCTCGACCAGGCCAATGTCCAGATCTGCCGCATCGGTAAAGCTGTCAGATTTCAAAACTGGCGTACCCGCCGCCTGGCCTTCCAGGATAACTCCACCCAGACCTTCAAAAACGGACGGAACCAAAAGACATTTGAAAAGATACATCCAGTCCGGAATATCCGAGCGCACACCGGTGAAGACAACGCGATCCCGCAGGCCAAGCTCTTGTGTCTCCTTCTCACGCTGCTCACGCAGGGGGCCGTCGCCGACAAGAACCAGCTTCGCCTTCGGCTGCTTTTTCAGGTACTCCTTAAAAAGCTTCAGGGTAAAGCCATGATTCTTCATATTGTCAAATCGTCCGACCTGTCCCAAAATGACATCTGCGTCCAGGAGTGAAAATTCACGCTTCAGCTCCTCGATTACAGAGTCATTGCGCTTTTCGTAGCGTGAAAGGTCGATGGCATTCGGAATCACTGTAAATATCTTCTTTGCAAACAGGTACTCCCCTGCTTCGTTGGAAATTGCAAGGCGATCGGTAGCGTAGCGATTGATCAGGAAGCGCCCGATGCCGAGCATGATCTGCGCTTTCTTACCGCTGTGCTTTGAGCCGGTCGTTCTGCTGTGACTGATCCGGATCGGTACACCAGCACGCTTCGCAGCCAACATGACCATTCCGCAATGATAGGAAGTATGAGCATGAACTGCCTCATACTTCCCTTCCTTCAGGATCTTCGTCATTGCTTTCAGATTGGCACGCGTTCCGCTCTGTCTGGGGGGTGCGATTTTGATCACCTTACCGCCCAGAGCTCGAATTTCATTCTCAAAATACTGCTCCTCGAGCTGCATAGTCAGGAAATCGAACTGAAATTTCGAGCGATCGAGATGACGGTAGACGTCCATCATTCGACTCTCCGCACCACCGACATTCAGTGATGCAAAAACCTGCAAAACGCGGATCATCTGAGGTTCTCCTTATACCACGCGATCGCAGCGCGGATACCACGTTCGAAGCTCCAATCCGGGTCATATCCGAGAAGCTCCCGTGCCTTGCTGATGTCGGCATTGGAATGCTTGATGTCACCGGCTCGATCGGGGCCGAAATTCGGCTCGATATGGAGATTCAGCGCAGCGGTCAGGCCATAATAAATATCGATCAAATACTCTCTGCCACCGTAGGCGATATTGTAGGCCTTACCGGTTGCCTCAGAAGGTGCAAGGCAGGCCTTCAGATTCGCCTCGATAACATTTTCAATGTAAGTAAAGTCACGGCTCTGCTTTCCATCGCCGTTAATGGTCGGAGTCTCACCGCCAAGAAGCTGCATGAGAAACTTCGGAATCACAGCTGCATAGGCGCCGTTCGGATCCTGTCGTCTGCCAAAAACATTGAAATAGCGCAAGCCGACGGTTTCCAAGCCATAATGACGAGTATACTGCTTTGCATGCTCCTCGTTGACACGCTTACTGACAGCATACGGAGAGAGCAAATTACCCTCGCGGCCCTCGCACTTCGGCAAAACGGGTTCGTCGCCATAAACAGAGCTGGAAGAAGCGTAAACAAAGCGCTTCACACCATTCTGTCTGGAGGCCTCGAGCATATTCATTGTGCCCATGATGTTATTCTGAGCATAGAACATCGGCATTTCGATGCTGCGTGGAACGCTTCCCCATGCAGCCTGATGCAGAACATAATCCACACCTGCAGTTGCTTTGAGGCAGGTGTCAAAATTCTTGATGTCGCCCTTGATGTAAGAATAGTTCGGATGATCCAGGAACATCTCAATATTTTCGCGCTTGCCGGTAGAAAGATCGTCAAGGCAGCGCACACGGTACCCCATGTTCAAGATTGCTTCGCAGAGGTTTGAACCAATGAAACCTGCACCACCGGTCACCAAGAAGAGTGAGTTTTCAGGAAAAATCAAGTGCTCGTAACCCATATCAAAGTCTCCAATACAGATAATCCGTGAATTGCTTCTTGTCCAGAATACCCTTCAGGTCAAGAAGAACCTTCGTAGCGCCCTTTTTGAAGAGCTGTTCGATCTGAGCTACACCCAATGCCTTGAACTCCTCATGTGCAACAGCCAAAATAACTGCGTCCATGTCGGAAATTTCAGAAATATCAACAAAATCAATGCCATAAAGGCGCTTAGCCTCGTCGCTGTCTGCGGCGGGATCAGCGATTACTGCCGTAATGCCGTACTCCTTGAGTTCGTTATAAATGTCGATGATCTTGGTATTTCTGGTATCGGGGCAATTCTCCTTGAAGGTAAAGCCAAGGATCGCCACACGGGCATTCTTGACCGGCACATCGGCCTGGATCAGTTTCTTGACCAGGTTTTCTGCGCAGTATTTGCCCATATCGTCGTTGATACGGCGGCCTGCCAGAATGATCTGGGAATGATATCCAAGCTGCTCGGCCTTATAAGTCAGATAGTACGGATCGACACCAATGCAATGGCCGCCAACCAGACCCGGCTGGAACTTTAGGAAATTCCACTTCGTGCCGGCTGCTTCCAGGACGGATTTGGTATCAATACCCATCTTATTGAAAATGATGGAAAGCTCGTTCATGAAGGCAATATTGATATCGCGCTGACTGTTTTCGATGACTTTAGCGGCCTCAGCGACCTTAATGGATTCGGCGCGGTGAACGCCTGCGTCCACAACAAGCTCATAAACCTTTGCAACCTCATCGAGAGTCTCTTCATCCATACCGGAAACGATCTTCGTGATGGTCTCAAGACGGTGGATCTTATCGCCCGGGTTGATTCGCTCGGGAGAATAGCCGACCTTAAAGTCCACACCGCACTTGAGTCCGGACTCTGCCTCTAAGATGGGAACACAGACATCCTCCGTGACGCCGGGATATACAGTTGACTCAAAAACAACGATGCTTCCCTTTTGCAGGTTTCTGCCAACAATACGGCTTGCGCCCTCAACCGGACTCAGATCAGGTGTATGGTCGTCGTTCACGGGGGTCGGAACAGCAACGATCAGGAACTTAGCCTCACGGAGCTTGCTTTCATCAGCGGTAAATTCAACGCTGCAAGCCTTGATGGCATCATTTCCGACCTCGTTGGTCGGGTCAATACCGTTGCGGTAGAGATTGATTTTCGCTTCATTCAGGTCATAACCGATGACATCCACCTTCTTGGAGAATGCGACAGCGATCGGCATACCCACATAGCCCAGACCTACCAGGGCGATCTTATCTTCACGAGCAACGATTCTTCCATAAAGAGACATTACGATACCTCCACTTTTGGAGCAGTGATAAGCTCAAGCTGTTCCATATATTTTTGAATAACAATTTCTCTGTCAAATTCTGTTTCCATCTTTTTGCGAGCCTTCTTGCCCATCAGACGATGCTCTTCCTCGCCTTGCTGCAGATACAATTCCACACATTGTTTCAATGACTCTGCATCTCGTACCTTGAAAGTGAAGCCGGATTCACCGTGGTCTACACCCTCTTTGCAGCCGTGAATGTCGCTCACGAGGGCGGGTCTGCCTGCGGCAGCAGCCTCCATCAGAACATTAGCCATACCTTCATGGTAAGACGGGTGGATCAGGCAGTGGCACGAATGCAGAATATCATGCACCTGCTGCTGCGTCGTTTCACCGTGATAGATCATACGAGGCTCGTCCTCATATCGCTCCAGGATCGCGCGGTAATGATCTTCCTCGATCCAGCCGACAACATGGAAACGGATGTTTTTATATTTCGGCAGCAACGCATCTGCCATGGTAAAGAATTCATCAAAGCCTTTATCCTTGCGCAAGCGTGAGACGATAGCAAAATCAACAAACGGCTCTTCCGAGGGATAATCGGAAAACATATGTAGATTCAAATTGACACCCGAGCCGGGCAAAAGTTTTGCATTCTTTTTGACGATGCCCTTGGATGTAAAATACGTTAGATTTCCGTTGTTTTGGAAGAATACGCAGGACGATTTGCGGTAGGCATATTTCTGCAGCTGAAGCATTAACTTTTTCAGCAGGCTTTCGGACTGCATTACGCTGCCAAGACCCGTAATATTGTTGATATAAGGAATCTTCAACGCTGCTGCGGCAATGCTTCCGTAAATATTCGGCTTGACTGTAAAGGTCAGGACGCAGTCCGGTTTCAGCTCCTTCATCTGCTTTTTATACGCGCGGATGAGTTTGAGCTCCTTCAGAGGATTTGTACCATGTCGCGAGATGGGCGCAGTTACAATTTTACAACCCATATCGGCAAAATTTTTATTTTTCTCATTGTCGGGAAGGCTTAAAATCACCTCATGGCCGACAGACAAAAGACGCTCAATGAGTTCCGTGCGAAAATTCGCCAAAGTTTTGTAATCATTGGCAAGAATCAATAATCTGCTCACTTCAATGCATCCCTTATTCTCTGCGAGATTCTCTCGGCGCTGATGCCATAGTGATCACGCAAATATTTTTGTGTACCAACGATCGAGGAGTAGGTGTCCTCGATTCCGATCATAAGCTGCCTTGCATGGCAGGATTTGCGTGCCAAAACCTCTGCGACCGCACTTCCGAAGCCGCCAATGACAGTATTTTCTTCCACTGTGACAATGAGGTCATATTTTTTTGCACATCCCTCGATGCAAGCTGCGTCGATGGGCTTGACCGTCGGGAAGGTGTAGGCGGCTGGAGAAACTTCGTTCTTAAGAAGCTCGATAGCACCTTGTACCTCGTCAAAAATAGCACCCGTGGAGAAAATGACAACACGTTCGCCGTCGCGCGCCTTGAGCGCTTTTCCGATCTCGAAGGGTGGCAGACTCTCACGCACCATTGGCTCACCACCCCGGCCGAGGCGCAGATAGAACGTTCCTGGCGTTTCATACATCGCACGAACACAGGCCTCAGCCTCGTCCGCATCGGCAGGCGCCAAGACAGTGACATTTGGCAGGGCGCGAAGAGCTGAAATGTCCTCCGTTGCGTGGTGGCTCATGCCCAACGAGCCATAAACAAAGCCACCTCCGACACAGATAACCTTGACATTTGCATTATGGTATGCACAGTCATTGCGGATCTGCTCGTAGCAGCGAAGGGTCGGGAAATTGCCAATAGAGTAAGTAAAAACGGTTTTCCCTTCCAAGGCCATACCGGCAGCCAAACCGGTCAAATTCTGCTCTGCAATACCTGCGTTCAGGAACTGGTTTGGAACCCCCTCCCAGTAAGGCTTCAGCACACCGAAGCCAAGATCACCCGTTACAAGTAATACATCACGATCTTGCTTAGCAAGCGAAAGGATCGTGTCGATGGTTCTGCCTCTCATGCATTCTCCGCCTCCTTTTCGTAAGGATCGCTCAAGCCTTTCGGCATCTGGGCATGCAGCTCTTTCAGCGCACCATCATATTCCCAACCGTCATGTGGGAAGCGATAATGCCATAAAATATCAAATTCCATGAAGGAAATGCCCTTGCCCTTGACGGTATTGGCAATGATCGCTGTCGGCTTGTCCGAATTTTTCGCATCCTCGAATGCGGCACGCAGTTCATCATGATCATGGCCGTCAATTTCGAGGCAATTCCAACCAAAGCTGCGCCACTTTTCGGCAAAAGGTGACAGTTTCATCGTATTTTCGCAATAATCCAGACTCTGCATCTTGTTGTGGTCTATGATCGCAACAAGGTTATTCAGTCCGTAATGGTTGGCATACATCGCTGCCTCCCAGACGGAACCCTCATCACACTCGCCGTCCCCCATAACAACATAGACACGATGTTGTTTTGCGTCCAGCTTCGCTGCATGTGCCATACCAGCAGCTACCGGCAGGCCATGGCCCAGAGAACCGGTCGAAAACTCGACACCGGGTACACCCTTATGAGAAACATGACCGGAAAGACGGCTTCCGTTTTGATAATGTGTTTTGAGCTCTTCGGTGGAGAAGAATCCACTTTCGGCCAAAGCAGCGTAAATGGCTGCGCCGGCATGGCCCTTGCTTAAAATGAAGCGGTCACGCTCGGCAAGCTTTGGGTTCTTGCAATCAAAGTGAAGGACATCGCTGTATAAAACAGCAACGATGTCTGCCACAGATAAAATCGAAGCAATATGGCTACCGCCGGACAGATGCGTCATTTCCACGCCGTGTCTGCGTATCAACCATGCCAAATGAGAACTAATCATTGAATCATCCCCCTGAAATTTATGCCTTCACCGACAACGATGCCTGATACTCTTCTACGATCTTGGCAATCTCCTTCGGCAGTTTCTGCGAACGGGTAGCAACCTTATAAACTGTCCATGCAACGCAGCGAATATCATCCCAAAGAGAATGATGCTCCGCATAGTACAGCTGCAGCTTAAGCTTCAGCGGACGAACATAATTCATGTAATAGGCATCGGGGTCCTCAGCTTCGGTAAAGCCCTTGAACTGTTCGAAGTTCGTGATGGAGGCCCAGTCGGTGATGCCGGGTTTGCGCTCGAGGATGGCCTTCTCCTCCTCGGTGTACTGATCGACATACACACGCAGCTCCGGACGAGGGCCGACGAAGCTCATATTACCGATCAGAACATTGATCAACTGAGGTAGCTCATCGAGCTTGCTCTTGCGCAGGAAATGACCGACCTTTGTGATACGGTCATCATTGTCGCCGACATTCCACTTACCCTTTCCCTCGCAATCGGGGATCATGCTGCGGAACTTGAAAATACGGAAATCCTTACCGTTCAGGCCGACACGGACGCCGCGGAAGAACACGCCGCCTCTGGAGTCAATGACGATCATAAGCGAGAGGATCAAAAAGATCGGGGAGAAAAGGATCAAGCCGATCAGACTGAAAATAATATCCAAAAGTCTCTTCATAGCATTCACCCTTACATATTTGCGCCATCAACTGGAATGTTGGTAGCAGGCATAAACGAAGACTTGTCACTGGCCATAAACAAAACGACATTGGCAATCTCCTCGGGAGAGCCGAAGCGATTGATTGCCTGGTGATGTCGGAGGAAATCATCCACGCGCGGATGTCCTTCCTTGACAAATTTGTCCCAGTAGCTTCCTTCAAAGGAAACGGCACCCGGCATGACAGATGTCAGAAGCACACCCGAGGGAGCCAGTTGTCTGCCGACTGTCGTGACATATGCATTCAAAAATGCCTTTGCCGAAGCATAAAGCGGATTCCCACGAAGCATCAATGCAGAAATG
The DNA here is from genome assembly GCA_015067565.1 of Oscillospiraceae bacterium. GTDB lineage: Bacteria > Bacillota > Clostridia > Oscillospirales > Oscillospiraceae > JAZOXB01. The sequence goes on along the minus strand of SVMF01000011.1, from coordinate 30,544 downwards.
GAAGAAATATGGATGACTCTGCCGGAGCCGCGTTCCACCATGGGAGGAATCAAACGGCTGTTCATATCGATGGAAGCAATTGCATTGAATTTCAACGCCTCATTCCACTCCTCTGCGCCGCCGAGGTGATTGCGGCTGACCAAAGAGCCGCCAACATTATGTACCACAATATCAAAAGTTCCGTACGTATCCAACAAGCTCTGTGCAAGCTCCTTCGTGTCGCAGCCCATCAGGTCTGCAACCACATAGTGGAACGATTCAGCTCCTGCGGCCAAGGCTTCCTCCTGAAGCTGCCGCAGCAGATCCTCTGTACGGGCAATTGCAACGATTTTACACTGTTCGGCAGCGAATCCAAGCGCAATGGCCTTACCGATGCCCTTGCTCGCACCGACAAGCAAAACACTCTTGTGATTCAAATTCAAATCCATATTCTTCCCTCCGTTTTATTTCTGTACGGCAGTTTTCTTCTTGTAAGTCGGGACAATATCTGCAACCATCGCAAATACTTCCCCGGAATTCTGGTTGCAGGCTTTTTCGAGCTTCACAAGCTGTTTTGCAAAGCTTGTATCGTTGAGTTCGAGTGGTTGGCCTATGTGGATCAGCTCATTTGCCGTCGTACGCAGCCCCTCTTCGTTCATAAGCATTTCCTCGAAGAGCTTCTCACCCGGACGCAGACCGGTATATTTGACCTCGATGTCAATGTCAGGTTCAAATCCCGACAGCCGGATCAGGTTTCTTGCAAGATCGTCGATGCGGACGGGCTCACCCATATCCAGAACGAAAATTTCACCCCGATCGGCATAGACACCTGCCTGCAGGACAAGCGAAACCGCCTCTGGAATCGTCATAAAGAAACGGATAATATCGGGATGGGTCACGGTAACGGGGCCACCCTCTTCGATCTGCTTCTTGAACAGTGGAATGACGCTTCCGTTGCTGCCCAGAACATTGCCGAAACGAACGGCAACGAACTTCGTCGACGAGGAATTTGCCATCATCTGAACGATCATCTCACAGATACGTTTAGATGCGCCCATGATATTGGTCGGATTGACAGCCTTATCGGTCGAAATCAGAACAAAGGTTTCCGCATTGTAAACGGCAGCAGCCTTAGCCACATGATATGTACCAAAGACATTGTTCTTGATCGCCTCGTTGGGGCTGTCCTCCATCAGCGGCACATGCTTGTGCGCAGCAGCGTGGAAGATAACCTGTGGACGATACTGCTTGAAAACGGAATTTATACGCTCTGTATCTCGCACCGAACCAATGAGTGTCACCAGATTCAGCTGCGGGAGTGCTCTACGCAACTCCTGCTGAATTTCATACGCGTTGTTCTCGTAAATATCAAAAATGATAAGCTGCTTGGGATCGTGCTTGGCGATTTGTCGGCACAATTCGCTTCCGATCGATCCTCCCCCACCCGTTACCAAGACGACCTTGTCATAGAGCATCTGAGAAATTTCTGACATATCGACCTGTACGCTATCGCGCCCAAGAAGGTCCAAAATGTCCACGTCGCGGATCTTCTGAACACTGACCTCACCATTGGCCAACTGGAAAATGCCGGGCAGAATCTTCAGCTTGCATCCGCTCTGCTGGCAGTAGGACAGGATCTCCTTACGGTCGCGGGTCGACGCGGTCGGGATTGCAAAAACGATCTCTTCGATGTCGTACTCCACGGCCAGACGGACAATGTCCTTTCGGGTACCGCAAATCTTGACATTACGCAGATAACTTCCGCGCTTTTGTGCATTGTCATCGACCACGCACACAACAAGATTTTCCGAGTTCACACTCGTCTGAAACTCACGCAGTACGAGCATTCCGGCATCGCCGGCACCGATGAGCATGGTGCGCTTCTGCTTCTTGTCCTTTCTGTGATCGCGACCCTTGCTGTTTCTCAGCAGTCGATAGGAAAAACGAGAGGCCAGAATCAGCGCCGACAAGAATAACCAGTTAAGGATTGGATAGCTCAGCGGCAGGTCTAAAAGGCCAATCACGATGGCAAAAGTCTGAAGAAGAGCCACTGCCGTTGTTGCATAAACAATGTGCAGCATCTCGGCAATACTTGCAAACTCCCAGAGACTGTTATATAGTTTCATGGGAACAAAGATGCCAATACTCATGACAACAAAGAACGGCAGGTAGATATAAAGGTTTGTTACATAAACGGTTGCAGCGGCAGGCGAAAAGTCAAAGCGGATCAAAAGCGCAAGCATGGCGGAGAGGATGATCATGAATGCATCTACGAAGAGCAGACAGATCACTCGAACGATTTTTTTTCTCTTGTCAAAGGCGGTCATTTCGCTCATTGTTCTATCTCCTCTCCATTTTTTTCTCTGCTTCACGGAGCTCGATGAGTTCCTTTTTCATGCTGTCTTTCTTGGTGAACAAGCCTTTTCCCCACCTTGCGACCCATCCGACAGGAAGCAGGATCGGCGATTTCATCATCCGGGGAAATACACCCTTCATGTAATTATAATCCGGGAACATTCTCCTACGCAGGTAGCTTCGCTTCGCGCTTAGCATGCTCTTGCCCTGATTCATTTCATTTTTAAGAATATGCTCGGTTCGTGAACTACGATTACCGTAGGTCTCACTGTTCAGAATATCCTCGGCAATTTCCTGCTCTGAAGCTGTCAGTTTATATTCTTTTTTGCCGAACCAAGCAAGCGCAATGTGACATACCGCCTCGGCAAATTGTTCCATACCAAGCTTTTTGAATTCGTTTCGGATCGTCTCGATGTCAAACTGGTTGCAATAGGCCTTGAGCAGGACAAAAATGTCAAGAACGGAGCGGATGCCGATACCGCAGTAAATATAATGCTTGTGCATATGTGCAATGCAGTAGATAAACTGCTGCTCAACGGAGAGTTCGTGCCGATAGTCCGAAATCTTCGTTGTCTTCGACCAGATATCTTCGTAATAATCTGATTGCCTGGACTCCAGGGGGAGCATCGCCGTATGTAACTCCAAAATCAGATACGGCTTCTTCACATATTCCGTGTTGTGAGATGTCGTGCATTCTTCCTTGAACACGTAGCCATCAGAAACGACAAGATCGTGCGCCTTTGTCGCCATGGATGCAGGGATCAGAATGTCAATATCCGACATCTCGCGCAGCTGCGGTGATGGAAAGAGATTCCGCACCCATGCGCCCTTCAGCAGCATATGCGGAATCTTTGCGTTTTCCAACAAGTCAGACAGCCGGCTCTCCTCAAATTCCTGGTTAACGAACTTAGCCACCAGCTTTGTACTGCGATCGAGCCATTTTTCATACAAACCGTCATTCAACTCATGTGAAAACACATTTGCTGCCTGCAAAACCATGGTGGTCAGACTGTGCTTCTTGGCCATCGCATATATCTCCTGCCACGTAAGCGTATCCGGCTTCGGCAACGGTCTGTCACCCGTGAGTGCGGATTGCAACAAATGCACAAAATATTCATGAAGAGTCACAGTCCACCCTCATTTCCTTTGGCATTATTTTTTCTTTCCGAACAATCTGCGCAGGCGGCTGTCCAGAGCAAAGAAGTATCTGCGCAGCGGAATCACCCACGTCCAGACCGTGCGGTATATGCGGTAGAGCAGATTCTTGTTCGTCAAGGTTCTGCCCTTTCTCACATAAACGGTGGCTAGGCCGACCATTTGCTCGTGGTGCAGCCCTGGCTCCAAGGCCCACTGATGATCACCGCAACAGGTATAAGTACCGTCTTTGCAGACCTTGACGACGCGATGTAAGACAAATTGGCCATTCGTTCGGATGTACAGTGGCAAATCGTTCTTCCTGAGCTTCGCAGGAACCGCCGACAGGGTGACACGGTCTCTGTTGCCCAGGATAAACGGATACATACTCTGCCCCGTGATCGTCAGGGTGAAGGTGCCGCCGTTGTCGAGAACCTCCCTGATCACGGGATACATTGCCTGCAGATTAATCGACTTGCTCGGCGTCTCGATGCCGGGCTTTTGCAAAACCTTCTTACTCAAGGCAGCCGATCTCTTCAAGCTTTGCGATGTACTCTTTCACGCAGGTGCGAGCGGTCGGCTCATCGACCTCGTACTCAGCCAGAAGCGCAGAAACCAGCCCCTCTACATCCGTATCATTCTCAAGCTTGCGCCACAGGAACGCTGCAGACTCGTTGAGGGTGATCATGCCGTTGAAATCGACACCAACAGCTGCAATGGGAATGACAATATCGGATCCTGCAATGTTACGCAAAACAAACTCTTTCTTGACTTTCATCTTGAACCTCCAAAATATTTACCCGGCAAAAGCCTACAGTACAGATATTAATTATTATATCTAATGATTATTATATCACAGAGCGAATACAAAAGCAATCATAAATTTACAAATTATTCACGATTTGGAACCAATTCGTAGAGCACAAAAACGGCAGAAGGTGCCCCGACGGTAAATTCATCTTCGTCAAATACCAAACCGTGGTTCTGCGTCAGATAAATGGCGCAATTTCCGTCCGCTTCAAAGGCAATTTTAAGCATGGAGTTTCCGGTCCCGCACGCAACACGGAGCGCAGAGCTGTCCAGCTGCAGGGCTAAAACATCCTTTGAACGAAGTGCAACCCGTCCACCGCGGACAAAGGCCGTCCACAAAAGCTGCGAAGAAGCGCTGAGGGACTGATCTACATCAGGCTCCGAAATCAGGACAGCCTTGCCATCCGTGCCAAGTGCGTAGTATCTTCCATAGCTCTGACAAACGACCAGATAGCGCCCGTTTTGCTTTACGGAGGTGCTACGTCTGAGTGAGTATGTCTTCGGCTTACCCGCAATGCAGTGGATGCATCCATTTGCCCCCCATTCATGCGCATCCCTCGGGATCATGATTCCGTGTTGCACACGGTCTGCACAATCTGCGCAGCGGCTGTTGGCCACCGCACCGATGCGATCGCAGCGTTGTTCATGAACAATGCCCGAACGGACATTCGAGTGATTACAATCCGAAATTTCGAAGCGTTCATCCTGCAGAATGAAGCAGCCAGCCTCGTTTGTTCCGGTGAGCACAAGTCGATACTCTCCGGCAGACAGCGCTGCAAGGCGGAGAATCTCATTCAGATCCGTCACATAGGCTTCTTGACTCATCGGCATGATTTCAGCCGCATTCATCACGACTCCGTCGCTATTAAATACTTCTGCGCGGATCGACGTAATGACACTATTTTCAGAGCTTACCATTCCCGCAAGTGTCGGCGCGTCGTAGCTGGCGAAAGAAATGCCGTTGATCGAACGATAAGGACTCTTCCATTTCATAGTGTCCTTTGATGAAGTTACATCAAATTTTGAATCGTATAAATATTCTCTTGAATTTGTATTTTGTGCATATACCCGCAAGGTGTATGTTCCCTGCTTCAGCGTTCCAAAAGGAAGCTTTGCAGAAAGCTCTTTCAGGCCGAATGCCATGACCTCCGGGACACAAGCTGCATCCAGAACGACCTGCATTTTGTCATCGATGACGCTCACGCAGACCATAGATAAGGTCGTGTCATCCGAAACAACAGCACCGTCAAGGTTATAACTGTCACCTTCATAGAGCATGATCGGTGGGACAAAATCGCACAGGCTCAAACCATCGGAACGGATGACAAATCGTTTTTCCACAATCGTCTTCGGGCCGGCGGAATTGATTGCCGTAAGCTTGAAAATATAGCTACCATAACGCAAATCATGTAATCGCAGTTCAGAATCAAACGCCGAAAGTGAAACCGTACGCTCATCGTTGATGATCGATTCGGCAATAACCAGATCATCCTTATTTTGGTCAACCACGCTGGCGACTACTTCGATGAAATCAGAATTGGTTGATATCAGCGTGCCCTGTAACCCCTTTAGTTCATCGATATAGTACTCTTCCTTGAGAATGAACCCCTCAAGTTTGATCGGATCTTCCCTCATCCAAACGGAAAAAGGCTCCTCGAGAAGCACTGTTTCCCCCTTCGCGGATTTGGCGTTAATCTTATAAATATACGAGCCGTAGGGTAGCTTGGTAAGGTCGATTGTCATCTGGGAAAGGTCGAAATCTGTCTTGTTGGGTTTTGCCTCCGCACGCTGAAGCTCTTTTTCGGTATCTCCAGAAAGTATCGTGATCGTTACATTGGAAAGATTCGTTGATGCGATCAACTTGCCCTCTGGTGAGAAGACATCCCCGAGCGCAAGATCCTTCGGAGCATTCAGATCCGTCGCCAGCACACCCGCTTCGGTGATATGAACGGATCTTTGCAGCAGGATTCTTGTGCGCTTGATATTGGTTGCAGTGACACGATAAATATATGAGCCTGCAGGCAATTGAGAAATCTTCACTCCTTCGGAAAGCTCGCTGAGATCATACTGATTCCCTCTCGGGCCTGCTGAGCGACCGGTCGCCATATTGCCCGCAGGATCGTACATTCCCGCCGTCACATTGCTCAAATTGCCTTCACTGGAGAGAATGACACCATTGACGGTAAATGCCTCACCGACAGCAAGGATCGAAGGAACTTCCTTGTAATTGAGCAGCTTAAAATCGTCACCGTTTGCGCTATAGCCGTTCAGGCCGAATTGCATGCAGATATCTGGGTAGTCCTTGAATGCAACATTCATGTCCACATTGCCGGGCACACCCTCTACCCTGCCCGTTGCCGAATACTGCCACATACCGCAAAATTCATCATAGCGGTCATAGGTCGCATAACTGCCGCTGGACAGATATAATGCCATCCAGCACTCATATTGTGCGCAAATTTTATCCGTTTCCAATTTGCTGTCCAGCCAGGATTTGCAGGAGTATAAGCCGACGAGCCAACCGTCATCTGCCATCGAATTCAGGAATGACATGGACAATTCCGTCAAAGCTGCAGCTGGCATTTTACCGTGTGTTTCGGGTTCTTCCATATCGTAATAGACGGGATACTCGAGCTTTTTGCCCTTGAGCCAGCCCTTCAGCGCATCCGCTTCACGTAGTACCTCCTCCACGGTATCGGCATAAGAGTAAAGATATACACCTACATGAAGGCCTGCTTCCTTGGCAGCTGCATAGTTGCGCTCAAAATATTCATCTATGTACACAGAAAAACCTGCTCGCAAAATGACGAAGCTGTATCCCTGCTCTTTGATTTTGAAAAAGTCTACCTCGCCGCCTTGCCATTCCGACAGATCTACACCGTGAGCATAGATCCCCATTCCGTCTCCCTTTCGCCCACCGACATAGCCGTTACCATAAGCCGCCTGCGTCATTGGTAAAAAAGGTGAAAGAATGTCGAGAATCAGGAAAAACACGAGGATTTTCGTTAAAATGTTTTTCATGACATCAAAACCTTAAATTTTTTTTCATTTTATCAAATTTCATGCATTTTGTCAATTATATTGCATTCTGCGGAAAAAAATTCAAATTTGTTGTTTACGAATAAAAGTTTTAGTGATACAATGTTATAAGTAGGCCAAAATTCGCCTAATTTTGAAAGGAGACGAACAACATGAAGAAACATCTTGCACGACTTGTGTCTCTGCTGCTCACTCTTGCTATGCTTGTCGGCATGCTGCCGACCCTTGCAACTGCAGCGTTGAAAGACACCGCCACGGAAGATGCTCTTGATTATGCAGCGGTAGATGCTCTGTTTGCACAGTTCGACGCAATGGAGTCCTCCCCTGCCAAAAAGAGCGCTTCTCAGACCGCAAAGACCGATGCTGCTATGGCAATGGTTATCGCTTCAGATAGCTATGTCGAAGGCTCCATCGAGCGCACAGGCAATGCCTTTACCTGGTGGACGACCGACGGCATTCACTGCATCTACGATCCGTATATGCGTGAGAAAAAGGCCAACATGGTCGCTCCCGAGAACCCCCTGAACGGTGCCTACAACGAGCCGAAGGAAGTCAAGAGCGGCTTCCCCACCTCCGATCAGGTATATCTGATCGGCCCGTACTACGGCTCTGATGCGGACTTCACCGATCAGTACAAGACTACTGCTGCAGGCATTGCAAAAGCCATCGGCGATAGTGACGGTTATACGCTCTATGCAGGCAGCGCTGCCACCGTAGACAATGTCGCAAAGGCTGTCAGCAATGGCGCAGTCGTTATTTTCGACTCTCACGGCACGACCGACTCCTACGACAGCGAAGGATATCCGCAATCCAGCGGAGCAAAGAACTCCTATCTCTGCCTTGAAACCAGCGACGGTATCACCAATGCCGACTACAACGATGGCTGTATGTACGGCAGCGGCTATGCTTATATCAACGGCGAGACCATTTCTAACCATATGTCCTCCGACAGCCCTTCCGGCATCGTCTTTATGGCGATCTGCCTGGGCATGGCGACCGATACGCTGTGCAGACCGCTGCGCAACAGAGGCGTTGAGGTCGTTTACGGCTACTCTCAGAGTGTCAGCTTTGACGGTGAATATCTCTGGTCCGATGCCTTCTGGGAAAACATGAACAACGGCAAGACCGTTGCATCCTCCGTAACGGCTATGAAGGACAAGTACGGTCAGTGGGACTATTCTCCCCAGATGTACCAGTACTACACCAATGAATGGTCCTCGAGCTGGGTCGCAGATACCCTCTCTGAAGCAAAGCAGACGCTTTGCGCCTTCCCCATCGTTGTTTCCGACGAAGACAGCTACCCCGGCAAGAGCTATGTCGACGACCTGCAGACTGTCAAGTCTACATATACGCTCTTCAGCAATGAGCCCGTGAGCATCACTCTGGTCAGCCCCGATTCTACCAATGTCGTTAGCGGAACTGCAGGTAAGGCTATGGAGCTTCCAACGATTGTTGCTCCGGAAGGCTATCAGTTTGCAGGCTGGACGACCAAGCAACTGACGGAAGAGACAACTGCAGCACCGGTCATCTACAACGGCACTTACTTCCCGTCCCAGAGCACGACACTCTATGCTCTGTTCTGCAGAGAAACAATTAACACCACTGGCACCGGTGACTACATCAAGGTCACAAGCGAGCCGAGTGACTGGAGCGGCACCTATGTGATCGTCTACGAGCCGGATGCTTACATATTCAACAGCAGCCTGGAGACATACGATCAGGTCAGCAACTACAAGGCTGTCACCATCACCAACCATACGATCCCGGCTGCGCAGGGCGACCCCTACTGCTTCGAGATTACGGCGTTGGAGGAAGGTTATGCCATCAAGGGTAAGAGCGATTACTACATTGGCAGAACAACCAATACCAACGGACTGGACTCGTATGCGTCCCCTCTGGCCAACTCGCTGTCCATGGGTACCGAGGGCAATGTTCACATCATCTCCGATGCAGGCGCTTATCTGCGTTACAACGCAACGAGCGGTCAGTATCGTTTCCGTTACTACAAGAACTCCACTTATTCTTCTCAGAAGTCGATCTGCCTGTATGAAAAGGACGGCGGCGGCACACTCACCTATTATATCACCAATGTAGAAAATACCCCTGCGACACCTCCTGCACCGCAGAACTACACTGCTACCTTCCATGTTCCCAACGGAGCTGATGTTCCGGAGAATATAACCGGTTCCTCGATTGTTCTGCCTGCAGCGGTTGCAGCGCCCGACTCCTATAACGCCTATAATTATACTTTTGCCGGCTGGGGCACCACAAACATCAACGGTGTGTCCGAAGAGCCCACGCTCTTTGCGGCAGGCGAAAGCTTCACCCTGACGGAAAATACGGAATTCTTTGCTGTCTATACCTATAGCGCAGACGGTCAGGGTGCAAGCGTCGAATACATGCTTGTCGAAAACGAAAATGAGCTACGCACCGGCAAGAGAATCATCATTACTGCCGATAACTCCAACGGTATCGCACTGAGCACCCTGCAAAATTCCAACAATCGCGGTATTGACGAAGTTACCATCAGTGCAGATCAGAAGACGCTGAGCTTCCCGGCCAATTCCACTGTTGCGGAGCTGATCCTCGGCTACGGTGAAAGCGACAATACCTATTCTTTCTACGACGATGTCAACGGTGGCTTCCTGTATGCAGCTTCTTCTAGCAAGAACTATCTGCGTACCGAAGAATCCCTGACCGCAAACAGCTCCTGGACGATCACCGTGGAAAACGGAACTGCTACGGTCACTGCCACCGGTAGCAACACCCGCAACCTGCTTCAATACAATTCCACGAGTAATATTTTCAGCGCATACAGTAGCGCTCAGGCAGCCATTCGTTTGTATCAGATGACGGACGGTGCCGGCACTGCGATCTACTACACGACCGTTCTTCAGTCTGCTGAGGTCGGTGCTTGTACCCACGAAAACACTCAGACGCAGACCGTACCCGCAAGCTGTACCGAAGAAGGTTATGTCAGCGTCACGTGCACCGACTGCGGCGAGCTCGTAGAAGGCACCACCCTTACAGCACTCGGTCACGATATGCAGTTTACCAGAACTGTTGCCCCGACTGCAACGGAGGATGGCTACGATCTTTATTCCTGCACCCGCTGCTCTGCAACCGAGCAGCGCAACATCGTTCCTGCTGTCGGCTATACTGCAAGCTTCAGCGTCCCGGAGGGCGCGACTGCTCCTAAGGATCTGAACGGCACGAAGATCACCCTGCCTGCAGCAGTGGCTGCCCCGGCATCCTTCGATGCACACAGCTACACCTTCTATGGTTGGGCAACTGATCCCATGGACGACATTACCACCAAGCCCACCGTCTACAAAGCAGGCGCCAGCTACACGCTGACCGACAACACCGATTTCTATGCGGTATACTCCTACACCGCAAATGGCACCGGTGGCTCCGGCGAATACACGCTGGTAAACGACGCTTCTGAGTTGTCTACCGGTTCAAAGATTGTCATTACTGCTGACAACACTACCGGCATCGCTATGAGCACCACTCAGAACAATAATAACCGTGGTAAGACGACTGTCACCTTCAGCGATGATCAGTCCAACTTGACCTTTGATGCAAGTGCAAACGTTGCTGAACTGATCCTCGGCTACGGCGTAAATGACGGCACCTATTCCTTCTATGATGAGGCAAACAGCGGCTTCCTGTATGCTGCATCCTCTTCCAGCAACTACCTGCGCACTGAAAGCGATCTGACCGCAAACAGCTCTTGGACCATCAGCATCGCTAACGGCACCGCAAGCGTGATTGCAACCGGCAGCAACAGCCGAAACAACCTGCGTTACAATACCGGCAGCAGCATTTTCTCCTGTTACTCCTCCGGACAGATGGCTATCCGTCTGTATCAGTTGAGCGCATCCGGCAGCGTAACCTACTACACTACGATCCTCGACAAGGCAACCGCAGAAGAGTGCACCCACCAGAATACCATGGAAAGCTATACCGATCCGTCCTGCACCGAAGACGGCTCGGTCAGTGTCGACTGCGTCGATTGCGGAGAGGTTCTTGAGGTAACTGTCATTCCCGCAACCGGTCACAGCTATGACGAATCGAACCGCATCGAGGCAACCTGCACCGAAGACGGCTCTGTCACTTACATCTGCGGCTATTGCTTCGATAGCTATTCTGAAGTGCTTGACGCTCTCGGCCATAACTATGTTGGCGGCACCTGCACCAACTGCGGCGAATCGAATATTGTCGTTCCTGATGACTACTCCGGTCGCTACTACATTGCAGGTATCCGTAACAATGAGGAGACCTATCAATACTTGATGGGCGTTGCCGACGGCAGCCGTTATGATATTGAAGACTCCGGCTTGACTACCCTGCCGACATATATCGACAATGCCGAAGCAAACAAGGTCTTTATCATCGAGAAGAATGCCGACGGTACCTATAGTATCTATGCTGAGGGCATCACCACTACCGAGAAGTATCTCGGCTGGACGAGCGGCAGCAGCGGCATTTTCGTTGCCAAGACCGACGCTCTGAAGCTCACGATTGATACGAATGAAGACGGCACCGTCAATATTCACTTTGCCGGCGATGATGGCGAGCGTTACCTTGCTCTCAACTCCAATATCAGCTACACCTACGCAGCATGGTACAAGACGGGCATCAAGAATCTGACTCTGATCCCAGCGAGCGAGGTCGAAGGACCGAAGTATGAGCTCGATTCCGCACTCCAGTGTGAAATGAGCATTACTGTTGGTGCTGAGATGGGTGTCGCCTTCAGCGTCCCCAATGCACTCGTCAAGAACTACGAGAGCTTCTATCTGGTTGTTGAAAAGGATATGTTCGGCGCTGAGACCAAAACACTTACCTTCGGCTATGGTGATGGCCAGACTCCGTTGAATCCGCTGCCCAATGCCTCCAATCCGTTCCTTCACAACGCAAGCTTCCCCGGTCTGACCGCAAAGGAAATGGGAGATGAGATCCGCGTAACTGTCTACGCAGTCGACGCAGAGGGTACCATCCATTACGGACCGACAAAGACAGACTCCATCAAGGACTACCTTATGAGAGGTCTTGATCTTGCTACTTCCACTGCTGAGAAGAAGACCATGTATGTCGATATGCTCCGTTATGGTGCTGTCGCACAGACCTATTTCCAGTATGATACGGAGAACCTTGTCGATGCAGATCTTACCAAGGCCCAGCTTGCATTTGCCACCACCGAGATCCCCGAAGCTGTGGACAACTCCAAAGCCGAGGGCGGCATTGGTACTCTGAACACCAGTGTTGTTCTGAAGGCAAGAGTCACGCTGACGCTGTCCCATCTGAAGCCGGGTGCAAACCTTGCAAACATGAAGTTCGTCGTGAAGGACGCACTCGATGGCACGGTCATCAAGGAGCTGGCGGCTTACAACCTCAACCCTGTCATGGTCGCTGCTGACTTTGACGATGTTGGCGCAAAGCAGATGAGAAGACTCATCACCGTCACTCTGTACGACGGCGACACTGCCATTACCGATACCGTGACCTGGAGCGTGGAGAGCTATGTTGCAAAGATTCGTGCAACGAGCACCGACGCAGGCCAGATCGATCTGGTCAACGCAATGCTCACCTACGGTGACGCGGTTGCTGCCTACATGGCAACGCAATAATACCCACAAAACCGGGATAGGCCTTGGCCTATCCCGGTCTTTTCGTTATACTGTACAAAAATCCGGGATAGATCTTCCTATCCCGGATTTACTTTTGATTAAAGCTGCTTCATGCGCTCTTCGCTTTCCTCCAGCTGCTTGATGAGGCTATCATACTTGGCGGCCTTCTCACGCTCTGCGGCAACAACCGCCTCAGGCGCCTTAGCCACGAAGCCGGGGTTATTGAGCTTTCCGAGGATACCTGCAAGTCCCTTCTGAGCCTTTTCCTTCTCCTTGGCAATGCGTGCAAGCTCCTTCTCCACATCCACAAGCTGATTCATTGGCATATAAAGCGCTGCATCGTGGGTGACGCAGGAAACCATGGACTCATACCCCTGCGGCTCGATTGTGCTGATGAGGACTTCATCTGCATAGGCCAGACGGGTAATGAAGGCCGTACCGCTTGCAAATATATCCTCCTTCTTCGTGACGATATAAAGCGTGCACTTCTTCGATGGCGGTACATTCATCTCCGCACGGCGGTTACGGATGGCGCGGATGGCATTCATGATGCTCTCCATCGCGTCTTCCTCTGCCTTGAAGCTCAAATCCTCACGGTATTTCGGCCACTGAGCAACGATCAATGCCTCTCCCTCGTGCGGAATAGCCTGCCAGATCTCCTCGGTAATAAACGGCATGAACGGATGCATCAGACGAAGCACCTGGTCGAGTACATAGACCAGAACCTTCTGTGCAACGGTCTTGCTCTTTTCATCCTCGCTGTAAAGACGGGATTTCGTCAGCTCGATATACCAATCGCAGTAGCTGTCCCAAATGAAGTCATAGCATTTCTGCTCGGCAACACCGAGCTCATACTTATCCAGATTCTCGGTTACTTCAGCAATCAGTGTGTTGAGCTTCGAGAGAATCCACTTGTCTGCAGTTTCCAGCTCCTCCAGAGCAGGTAACTCATTCTTGTCTATCTCAAGATTCATCAGGACATAGCGGCTTGCATTCCAAAGTTTGTTTGCAAAGTTACGCATCGCCTCGCAGCGCTCAACATAGAAACGCATATCATTTCCCGGGGAATTTGCAGTAATCATGTTCATGCGCAAGGCGTCAGAGCCATAGCACTCGATCATCTCCAACGGGTCTATGCCGTTTCCGAGGGATTTCGACATCTTTCTGCCCTTGTCGTCACGGACAAGGCCATGGATCAGAACGGTGTGGAACGGCGGCTTCCCGGTCTGCTTGCAGCCGGAGAAGATCATTCTTGCGACCCAGAAGAAGATAATGTCATATCCGGTAACCAAAACATCGGTCGGATAGAAATACTTGAAGTCCTCAGCATCGGTATTCGGCCAGCCGAGGGTCTCAAACGGCCACAGAGCCGATGAGAACCAGGTATCCAGCACATCCTCGTCGCGGGTAATGTTCTTGCTGCCGCATTTTTCACAAGCAGTTGCATCCTCACGGGAGACAGTCATGTGGCCGCAGTCGGCACAGTACCATGCAGGGATCTGATGGCCCCACCAAAGCTGGCGGGAAATACACCAGTCACGGACATTTTCCATCCAATTGGTGTAGGTTTTGGTGAAGCGATCTGGAACAAACCTCGTCTCGCCTTCATACACCACGCGCAGAGCCTCCTCAGCAAGAGGCTTCATCTTGACGAACCACTGTGCGGAGATGATCGGCTCGACATCCTTATGGCAACGATAGCAGGTGCCAACATTGTGGCTGTGCGGCTCGATCTTGACCAGATAGCCCTGTTCTTCCAAATCGGCGACGATCTGCTTTCTTGCCTCATAGCGATCAAGCCCCTGATACTTTCCGCCAAGCTCGTTGACAACACCATTGTCATCAAGCACACGGATGATCTCCAAATTGTGGCGCAGGCCGACCTCAAAGTCGTTCGGGTCGTGCGCAGGGGTCATCTTGACGCATCCGGTGCCAAACTCCATCTCGGCATAGTCGTCGGACACGACGGGAATCTCCTTGTTCATGAGCGGCAGGATGACATTCTTGCCGACGATTGCGGTATAGCGCTCATCGTTTGGATTGACGCAAACGCCGCTATCGCCAAGCATGGTTTCGGGTCTCGTGGTCGCAACGATGACCTCCCCGGTGCCGTCTGCAAGCGGATAACGGATGTGCCAGAGGTGGCCGGGCTTGTCAACATACTCAACCTCGGCATCGGACAGAGCGGTAACGCAGTTCGGGCACCAGTTGATGATGCGGCTGCCCTTATAAATGAGCCCCTGCTCATACAGGTTGACAAAGACCTCACGCACAGCACTCGAGCAGCCCTCGTCCATCGTGAAACGGGCGCGCTCCCAATCGCACGATGCGCCGAGCTTCTTCTGCTGCTCAACGATGCGATTGCCGTACTGATGTTTCCACTCCCAGACCTTCTCAAGGAACTTTTCACGGCCAAGATCGTAACGGGTCAAACCTTCCTTGCGCAGGACTTCTTCGACCTTAATCTGTGTTGCAATGCCGGCATGGTCGACGCCAGGCAGCCAAAGGGCACTATAGCCCTGCATTCTCTTGAAACGGATCAGAACATCCTGAAGTGCCGCGTCCATTGCATGGCCCATATGTAGCTGACCGGTAACATTGGGGGGCGGCATAACGATCGTAAACGGCTTCCTTTCAGGATCACGCTTTGCGTGGAAATAGCCACCATCCAACCAGAATTTGTACAAACGTTCCTCAACCGCCTTGGGATCATAGGTTTTCGGTAATTCTCTTGCCATAATAATCTCCTTCAAATAAAAATCGCCCCGAGCATAGCTCAGGGCGAATAAATCCGTGGTACCACCTGAATTCCTGCAAAAGCAGGCACTTACTTCTCTGTAACGGGAGAACCCGTACAGATCTACTCGATTCGATCCGTCCGCTCAAAAGCGACCTTCCCACGTTCTGCGCAAGGGCTCTCACCTGCCGCCCTCTCTCTGAAGGCGCAAAATCGGGTACTCCTCTTTCTCACTGCGTTTTGTTATTGCATATATACTACCAAAAAATCAGCAAATGTCAAGCGTTTTCTTATTTTTGGCTCAGGGAACAAACGCATTCATTGCTTCGCCAAGCCTGGAAAGCAGATCCTTCGCCTTTCCCGGATTCTGGTCAACCGCGGTCAAATACAGCTTGACCTTCGGCTCGGTGCCGGAGGGGCGAACGATAACGCTACCCTTGTCGCCAAGCACCAGCGTGACAACATTGGACTTTGGCAGAGTAACGGCACATTCCTCTCCTGTCAGCATATTCTTGCACACACAGCTCTGATAATCCGTAAACTCGGTCACAGAAACACCTGCAAGCTTGCTCGGGACATTAGAACGGAAGTCAGACATGAATTTGGCCGATAGCTCCATTGCATTCGGGCCCTTGAGCTCGATAGAGATGACCTTGGCCTCATGGTAGCCGAGCTCAGCATACAGCTGATCCATCTTCTGTGCAAGGTCCATTCCGTCACGCTTGAGCTTTGCAGCCAGATCGCATGTCAGCATGGATGCAACGACAGCGTCCTTATCTCTTGCGTAGGTACCCTTTAGGTAGCCGCAGCTCTCTTCAAAACCGAACACAAAACGATGCTCCTCGTGCTTCTCTTCCAGTGCAAGGATCTCTCCGCCGATGTACTTGAAGCCGGTCAAAACAGCCTTCATCTTCACGCCGTACTTTGCCGCGATCTTATCAGCCAAGGGTGTGGAAACGATACTGCGTACCGCGACGGGATTTTCAGGCAGCTTTCCCTGTGCAGAAAGCTCACCGAGAATATAGTCCAAAAGCAGACAGCCAAGTTCATTGCCGCTGAGCTTGCGGAAGCCGTCAGCCTCGGGAACCGCGACAGCAACACGGTCGCAGTCAGGATCCGTTCCCAAAATGAGGTCAGGATGTGTCTGGCGGGCGATCTTATAGCTCTCGTTAAGCGCAGCATCGGTCTCGGGGTTCGGATACTCGCAGGTCTTGAAATCGCCGTCAGGCTCTTCCTGCACTTTTACGATGTCAGTATTGACGCCAATCCGGCTGAGAACCTCACGCACAGGCTTATTGCCGGTGCCGCACAGAGGGGTGTACAGGAGGTTGAGATTATTCGACGGAGTCGTCGCAATACGTTCAGCCAGAACGGTATTATAGTAATTCTCCCACATTTCTGCATCGATCAAAGCCACGGAGCCGTCGGCCAGACAATCGTCGAAGTTCTTCTTCGGCAGAATGAAATACGGGATTTGAGAGATCTTATCATATACAATTGCAGCAGGCTCATCTGTCATCTGGCAGCCGTCGGGGCCATAGCATTTGATACCGTTATAAGTTCCTGCATTATGGCTTGCGGAAACAACAATGCCACAGCCACAGCCCAGCTGACGGACAGCATAGGAAAGCATGGGAGTCGGTGCAAGCTCATGATATACATAAACCTTCACGCCCTCCTGCGCCAGTGCGACTGCGCAGATCTCGGCAAAGCGACGGGAATGGTGGCGCGAATCATAACCGATGGCGCAGCTGTGCGGTAGATCGGTAGAAGTCAGCCATGCGGCAAGTCCCTGCGCTGTACGACGGACGGTAAAGTCATTCAGACGGTTCGTGCCGAGTCCCATGATACCACGGATACCGGCTGTACCGAATTGGAGCTCCGCACCAAAGGCCGACTTCATCTCGTCGTCATCATTCGCCATAACCTTCAACACCTTGATGCCTGCTTCGCTCAGAGGCGCGATCTTGCACCAGAGATGATAACGATCACGATAAATCATAAACATTCCTCCTAAAAAGCAGGTCAATATAGAATATTGACCTGCCGTAAGATATTAAACGTCCTCAATGAGTACAGTATTTGCAGGCTGCTGATTACCGGTAGCAGAAGAAAAATCAGCTCGCTTTGCACGGACATCGGACAATGCCTTGGCAATCGTCTCTTCCGTGACTCGCAAAGACTCGTCCACATATTCAAATGTCTGCTGCTTAAGTTCCTTCAAGCGATTCTGCGCATTACGGACCATCTCATTGGCCTGCTTTTCAGCATTACGATAAATTTCCTCCTGCGAAACAAGTGCACGTGCCTCAAATTCCGCAGCCTTCTTAATGCTCTCTGCCTCACGCTTGGCCGTGGAAATAATCTCGCTTCTGTTTTCGCAGATCGTTTTTGCCTGCTTCAATTCGCCGGGAAGCTGGTTGCTGATCTCGTCAAGAAGGTCAAGAACCTTCTCACGCTCGATCGAGCACTTGTCACCGCTAAACGGGACATTTTTGGCATCCTGTACCATTTCGTAAAGTACACCAATCAGTTCCTCAACACCATGTTCGTTCATGTTTATGCCTCCTTATTTCTGATTCTATTCATAAATTCATCGATGATCTCCCTCGGGAGAAAATCCTCAAGCTCCGCACCATAATAAGCCAGTTCTTTTACAGTACTGGAGCTGAGGTACATGAATTGATGTTCTGCCGTTAAAAACAATGACTCAAGATTCGGATTCAATTTGCGATTGATCATCGCCATCTGGAATTCCTTTTCAAAGTCACTCCCAGCTCGCAATCCCTTGATGATCGTGCAGCATTGATGCTCCTGAGCATATTTTGCCAAGAGGTCGTCATAGGAGTCTATCTCCACATTGGATAGATGTGCAGTCACACGTCGAAGCTGATCTTCCCGCTCCAAGCGTGTAAACAGCGGCTTCTTCTCATGATTGATCATCACACAGACGATCAGTTTGTCAAAGAGTTTGGCTGCCCGTTCAATGATATTCAGGTGGCCCTTTGTCACCGGGTCAAAGCTTCCCGGGTAGACTGCAATTCTCATACGTTTTCCTTTTTTCTCCGCAAGAGGGCGACGGCCGTCTTGCCGTAGATATAATCCTTCGAACGCTCCAGGGAATCAAATTCCTCGTCAAATGACTTTTCAATCGGCCGTTCCGTTATAATTATACCATCTTCTGCGAGAATGTCAAATGCTGTAATCAATTTTATTGCATTTTCTAAATATTTTTCTGCATATGGGGGGTCTAAAAAGATCAAACGGAAGCGTTTGCGGCATCGTTTCAGATAGGTTTCATAATCGGTGCGTACAACTTCGGCCTTATCTGCCAGATGGGTTCGTAACAAGTTGTCACGAATGATGTCAACGGCCTCTTTCCCCGCATCGACAAATACGGCACTTCTCGCGCCGCGACTCAATGCCTCAATGCCGAGCTGACCTGAGCCTGCAAAAAGATCCAGGACATCTCCGGCGATGTCAAATTGAATCGTATTGAACAGCGCCTGCTTGACCTTATCGGCCGTCGGTCGGGTCTGTAGCCCGTTCGGTGCGCGAAGATTCGTGCCACCGGCTTTACCGGTAATCACACGCATAAAATCACTCCTGTGAATGGAAATGTTGGTAAATTTGCTCCGCAACCTTCTGCGGTACAACCTGATTCAGCTCCTCGACAGAGGCGGCCGAAATCGCTTTCACGGACTTAAAATGCTTCAGCAGCGCGATTCTTCGCTTCTCCCCGATTCCTTCGACAGAATCGAGTTTTGAGCCTTTGACGCGCTTGCTGCGCAGCTGGCGATGATAAGTGATGGCGAAACGGTGGGTTTCTTCCTGAATGCGGCCAATGAGCGAAAATATCGCCGGATTTGCCTGTATGCCGATCTCTTCGTTATTGGCTGTAACGAGCGCGCGTGTACGATGCCTATGATCTTTGACCATACCGAAGGCCGGAATGACAATCCCCATCGTCTCTAACGCCTCGCAGACAATCTGCGTATGAACACTGCCGCCATCGATCAGGAGAAGATCGGGTTTTTCATCAAATCCTCGATCACCATCGAGATAATGGCAAAACCGGCGACACACGACCTGGCGCATAGAGGCATAGTCATCCTGATCGTCAAGCTCCTCCACCTTGAAGCGCTTATAATCACTCTTTTTTGGTTTTCCATCCACAAACACGGTCATGGAAGCGACAATGTCCGTGCCTGAAATATTGGAAATGTCAAATGCCTCGATGCGCTGAGGCAAATGTGGCAGGTTAAGCATTGCCTGTAAGAGCTTCAGCGTACCGTTGATGCGTTCTGTTGCCGTAGTCGCACGCTCAGCCTCCTCCCTTGCGTTCTTGTTTGCAAGGTCGGATAGTTTTTTATTATCCCCCTGACGCGGCACAATAAAACGGACAGTTTTTCCCAGCTTTTCCAACAATAGCTGCGCAAAAGGAGCGGAATCCTCCATAGGCATGGGCAAAATGACCCGTTTCGGTGCGGCATTTCTTCCCAGATAATACTGCTTAACAATTTGTGCAATCGCATCGGAGGGATCGTCTGTGATCGGCAGCAGCTCATAGTCCTTATCCATTAAGTTGCCGCCGATAAAATGCAGGACCGCAAAGCAAGCCTTCGCCTCTGTCTGGTACCAGCCGATCACATCCGTATCTGCCATGGTGCCGGCCGTGACGAGCTGACGCTGTCCGAGGGCCTCAATAGCTCTGAGCTGGTCACGAAGCTGCGCAGCCGTTTCAAAATCCAGCTGTTCGGCAGCAGCCTCCATTTTTTCACTCAAAGACTCGGAAAGATCCTTATGTTTGCCCTGCAGAAGCAAGATCGCGCGACGGATCTGTTCCGCGTAGTCCTCCTGCGTAAGCCGAGGCAAGCACCATCCCTTGCAGGTCTTCATGTGATAATTCAAGCAAGGGCGGTCTTTTCCGATGTCACGAGGAAAGCTACGAGTGCAGATCGGCAGCTGAAATACAGAACAGATTGTATCAATTACCTGCTTTGTCTTGCCACGGCTGCCGTAAGGGCCGAAATACTGCGCCCCATCATCGCTGACACGGTTGGAAAGCTGCATCTTAGGATAAGGTTCGCGCAAATCCAGACGAATATACGGATAGCCCTTATCATCCTTCAACAGGATATTATATTTGGGCATATAATGCTTAATCAATGAGCATTCGAGCACCAATGCCTCAAACTCGCTGGCCGCTGTAATCGTCTCAAAATGATCGATCTGTGAGACCATACGACGGGTCTTTGCATTATGCGAGGCGGTATCCTGGAAATACTGACTGACGCGGTTTTTCAGCTTTTTAGCCTTGCCGACATAAATCACCGTGTCATCGGTATTCTTCATCAGATACACGCCTGGCTCATATGGCAGCGACAGTGCCGCAAGCTTCAATTCCTCTCGTGTCATCTTTCCTCCAAGCGGTCATGCTATAAAAAACTGTCCCAAACGCGTTACGCTTGGGACAGTCGTTTGGTTGCAATCAATAGATATCCTTCATCAGCATGGCAGACAGTGACTTGACAGCCGCCTCCTCGTCAACGCCCTCTGCGATCAGGTTGATCTCTGTTCCGGTGGTGATGCCCATGGAGAGAACGCCCAGCAGACTCTTTGCGTTGATCTTGCGGTCATCCGCCTCGATCCAAATGCTGGCACGGAATTCGTTTGCCTTCTGGATAAAGTAAGTAGCTTGCTTGTTGTGAAGGCCGGATTCGCACTTCACGATAGTCTTTTCTGTATACACAGGTGGTCACTCCTATTCATCTCGACCGTCCTCGGTCAGTATTATACATAATATAAGCATAAAAACGTATTTTGTCAACAGATTTTACGAAAAATCACGACAATTCTGCAATTGTAACACCGTCTTCGCCCTCTCCGTAGACACCGAGGCGGTATTTTTTGACCGCGCGGTTGCGCTTGAGCTCGTCATGCACAGCCTTGCGGAGCGTCCCGGTTCCCTTTCCGTGGATGATGCGAACACTTGCAAGATTTGCCAGCATCGCACCGTCGAGGAAATTACTCAGGACAGCAATCGCCTCCCCTACGCTCATGCCACGCAGATCCAGCTCGGTCGGAGCTGCATGAGAACGGAACTCTCTTTGCGTCCGTTCAATGATCTTCTTGGCCTGTACATTCTTCTCTTCGATCAGGTAGACCTCGTCTGGCTGGGCCGAAACCTTCATAATGCCGGCCTGGAGCAGATAGCTTCCATCCTTTTTAATTTCAAGAACGCTTGCCCTCGTGCCAAAGCGAAGCAGCTCCACCGTATCTCCCACTCGGATCTCTCTGGTGGGTTTGGGGCGCTCAGGCTCGGGAGCCTTTTCGCTGACATTTTCTTCGGCCTCGTTGAGCTTTCTGCGCAGCTCGGCCTGGCGGATATTGTATCCGTTGGCATCAGCCGTATCCTTCATCTGCTTGCGCATTTGCTTGAGCTCCTCAGCAACCTCGTTGGCTGCACGGCGAGCATTGTCGATGATGATTTGTGCTTCCGCTCTTGCTGCCTTCGCAGCCTTCTCGCGTTCGCGCTTGATCTCGTCGTGGTAAGCTTGCGATTGCGCGCGCATTTGTTCGGTTTCCATGCGCAGGCGCTCTGCCTCAAGCTTAGCATTTTCCATCTGCTGACGCTGCTGCTCGAGCTGATTGAGTACGTCCTCGAAGCTACGGTCATTTTCGTTGACCAGACTCTTGGCCTCTTCTATGATGACATCGGACAGACCCAGACGCTTGGAAATGGCAAAAGCATTGGACTTGCCCGGCACACCGATTAAAAGCTTGTAGGTCGGGCGAAGCGTCTGAACATCAAATTCGCACGAGGCATTCATAACACCCTGTGTGCGCATAGCAAAGAGCTTCAGTTCCGCATAGTGCGTGGTTGCAGCCACACGGCTGCCGCATTTTCTGCAAAACTCAATCAGAGCCATTGCAAGGGCCGCACCTTCAGTCGGATCAGTACCGGCTCCGAGCTCATCAAATAGGACCAAGGTCTCATCGTCGCATTCGTCGATAATCTCAACAATATTCTTCATATGTGCCGAGAAGGTGGAAAGCGATTGCTCAATGGACTGCTCGTCACCGATGTCAGCAAGTACGCGCTGGAACACAGAAACCGCACTGCCGTGATCGGCCGGGATGTGCAGCCCGCACTGCGCCATCAATGTAAGGAGTCCGAGGGTTTTGAGAGTAACCGTCTTGCCGCCCGTGTTCGGTCCGGTGATGATCAGCGTATCGAAGTCTACACCGAGGCGCACCGTGATCGGAACCACACTCTTGGGCTCAATCAGTGGGTGTCTTGCCCTGCGAAGCTCAATGGATGCATTGGTACGGATCTCAGGCTCCATGGCATCCATTCTGAGTGACAACCGTCCCTTGGCAAAGATGATATCCAGCAGAACCAGTATCTCATAGCTCGAGCAAATGCCCTCACGGAAGGAAGCTGCCTCAGCCGACAGCTCGGCCAAGATGCGTTCGATCTCCTTTTTCTCCCGAATGGCCAGCTCACGCAGCGCATTGTTTGCATTGACCGCACTCATCGGCTCGATGAACACGGTTCCGCCGGAGGAAGAAATGTCGTGCACGAGGCCGGGAATTTCACCCTTGTGTTCGCTCTTGACAGGCACAACATAGCGGTCCCCACGCAGCGTGATGATCGGATCACGCAGGTACTTGGAATAGGTCGGGGATGTAATGATCTTCTGCAGGCTCTCCTTCACCTTTGCGCTCTGAACGCGCATATGTCGACGAATGTCGGCAAGCTCACTACTGGCGGAATCGGCAATTTCCTCTTCGGAAATGATGGTATTGGAGATCTTCTCCTCTAAGTAACGGTTCGGGGTCAGGGCCTGAAAATAGAGATCCAGATTGGTCTGCAAATAGTCACCGTTATAATAAGCCCGTGTCTTGCTGATGCATTTCAGAACACCTGCGATCCTCAGAAGCTCCTTTGGCGTCAAGCAGCCACCGCGGTCAGCACGCTCCAACGACGATCGGATGTCTTTGAGCGAGTGAAATCCCGGCGATCCCTTCAGAGAGATCAGCTTCACTGCAGCAGTAGTCTGCTTCTGCAGCAGTCCAATCTCCTCTGCATCCGTCAAAGGAACGATCTTCATGCACTGTTCCTTGCCCTCGTCAGAATTTGCACACTCGGCAAGCCTTTCCAGCACGGCATCCAGTTCCAATTTTTTGATTGATTTTTCAAATAATTCTGTCATAATTATGTCCTCATATCTGTAGCGATTTATAAAAATCCAATGTAGAAAAACCTCTCTCCAGACGCGTGGAAAGATAGCTCTCCGTGATGCCGCCCAGCTGCAAAAGAGCACCCTCGGTAAGCTGAAAAGAAAACAGCTGCCTTGCATCACAGAAGGCGATGTAGCGCATCGCTTCAAGGGTTGCCCGACTCATCGGCAGGCGAATCTCGCCTCCGGTCGAACAGTCATGGCATTGCAGCATTCCCTGTGTGATGTTAAAGCGGTCTGCATCGACATTCCCGCAAACCACGCAGCCACCCAGATCGGGCAAAAATCCCGTGATGCACATGAGTCGCAGTTCAAACACCGCTTTGACCATAAGTTGTGGTTTTTTTAGCTTAGCCAAGGCATAAAGGCAGTTAAGCAGCAGCGAAAGCATGGGCGCATTCAGGTCTTCCTCCTGCGCAACCGCATCACACACCTGAGCAAAGTAGCTTGCAAGAGAAAACAGCTCCAAATCATTCAGCAGCTCGGAAAACAGCTCACGGACGTTGATCTCCGTCAGCGTAAGTCTTCCCTGACGCTCAATCATCGTCAGCTCGGAGAAGGCCAGAAGCTGGCAACCTGCCTTCAGTCGGCTTCGGCCGGATTTGACCCCCACGGCCTTCACGGTGATCTTTCCAAAATCCTTTGTCAGAACCGTCAAAAGCTTGTCATTGTCCTTATACTGGACCTCACGCAAGACGATCCCCTCAGTTTTCAAATACATCTTTCATCGCACTCGCATTTCGTTGCTTTTCACGCTGGTACAACAAATAGGCCTCCGGCGCTCCGGTATCGAGAAATAGACTCCAAAAAAATGCCGCATCCATCGTGTTCCCTCCACATCCTTTTGTTGTAGCTTTTGCGGATACAGAGAAAGTCATTCAATGAAATAATTGTTATTCGTAGCCGAAATTACGGATCAAAAAGTCGCTGTCACGCCAGTTTTCCTTAACCTTGACCCAGGTTTGCAAAAAGACCTTGGTTCCCATAAAGCGCTCGCAGTCCTTGCGCGCGTCGGAGCTGATCTTTTTGAGCATTGCACCGTTTTTGCCGATGATGATGCCCTTGTGACTCTGTTTTTCGCAGTAGATCGTAGCGTCAATATCGATCACGCCGCTGTCGCGTTCGGAAAACTTCGTGATTTCCACGGCAGTTCCGTGCGGGATCTCTCGGTCAAGGTTCCACAGAAGCTTTTCACGAATGATCTCGGCCATGACCTGGCGCTCCGGCTGGTCCGATGTGACATCTTCAGGGAAAAAGAACGGACTGTCAACAGCAAATTTTTCGCAGGCGTTCAAAAGTCCCTCCACGCCGTCTTTATAACGTGCCGAGATGGGAATGACCGCCTCGAATTCGAAGGCCTCGGAATAGGTTGCAATCACGGACAAGAGCGACTCCTTATCCGTCAGCGTATCGATCTTGTTGATGACAAGGATTGCAGGCGCACCGGATGCGCGAATCTGCGCGAGAAGCGCCTCTTCCTGCGGACCAATATTGGCAATCGGCTCGACCAACAGGAGGATTAAGTCGACATCCGCCACGCTTTCGCGCACGATATTGACCATGTAGTCACCCAGCTTGGTACGAGGCTTATGAAAGCCCGGGGTATCAATGAAAACAAGCTGCGTGTCTTCTCTTGTGACAATGCCGGAGATGCGGTTTCTCGTCGTTTGCGGCTTGTTGGAAACAATTGCGATCTTCTCACCGACCAATCGGTTCATCAGCGTAGACTTGCCGACATTCGGTCGACCCGCAATCGTGATCATGGCAGTTTTACTCATAATGTTTCTCCTAAGTAATATTCAAAATACATCTGATCTTCCGCTTTGTTGCTGTGGCCGGAATCGATTTTTCCGACGGTTCCACCCATCTTTCGATAAAAGCCCTGCGCCTTGAGATTGTGCACGTTGCAGCAGTTGAAGAATTTATCGTAGCCTTGCTCTCGACAAGCATTTTTGACAAATTCAAATGCCCTGCGACCGAGGCCACGGCCATGGTACTGCGGCAAAAAGTACAAGGAATTCAGACAAAATGCAAAGTCCTTATAATCGACGTGTGGCGTACCATAGTAGAAATATCCGACACAGTGCTCCCCGTCCATGGCAAGGTAGAAGCTCTGCTTCGGATCCTCCATGCGTCTGCGGTCTCTTACCATATGCCAAGCATAGTCAAATTGATCCATCATCTCGTCGGGATAGATCCCGCGGTATGTCGTTTCCCACACAAGTCGCCTGGTCTCAGCCAGGACGGGCAGATCCTCATAATCCGCTTTTTTGAATGTGATCATCTCAATATATCCAGCTGTGCAGCGATCAGTTCTTCACGCAGACGCATCTGCTTCTTCTGCTCGCCCTCGTCCATATGATCGTAGCCGAGAAGGTGCAAAATGGAATGGATCGTCAAATAGCCGACCTCACGCTTGAGCGTGTTTTCAAAACGCTTGGCCTGATCCTTGGCTCGTTCGATAGAGATCGCCATGTCGCCCAACGGCAGAAGTCCCGTCTGCGGATCGATATAAGTCGAGACATCCTTGGGAAACTCCCCTGCCTTAAAGTCAAACATGGGAAAGGACAGCACATCCGTCTCCTTGTCGATTCCGCGTGAGGCCAGATTGATCGCACGAATGCCCGGATCATCGGTGATCAGCACATTGATCTCACACGGCACCGTAATCCCCTGCGCTTCCAGTGTGGCAGAAATACAGCGGTTGAGATGGATCGTGAGGCCAGGATTTTTCAATTGTTGATCCGCATAGCGGACAATAATCCGATGCTTCATATTCTTACTTCTTTCTGTAAACTTTCTTCGGTGCGGGCAGCTGCTTCTTCTCGCCGCTTTCATAGGCGGCAATGATGCGCTGTACCAACGCATGACGGACAACATCGCTTGCGGTGAGTTTGCAGATCGCAATATCAGGAATATCCTCCAAAATACGAACTGCATCCTTCAGGCCGCTGGTTTTATCGCTCGGCAAGTCGATCTGCGTAACATCGCCCGTGATCACGATCTTTGAGCCAAAGCCGAGTCGCGTCAGGAACATTTTCATTTGTTCGCGTGTCGTATTCTGTGCCTCGTCAAGGATGATGAAGCTATCATCCAATGTGCGGCCACGCATATACGCAAGCGGAGCAACCTCGATGTTTCCACGCTCCAGATATTTCTGATAGGTCTCTGCACCGAGCATATCATAAAGTGCATCATATAAAGGACGCAAATACGGATCGACCTTGTTCTGCAGATCGCCCGGCAGGAAGCCGAGGCGCTCACCTGCCTCAACGGCAGGTCTTGTCAGAATGATACGATTGACTGTTTTGGCACGGAATGCCGCAACGGCCGCAGCTACAGCCAGATAGGTTTTGCCGGTACCGGCCGGGCCGACACCGATCGTGATCGTATTTTTCTGGATCGCTTTCATATAGCGCTGCTGACCGATGGTCTTTGCCTTGATCGGCTTACCCTTTGCGGTGATGCACACGACATCCTTCGCCATCTCACCGATCTTGTCATCGTTGCCGGAAGAAACAAGGTCGATCAAATAGCGAACCTTCTGCTCGTCAATCGTCTCACCCTTAGCAGCTAAGGTCAAAAGTCCCTCGATGGCTCGTGCGCCCTTATCAGCAGACTCCTCGTCGCCGCTGATCTTGAGTTCCGTGCCGCGGTTCGTGATCTTTACACCGTAGGTCTGTTCGATGCGTTTGATATTTTCGTCAAACGACCCGAATACATTAATAATTTGCTCAATGCGTTCTGCATTGATGATTCTTTCACTCATAGCTATCTCCTTTAAATAACGGCTCCATCGGCATACGACGAGCGATCATCTCGTTGCAGGTGCTACTTGCGCAGAGAATGAGAAGCTCATCTGTCACAGAAAAACTGCACTGCGTACTCAGGATCTTGCCAGCCAGCATCTGCGAGCGGACCAGCTCCTTCCATGCAAACTCCAGCTCTTTTCTCCGCTGCTGCGTATCCGTGAGTTCTTCGTAGAGTGTGTATTCTCGGCAGGTTACCTCCTCCAAACGGATAGGAATGGCAAAATTCTGCAGCCGTAATTCTTTTACGCTCACTATTTTATCACAAGTCATACCCAAAAAGCTACTGTTTGTACACAAATTTATTCTTTTTCTTCCGATGATCAGCGAATATTCCTTCCACGACCTGCCGGTGTAGCATTTTCTTCTCGTTTTTAATGGTGTTGCCAGCATTCCCGAGTACCAGGTCTGACCGTAAATTTCTGCTTCGGCACACACAGCCTTCAGGAAAAGTCCGTAGTCTTCAAAGCCGGAAACCAGGATCTGACCCTTTTTGACACTGTCGCCAACCTTGCACAGCTTCATTCCCTCCGAGACGATCAGCTCACTCAGCGTTGCGTCCCTCGATGCAATAATATTGGCAGCAGGTATTTTTTCTTTCTCATCATGAAATACAGTTCTCTCTGTTACGAGAATGTTGAGCTTGCACCCACTTCGGTTCACACCGATCCAGGAAAGCTGTGGCAGCTTCGAGAGCATTCGGTGCTTGGTCAGTTGCGGATCGATCTGCGCTCCTCTGCTGCCGAATTGAATGTCAACCTCCTGTAGGGCACGGAGAATCTGCTGCTCATGCAGCTTTTCGTTTCCGCTGACATCCATCATAAGTACAAAGGTTTGCAAATAAAAACTCATGAAAATAGCTGCAGCGCAGCCTATCAGCAAACAAGGCCGTTTCAGAAGCTTTTTGAAAATCTCCCAAATGCCGCTTCGCCCGATCACACGCACCTGGCAATAGCAGCTCAGCGCAAGTTTTTGTATCTCTTCTATGTGCTGCGAACAGACACGAATGCGACAACGCTGCGCATCGATTTGATTCATATCCCGAAAAGGAATGTTCTTTTGCATCAGCACATTCAAGGTCTCGCTGATGTTCGCACCCAAAAGCTCAAGCTCCGTCCGACTTAGAAAAAATCGCAGCTCTTCCATCTTCACACCCACTCCAGACGGTCAATGGTGCCGCGAAGCTCCATATATCGGCTCTGCATACAGACCATTTTTAGTCCTCTGCCATATACGCAAAGGATGCCCTGCTTTGTGTGGATTCGTATTTCCTCATCCGTATACAATCCAATGCCGCTGTGGTGCTCAATGCTCAGGCTCCTTCTGCCGCGCAGCTGGATCAAAGCCACATTGCTGATAGCCTCGGCCGGGAGCGAGAGCGATTCTCCTACGGTTGTTGCAAAATCTTTTTTCATGTTATCACCCATGGACATTGTATGCAAGCTTGGCTCATTGTTGCATATATAAAAAGCGGGTGATGTTATGTTTATTGCGATAGCGCTCATGTTTCTTCTGATTCTCTTCCCTTCTTCTGCGGCGGAGGGTTGCGCACGGGGGCTTCAAATTTGTGCCAAAGCGGTCGTTCCTGCATTATTTCCATTTCTGTTTGCGGCAAAAGTGCTGTCCTCGCAGCAAGTGCGGATCAGGAATCGGCTATTGTATGCTTTCGTTTTCAGTCTGCTCGGAGGTTATCCCGTTGGAGTTGCAACCGTTTGTTCCATGTATCAGGAGCGAATACTTACAAAAAGATCCGCAGAACAAGCCATCGTATTTTGTAACAATTCTGGCCCCGGATTTTTCATCGGCCTGATTGGCAGCATTTTTGGGGATGTGCGCCTCGGGTTGGTCTTATATGCAATTCATGTATTCTCGGCAATCATCTGCGCAATGTTGTTTGCACCTAATGCGAAGAAAATTACCGTACAGCCAATCGTGTCAAACAAAAAGTCCTTTGCGCAGAGCTTCTCAGATGCGGTTGGTGCATCGTGCACCTCCATGCTGCAAATCTGTGCACTTGTTACATTGTTTCAGTCCTTTTCCACAATCCTTGAAACGCTGCCGATGGCAGAACATCTGCCACAAGCGATCTTGTTTGGGTCTTTTGAGCTGACAAGCGGCATCAGTCGTCTCAGTGCAACACCCAACAGTTTTGTTATAGCTGCTTTCTTGATGGGATGGGGCGGATTCTGTGTGCATATGCAGGCTATGACCCTTTGGAAATCGGTTGGTTTGAATGTCCATCATTATTTTGCAGAAAAACTCCTGCACGGGCTCATCAGTGCGCAGCTGGCATATTCATTTCATATTGGTATCGCCTTTTTCTGTTTTAGTCTGCTTCTTTGGTTGACAGTTTGTGTTTTTTCAAACATTTGTAAAAAATGGGGTAGAAAAAAGCAGAAAGTTATAGTATAATACAAGCAGAGGTGAGATTATGCTGTTTCGCAAGAAAATCGAAAAGTCCTGTTCCTACTGTGTTCACGCCGCAAAGATCGACGAAACCACCATTCTGTGTGCAAAAAAAGGAATGCTCAACTCGACGGGTCACTGCAGGAAGTTTAAGTATGATCCTTTGAAGAGAACTCCCCCAAAAGCAAAACCGCAGGATTTTGAAGAATACGATCGTGTCGATTTTTCCCTGTGATCATAAAAAACGAGCTGAGTTCGAACTCAGCTCGCAGTCTGTCGAAAAAGCTCAGTTAATACTGGGCTTTTTCTGCGTTATATGGTATAATAGTTGTGGGTGATGAAAGATGTTAGAACGCGGAAAGATGGAACGAGGAATATTTGAAATCGTGGACACCG